>DAIQQA010000047.1:0-28686 GCA_036787045.1 Burkholderiales bacterium | reverse complement strand
ACGCTGCGACTACACGCCGATTGGGTGCCGGGGCGCGCCGTCCGCATGGGCGAGGCCATGGCTGAACGAGCAACTGGTTTGCAAGGTTGAGCAGAGACCCGGGATCTCGGCTGTTGCGAGATGGGTCATGGCTCAACCCCTGAAGTGGAACAAGGCAATCGTACCGATTCCTGCGAGCAACAGGATCAATTGTCGGATTGAAGCAGCAGTTCTCACCTGTCGGTGGAGGCTGGGAATCAGATCTGCTGCAGCGATATAGATAAAGCTGGCTGCGGAGAGTGCCAACATATACGGCACGGCATCTTGCGTATCACCAAGCCAGAAATAGGCGATTACCGCCCCAGGGAGGGTAGCGGCAGCCGAAAGACCATTGAGCAGCATCGCCTTCGTCCGCCCATACCCACTGTCGAGCAGGATGGCGAAATCACCCACTTCCTGCGGAATTTCGTGGGCAATCACTGCCAGCGAAGCAATGATCCCCAGCGGACTGTCGGGAGTGGACGGCGCCGGCCAGGGATGCCGCTTAGGCAAACTGTGGGGATCCCCGGCTCCGCCGGAGTGGCATACCGGAGCGGCTAGATGAGGCGCGTATCGGGGTTGAAGGGGCGGCTATCGAAAGGAACGGGCGACGGAAGAGCGCAACCTTCTCGTCGGTGCCGAGCGTGGCGCTCCCCATTGATCGAGTAGGACTCTCAGAGGTTTTACCGTGAAACCGAAGCACTATTCCGCCCGGTCCGTCAAGGAGCCTAAGCTCTCCCGCACCCACGCCCCGGCCGATTTATCGCCAACCGACTGGCAGCGCGCGCTGCGTCGCCAGTTCGGGCGCGATCAGGCGTTCGTGCTGGAGAACAGGGGCGACGAGCCGTTCTTCTCCGAGTTCCGCGTCGGCAACCCGCAGTCGAAGACCAGCTATCGCGTGGCGATACGCGGCCTGCATCCCGGCGACAACTTCTGCTCCTGTCCGGACTACGCCACCAACGAGTTGGGCATCTGCAAACACATCGAATTCGTCCTCGCCCGGCTGGAGAGAAAGCGGGGCGCGAAGGCGGCCTTTGCCCGCGGCTACCGGCCGGCGTTCTCCGAGATCTACCTGCGCGACGACGGCGTACGCGCCGTTCACTTTCGAGCCGGTGCCGACTGCCCGCTGGCCGTGCTCAAGGCGGCTGGCCTGCTGTTCGATGAGTCGCGCGGCGGGCGGCTCCGCGAGGAACGGTTGGGCGAGCTGGAGCGCTTTCTCGCGGCGGTGGCGAAGAGCGGCCATGAGTTGCGCGCCTACGACGACACGCTTGATTTCGTCGCTGGTCGGCGCGATGCGCTGCGCCGGATGGAGGTGCTCGACGGTCAGTTTCCGCGCGGCGCGGCTGACCCGAGGGTCGCGAAGCTTCTGAAGGTGCCACTGTATCCCTATCAGGCCGAGGGGGCGCTGTTCGCGGTGCGCGCCGGCCGCGCCCTGATCGGCGACGAGATGGGCCTGGGCAAGACCACACAGGCGATTGCTGCGATGGAGATCCTAGCGCGGCATTTCCGCGTCGCGCGCGTGCTGGTGGTCTGCCCGACCTCGCTCAAGTACCAGTGGCAAAGCGAGATCGATCGCTTTTCCGGCCGTGCGGCACGGGTGATGGCCGGCGGCCGGGCGCAACGGCAGAAGGACTTTGCCGAGGACGATTTCTGCAAGATCACCAATTACGAGAAGCTCCAGCCCGATCTTGACCTGATTGCCGCCTGGGCACCGGAGTTGGTGATCGTCGACGAAGCGCAGCGCATCAAGAACTGGAACACCATCGCCTCCCGGGCCTTGAAGCGCATCGACAGTCAGTATGCCCTGGTCCTGACCGGCACGCCGCTGGAGAACAAACTGGAGGAGCTGATTTCCATCGTCCAGTTCGTCGACCAGCACCGCCTCGGACCGACCTGGAAGCTCCTGCACGAGCATCAGGTCAGGGACGAATTCGGTCGTGTCACCGGCTACACCGGCCTGGAGAAAATCGGCGAGACGCTGGCGCCGGTGATGATCCGCCGGCGCAAATCCGAGGTGCTGCTCCAGCTGCCCAGCCGGACCGACCAGAACCTGCTGGTGCCGATGACCGAGATGCAGCTGGTCCATCACCGGGAGAACGCCGACGTCGTGGCGCGGATCGTGCAGCGCTGGCGCAGGACGAAGTTCCTCTCGGACAAGGATCAGCGGCGGCTCACCTGTGCGCTGCAGAACATGCGCATGTCCTGCAACAGCACCTATCTGCTCGACCAACACACCGACCACGGCGTCAAGGCCGACGAGCTGGCGGCGCTGCTCGACGGACTCATCGTTCAGCCCGACGCCAAGGCAGTCGTGTTCAGCCAGTGGACGCGCACCCACGAGATCATCATCCGCAGACTGGAATCGCGCGGCATCGGCTACGTCAGCTTCCACGGCGGCGTGCCTTCGGACAAGCGCCCGGCGCTGGTGGAGCGCTTCCGCGACGATCCCGACTGCCGGGTGTTCCTGTCCACCGACGCGGGGTCGGCGGGGCTGAACCTGCAGCACGCCTCGACGCTGGTGAACATGGACCTGCCGTGGAACCCGGCGATTCTGGAGCAGCGCATCGGGCGCATTCACCGCATGGGTCAGAAGCGGCCGGTGCAGATCGTCAATTTCGTCGCCAAGGGCACCATCGAGGAGGGCATGCTCTCGGTGCTCGCTTTCAAGCGCTCGCTTTCGGCGGGCATACTGGATGGCGGCCTCAGCGAGATCTCGCTTGGCGGCTCGCGCCTGAGCCGCTTCATGAAAGAGGTGGAGAACGTTACCGGCCGTATGGGCGAGGGCGAGGCCATGGCACCGACGGAAGAACTGACAAGCGCTGCCGCCGCGTCGGCGGAAGTGCCCGCCGAGCCGAGAGCGGGCGACGCGCGGGATGATACTTCGGACACGGCGCGGGAACCTGCCGCCACCACGACACCGGACGCGAGCACGGATCCCTGGGCTGCGCTGTTGCAGGTCGGAGCGCAGCTGGTTTCCGCGCTGAGCCTAGCCGACGATGCTTCCACTGCGTCGCATCCCTGGATCGAGCGCGACCCGGCGAGCGGCGCGCGCAGCCTCAGGGTGCCGCTCCCGCCTCCGGAAACAGCGCGCCGGCTGGCCGATGCCCTGTCGGCGATCGCGGACTCTCTGCGCGGAAAGGGAGCCGGCGATTGACCAAGGGGCGGTCGGGGATTCCATTGTGCCTCTGCCAGATATTGGCACGAACGTGCTAAGATCTGGTTATGTCAATAGCAGATGCCTTATTCTCCGAAAGCCAATCCCGCCTCTTCCGCTGGCTGTTCGGGCAACCGAAGCGCAGCTTCCATCTGAGCGAACTGCGCCGCCTGACCGGCTTGGGAAGCGCTTCGCTGCAGCGCGAGTTGCGAAAGCTCACCGACGCGGGTCTGGTGTCTTCGGAACGCGTAGGCAACCTCCGCCGTTTTCAGGCCAACCCGAAAAGCCCGGTCTTGGGCGAACTGGTAGCACTGACGCGAAAAACACTCGCGTTGGAACCGATGCTGCGTGAGGCGCTCTCGCCCTTGATTCCGCGCCTGCGAGCCGCGTGGGTCTTTGGCTCAGTGGCCAAGCAGGCTGATACGGCAACGAGCGACATCGACGTCATGGTGATCGGCGAAGATCTGGCGCTTGGGGAAGTCCTTGAACGGTTGCTTCCGCTGGAGGCGGAACTTGGCAGAAAGATCAACCCGACCTGCTATTCCCCCGCCGAGTTCGAACGCCGCCGGGCTGAACTCGATTCCTTCGTTAGTCGCGTTCTTGCACAGCCGATCCTTTCGTTGATCGGAGAGGTCGATGAGTTTGCCGGCGCTCGATAATCTGGTGCGCATTGGCCAGCTCAAGGCCGAGCGCCGCAACGACGCCGAGGTCGGACGCATGCTGGCGATGGCGTGCAAGGTGATACGACAGTGGACGTCGAGGGGCCGCTTCCGGGCAAAACACTCCATTTGTCGAGCAGAATCAAGAGCGGCGATGGATTGACGGAAAATACGACGAAAAATCGGAAATCCCACTGCTTCAGAAAGCTTTTGGATCACGGGGTTGCAGGTGCAGGAAATGATCGAGTGGGAATGAGTCCCTCTGGGTGCAAAAGCCTAACAGCAGCGCGTTGCTGGCAGCGCTAGCGTACCCCAGGATGGCCTCCGACCCCCGGTCACCCCACCAAGCGATCGTTGCTTCCAGCGGCGAGGACGAACGCTTCATGCGCCGCGCACTCGAGCTGGCGGCCGACGCGGAAGCCGCGGGCGAGGTCCCCGTGGGTGCGATCGTCGTGCTCGACGGCGAGATAGTGGGGGAGGGCTTCAACGCGCCGATCTCTCGGTCCGATCCCACGGCTCACGCCGAGGTGCAGGCGCTACGCGCCACGTCGGCCCGCGTCGGCAACTACCGCCTGCCGGGCAGCACGCTGTACGTCACACTGGAGCCCTGCGCAATGTGTGCGGGGGCGATCATGCACGCGCGCGTGGCGCGGGTGGTGTTCGGTGCAGCCGATCCGAAGACCGGTGCGGCCGGCAGTGTGGTGAACCTGTTCGCCGAGTCACGCTTGAACCACCACGCGCAGGTGCAGGGTGGCGTCCTCGCCGACGACTGCATGGCAGTCCTGCGGCGGTTCTTCGCGCGCAAGCGTGGAGTAATCTGAATGCGTGTGCGCATCCTCATCCCCGGCCAGATTCTCGAGCTGGCGGACGACGCTGGACGACCGGTGAAGAGCTATCGGGTCTCGACGGCAGCGCGTGGGCTCGGGGAGAAGAACGGCAGCTTCCAGACCCCGCGGGGACGCCATGTCATCCGCGCCAAGATCGGTGCAGGCGCACCACCCTACGCCGTTTTCGTCGAGCGCCGTCCCACGGGCGAGATCTACACCCCCGAACTGGCCGCCCGGTTTCCAGAACGCGACTGGATCCTGACTCGCATCCTCTGGCTGTCCGGCTGTCAGCCCGGCATCAACCGCCTCGGCGACGTCGATACGATGCGTCGCTTCATCTATATCCATGGCAGCCCGGACAGCGCAGTCATGGGCGCCCCCGGGTCGATGGGCTGTATCCGCATGCATACGGCGGACATCCTCGACCTGTTCGACCGGGTCTCGGCGGGGACGCCGGTGGAGATCGTCGAGCACCCGTGACCGGGCGTTGTGCGGTGCCGCAAATTCGGCTAGAGTCCGCCGCGTCGAGACAATCCAGAACACGAAAGGGAGTCGCATGAGGCTGGCGGGCAAGATCTCCATCATCACGGGTGCGGCGCGCGGCATCGGCCACGCCACGGCAAAGAAGTTCGCGCGGGAAGGCGCGAAGGTCGTCGTATGCGACCTCGATCAGACTGCGGTCGACGCGGCTGTTCATGAGGTTCGCCAGGCCGGCGGCGAGGCGCACGGCTTTGTAGTAGACGTCACCGACCCGGTGTCCATCCGAGCGATGGTGGACGCAGTCATGCAGCGCTATGGGCGGATCGACGTGCTGGTGAACAATGCCGGCATCGTGCAGGACGCTCAGCTGCTGAAGATGCGGGAGGACCAGTTCGACCGTGTCATCGACGTCAACCTGAAGGGCACTTACAACTGCACCAAGGCGATGGCCGCGATCATGGTCGAGCAGGGCTCGGGTGTGATTCTGAACGCGTCGTCCATCGTCGGCATCTACGGCAACTTCGGCCAGACCAACTACGCCGCGAGCAAGTTCGGCGTGATCGGGATGGTCAAAACCTGGGCCCGCGAGCTGGGGCGCAAGGGGGTGCGCGCCAACGCAGTCTGTCCAGGCTTCGTGGAGACCAGCATCATCAGCAGCATTCCGGAAAAGGTGCTCGAGGCGATGAAGGCGCGAGTGCCGCTGGGCCGGCTGGCGAAGCCCGAGGAGATCGCCAATACCTATGCGTTTCTGGCCTCGGACGAGGCGAGCTATATCAACGGCGCTGTGATCGAGGTAAGCGGGGGTGCCACCATCTGAGGCTTCGCCTCGCTCTAGTTCAACCGCTCACCACGAAGGCACGAAGACACGAAGAAAGCCAGAGCAAAGGAAGAACCGAATGCGCACATCGGGGGTTGCAGTAGCCCGCATTCCCCCTTCGATCCCCTTCGTGTCTTCGTGCCTTCGTGGTGAGAGGTGGTGTCTTAGTAGGCCGCGTGGAACAAACCGCGGATCCCGGCATCGGTAACCGGCCGCACGATGCCGCGCTCGGTGATCAGCGCCGTGATCAGCTCTGCCGGCGTGACATCGAAGGAGGGGTTGCGCACCTGCACGCCTTCGGGCGCCCAATGCACGCCGCGGTAGCCCGTCACTTCTTCGGCTGCGCGCTCCTCGATCGGAATCCCGCTGCCGTCGTGCAACGCGAGGTCGATGGTCGATAACGGGCAGGCTACATAGAATGGGATGTGGTGCCGCGACGCCAGGACCGCCACCGAGTAGGTGCCGATCTTGTTGGCCGTGTCGCCGTTGGCCGCGACGCGATCGGCGCCCACGATCACCAGGTCGATCTCGCCCCGGCTCATCAGATACCCGGCGCTCACGTCCGCTATGAGCGTGGTGGGAATGCCGTCCGCGAGCAACTCCCAGGCAGTGAGCCGCGCACCCTGCAGCCACGGACGGGTCTCGTCCGCCAGCACACTGACCCGTTTGCCCGCTTCCACCGCCGAGCGGATCACCCCCAGCGCGGTGCCATGTCCGGCAGTGGCCAGCGCGCCGGCATTGCAGTGCGTGAGAATGCGAGCGCCATCGGGGACGAGCTTGGCGCCCAGCGCGCCCATGCGGCGGTTGAGAGCGAGATCTTCGAGCTGGATGGCCTGCGCCTCGGTGAGGAGCCCTGCCGCGATCGCGTCGTTGGGCAGCTCGCTCAAGGCGGCCAGCTTCTGGCGCATGCGCTGCAGTGCCCATCCAAGATTCACCGCTGTCGGGCGGCTTGCCGCGAGCAGTTCGAAGCCAACACCCAGGGCGCGTTGGAATGCTTCGCGCGGCTGGCCGGACTGGCGTTGTGCCTCCAGGGCGACGCCGTACGCGGCTGCGCAACCGATGGCCGGCGCGCCCCGGACGACCATGTTGCGGATCGCCTCCGCCACGCTCTGCGCCGAGTCGCAGTAGCGGTATTCGAAGGCTTGGGGCAGCAGGCGCTGGTCGATCAGCGCGAGGCGGCCTTGCTCGAAACGCAGGGTGGCTACACGGCTCTGCACGGCTTGGGCGGAGTCATGCATGAGCTGTGTTGAAGCGCAACGTGGGCGCGAGTGCGGCTGCCCTGGGCTCGCAGAGGCTAGCGATGAGCTGTGCCTGCACCGAATCGACAACAGCCGCGGGCTGGACTTCGACGAGCGGCAGACTGTGTTGGGAGGCGAGCTTCCGCGCTCGTGCGAGCAAGCCAGCGTTCTCGCTCGCGACGACGATAATGCGCCCGCCGCGCGGAGCCAGGGCGAGCAGCTCTGCGGCCGGGTCCATCCAGGCCTCACCGTCGTCCATCAACACCAGGATGTCGATACCGCCAAAGCGCGCGACAAGCTGGCGCAGGCCCGCATCGGCGGTTGCCGTTGCCGGCAACGGCAGCACCGATTCGGTCGGCTGCGGATGTGCGCCAGCCACCCCCACGGCGGCGCCACGACTGGAGAGCGCATCAACGAGCGCACCGCCAAGGGGGGAACTGGCGCCGGCGAGCAGGCAGACTTCGCCCAGCAGCGACACGCGCTCGCCGCCGGCCGCGCGCACCCGGCGCTCGAAGCCGCCGTAGTGGATTTCGGCGTCGAGAATTGCAGCGGAGGGTAGGCCGGCGTAATGGTCGTGGGCTTGGGCGCGGGTCATGATCTCCACGTCCTGACGAAAGATCTGTGCAGTCACGCCCGCGTAGTGCGCATCGATTCCAGCCGTCCAGACGCCGAGGTCGGGGTCCACCACTACCCGCGGTGCCGGGTCCAGGCCGAGCTGCGCTGGGCTGGCTCCCGCGCGCGCGGCCGCGACATATTCTGCGTAGTCTCGCGCGTAGCGAGCCACGTCCGTACCGATCAGCGGCACGCGCTTCGCGAAGACGGCATGCTGAGGCGTGGCGGGACCTTCGCTGCACAGTGCGTGCAGGTCATCGCGCCGGGCGAAAGCTCGCCACACGGCATCATCCTGTTCGGTCAGGATCAGCGGGAAGCCGGCAGTGTGCGACAACTCGCGCCGCAAACCGGCAACCTGCCGCGGGGACCAGCGGTCTGCCCCATTTCTCTCGTGGCGCGGCAACTCCCAGGCATTGCGCGAGGCGAGATAGCGCTCGGCGAGGGAGACCAAGCGCAGCATGTTCTCATAGGACTCGCGTGCGCTGTTGCCGAAGGCGAACACGCCGTGGTGCAGGAGGATCAGTCCGATGGTGTTTGCCGTCGCCTGCTCCCGGTAGACGGCAGCGCAGGCCTTTGCCAGGTCGAAGCCGGAGTGCCGGAACGGCACCAGGGGCGCGGTCTCACCGAACACCTCATGCGCGATGCGCGCACCGTTCACGGTGTTGGTGATCGCCAGCACACTGTCTGCGTGGGTGTGCTCGACGAACTTCCACGGCAGGCAGGCATGCAGCAGGGTCTCGATCGATGGCCTGGGCCCGCTGCCGGCGAGGCAGGTGCCCACCGCATCCATCAACTCTGCGTTGTCCAGTGCTTCCAGGTCGATCAGGCGCCGCACATCCTGCAACCGCACTGGCGTGAAGTCGGCGCGCGTCACCTGCGCGAGATCTGCGCCGCTGCCTTTGACGTACAGCCGTGCCTCTTCTTCACCGAAGCGGTTGCGCTGGACGAGCTTGACCGACGTGTTACCCCCACCGTGCAGGACCAGGGTCCGTTCCCGGCCCAGCAGGCGCGATGTGTATGCCCGCAGCTGCAACTCATCTGCACAGCGCGCGGCGTCTTCGTCGTTCCAGAGAGATTGCATCTCGATGAGGATTGGCTGATGGTGCAATTATAATCGGCCACATGCCTGAGTTCGCGATCCGCCGCACCGTCTGGTCGGAAGATGCGCCGCACCTGCAGGAGGTGCGGCATGAAGTGTTCGTGCGCGAGCAGGGGGTGCCGCTGGAGCTCGAGTGGGACGAGCTCGACGCGGTCGGCCGGCATGTGCTGGCCACGTCGGACGATGGGCGGGTCGTGGGCACCGGCCGCCTGCTGCCGGACGGACACATCGGCCGTATGGCCGTGCTGCCAGAGTGGCGCCGATGCGGCGTGGGCAGTGCCCTGTTGACGGAGCTGCTGACCATGGCGCGGGAGGCCGGGCACGACAGCGTCGTCCTGCATGCCCAGACCCACGCGGCTAGGTTCTACGCTCGTCACGGCTTCGAGCCGGAGGGCGAGGAGTTCCTCGAGGCCGGGATCCCACATCGCACCATGCGCCGGTGCCTGGTCAGTCCCTGACCGGAGCCAGCTGCAGTTCGTGTCGACGGTGTGCGAGCCTCGAACCGTCCGGCGCGAAGCTATGCTCTTCGAAGTAGGCTCGTCCTGACCGATCGACCAACACTACCGTCGAGCAACGCGTCCCGTACTCCGGCGTCTGGATGAAAGCGGTGGAGAGAGTTCGCTCCCACTCGACCCCGATTCCCGTGTCGGGCAGGGTTTCGTCGGGCGCCGGTGTGCGGTCAGCCAGCAGTCCGAAGAGTGCCTCCGGCAGAGCACGGGCGGGGCTGTCCGCAAGCGCAGCCAGGCCCTGCTGCGCCCGCCGCACCTTGGGCCAGGGCGTGTTCAGAAGGTGATTGGACAGCCCGTGCGTACCGGGCGGGAGCGCAGTGATTTCTGCGCTGCGATTGGAGCAGTGAAACAGCCCCTGCTGCGTGCCGGCGATGAGGTTGAATCCGTCGTAGTGCTCTGCTGATGCGTGCACGTGCGCAATGAACTCACGCGGCTGCTGGTCAGACAGCAGGTAGTCGCGCACGAGCCAGCCGCGCGAGCGTGTGCCGATCCTCTGTCGGCGCCCGCTGCGGAAGTTGGTGACCGCAGCGAGCCGCCCCGACCGGGTCAGGCCCAACCAGGTGCCTCCCTGCTCGGAATCGCGCCCGGCTAGAACATTGCCATGGTCCTCCCAGAAATCAGCGGGCGTAGCGTGGCGGGCGAAGAACTCGTCGCGATTTGCCGCCAGGATCAGCGGGTAGTCCTCCCGCAGCTGCCAGCCAACGACGATCAGGCACACGCTGCGGCTACTCCTGGAAGCACTCGACCTTGCGCTCGCTGCCGGACAGCAGCAGGGCCCCGAAGCCGAGGGATGCAGCTTCGTCCTGCAGCGCAGACTCGAACAGGGCAGCGTCCGCCACGTCCTCGTAGACTTCCATCCACAGGTTCGGCTCGCTGCGTTTGGTCAGCAGGCGCCCCCTAACGCCAAAGCGCTGCTGCACCCGCTCGAACAGCGTTCCCACCCGCTGCCGTGCCAGAGGGGCTGCTTCCGGGTTGACCCGGTAATAAACGTAGAACGCTAGCGGCACAGGCGCAGGAGCGGCCCATCGGCGGTGGCGAGATGCAGGTTACGCGCCTCAGCTGCGCTGGTCAGCAGAACGGCGAGCAGATCGAACCCACCGCCCGGTGCCGGCGCGGCGTTCACGACCATCCCGCAAGCCGCGTTCTCACCGGGCTGAAAAATCGCTTGCCCGGCCGCCGGCGCGGCTGCCGGCGCATGCAGGCGGAACAGCCGGCGCTTTACCTCGCCCCGGTACTGGGCGCGGGCGACAATCTCCTGGCCGGGGTAGCACCCCTTGGCAAAGCTGACGGCGCCGAGCTGCTCGAAGTTGGCCATCTGCGGCACAAACTGCTCCTGTGTGGCAGCAGTGATCACAGGGATGCCAGCAGCGATGAGGCGCCAACGCCAGGCGTCGGTTCCGGCCGGGCGCGCCCGTTGGGTGAGATGGTCCCATGCTTCAAGCCAGTGCCCGCTCGACACCACCACCAGGAACAGTTCCGCATGCAGACGGATGACCGCGGCTTGCGCGCTGCGGGCGATGGTCAGGGATGCCGCGGGGGGGCTGTCCACCAATCCATCGAGTGCGGCCGCCGCGCTCGGGCCACCCAGGCCGAGCAGCCGCATCTCCGGCGTCGCGTCGGACAGTGTCAGCTTGGCCCGCAGGACATGTTTTTGCAGCCTGGTGTGCACTCCCGCGGCGATCTCAGCTGGAAGCTGCATCAGGTAGTCAGACGCATCCCGCCACAGCACCAGGCTGGCCAGCATGCGTCCTTGCGCAGTGCAGTAGGTGCTAAGCTGCGCGTGCGACTGGTCCAGCATGTCGATGTCGTTGCTGAGCTGTGCCTGCAGGAACGTGCCTGCGTCCGGGCCGGCCGCGCGGAGGAGCGAGGAGTCGGTCAGGGGATGCAGGGTCGGGGCGGTGAGCAGCGTGGCGCGCTCGCTATCGGGGTCGCCAAAGTGCAGTACCTGATCTGCGTCGAAGAACGCGCCGCGCTCGCGCAGTTCTTGAGGCCAGCCAGCTGTTCCTGGGATCGGGTTGGACAGGGAGGTCATGATAAGAGCAGATTATAGGTGCGGCTGTGCGGGGCTGCTGCTGCCTGGCTGGCTCGTCCCCACCGTGCGGATCGAGCCAGGCGCTGCGGGCTGGCGAGCGACCTTGGCGCTCTGGGATGTCCGCCCGCGGGATCACGCACTGCAGGCGTGGATCTCCCGGTAGATGACGTCGTCGGAACAAGGGCCGCGGGAAGCGGCGCTGCGCCTGAGCCTTGCGCCGTCGCGGCGGCTCGCCTGGCTGCTCGGCGTGAGCCACGCTGGGGCGATTATCCTGAGTTGGGTCACACCGTTGAGATGGTGGCTGAGCCTAGCTCTCTCGCTGGCCGCGCTGGCGAGCCTGCGGGACAGTCTGCGCTACCACGCGCTGCGCAGCGCGCCAGGCGCACTGATCGGCCTTGAGCTGCGAACGGACGGATCGGCCGCAGTACAGGACCAGCTGGGTCGCTGGAGAGAGGCCCGGCTCCTGGGGTCGAGCTTCGTCTCGCCCGCGTTGACCATCCTCAACCTCGCCGTCCCTGGCGTTCGGCTGCACCGTTCGCTGGTCGTTGCGCCGGACAGCCTGTCCGCCGACGAATTCCGGCGCCTGCGCGTGTGGCTGCGCTGGCGGGGTACGCCGGAGGATGTCCGTACCAGCCGATGACCATGGGGGTGCCTGAACTATTTCCCGGGCGCCTTGTCTGTGCGTTATCGGCGGATTCCGCGGTTCCGGACCGGGGCGCCAGACGGTATACTTGGGGCGCCTCGCGCGACAGGTGGTCGCGCGTTTTTTTATGCCTCTCCCGTCCGACCCCACCGAAACCGCATGAGCGACCGTGAGATTGACCAGCAACTGGTCGAGCGCGCGCAGCGGGGCGACAAACACGCCTTCGAGCTGCTCGTCGCAAAGTATCAGCGCAAACTGGCCCGTCTGCTGTCCCGCTTCATTCGGGACCCCGCCGAGGTGGAGGACGTGGCGCAGGAGGCGTTCATCAAGGCCTACCGGGCGCTGCCGTCGTTCCGTGGCGAAAGTGCGTTTTACACGTGGCTGTACCGAATTGGCATCAATACTGCAAAGAACTACCTGGTCGCGATGGGCAGGCGGGCGCCGACCACCACGGAGTTCGACAGCGAGGACGCCGAGAACTTCGAAGACGGCGACCAGCTGCGGGACGTCAATACCCCCGAGAATGAGCTGATGAGCAAGCAGATCGCCGAGACGGTCAACTCGACCATGGAGGCGCTGCCAGAAGAGCTGCGCACGGCGATCGTGTTGCGCGAGATCGACGGATTGAGCTATGAGGAGATCGCCACGGTGATGAACTGCCCGATCGGAACGGTGCGTTCGCGCATCTTCCGGGCGCGCGACACCATCGCCGAGCGGTTGCGGCCGTTGCTGGATACTGGCAAGGACAAGAGGTGGTGACATGGAAAAAATCTCGCAGTTGATGGATGGCGAGCTCGGGCGTCGGGACAGCAAGACGCAGATCGACCGGCTGGAGTCCGACCAGGCGCTCCTCGCTAGCTGGGAGACTTACCATCTCATCGGAGATATGCTGCGCCGGGAAGCAGAGCTCGCGCCCGACTTTGCACGTCGACTGCACGAGCGGCTGGGGCAAGAACCGACGGTCATCGCGCCCCACATGCGGCTGTGGCACCGGGCTGCGCGTTACACTCTGCCGCTCGCAGCCGGGGTGGCGGGCGTCACCCTGGTCGCTTGGCTGGCCTTGTCGTTCCAGCAGGCCGGGCAGCAGGCGAGCCCCGTGGTGGCGGGAGTGCCGTCGAGCCCGACAGCGGCCAGTGCAGCCCTCGCCGGAACTCCAGCGACCGCCGCGGCGAACCGCGGCGCCATGAGCGACTATCTCACCGCCCACCAGGAATTCTCACCGAGCACCGCCATGCACGGAGTTGCATCCTACGCCCGCACGGTCTCGACCGACGAGTCCAACGCAAGATGAGGTGCTTCGGTCTCCGACTCCTGCCGACGCTGGTCGTTTTCCAGCTGTGGGCCGGGTCCGCGCTGGCCGATGCACTGGAGCAGGACGAGGCGCTTTCCTGGCTGCAACGAATCGCCAATGCGGCGCGTGAACTGAACTACACCGGCACCTTCGTTTATCAGCACGGGGACCTGGCAGAGAGCTCCCGCATCACGCACTTCACGGATCCGACCGGCGAATACGAGAAGCTGGAAACGCTGGACGGTCCCAAGCGTGAGATCATCCGCAACAACGACGAAGTACTTACTTTCTTCTTCGACACGCAGGTCCTGCGGCGCGAGAAGCGCACGCCCCGCAAGACTTTCCCGGCCCTGCTACCAGATCAGCTGACTGCCCTGACGGAGCATTACCAGCTGCGCAAGGGCGGCCGCGAGCGGGTGGCAGGGTATGACTCGCAGGCACTGATCCTGGAGCCCCGCGACGAGTTCCGCTATGGGCACAAGCTCTGGGCCGAGCTGAAAACCGGCCTGCTGCTCAAGGCGCGCATGTTGAGCGAGAGCCGCAAGGTGATCGAGCAGTTTCACTTCACCCAGGTACAGATCAACGCGCCCTTGACACGGGCGTCGGTGCAGCCGAGCTTCCCCGTCCCGCCGCCGGGTAGCCCCGCCGGGGTGTTGCCGTCTCCGGCGGCCGCGGACACCGGGTGGACGGTAGGTAGTCAGCCGGCTGGGTTCAAGAAGATCATGGAAATGCGCCGCACGAAGCAGGGTGGAACGGTCCAGGTCACGCATCTGGTCTATTCCGACGGGCTGGCGGCCGTGTCGGTCTTCATCGAGCCTCTGCCTCCCGGACGGCCTGCAGACGGCGTTTCCCATCAGGGCGCGGTTACCATCTACACCAAATCGCTTCCCGATCAGCTCGTCACAGTGCTGGGCGAGACGCCCGCTGCCACGGTGAGGCAGATCGGCGATTCCGTCGCCCTCAAGGCGCGCTGACATCAGACCAACCCGCCTCCGGGCAGCACGGGTGCTGGCGGGGGACCGCGTCTCGCGCGCATAATCTGCAAAACCCTACAGGAACCGTACATGTTTAGAACCCTGGTCGTGGCGCTGTTGCTGGCGGCGCCGATGCCCTTGTGGGCGCAGCTGCGGGATCTGCCCGACTTCGCCGATCTGGCCGAGCGGCAGGGGCCAGCCGTGGTCAACATCAGCACGACATCCACCGTCCGTGGCCCGCAGGCGCTTCCGCCCGGGGCGGAAGAGGACCCCTTCTTCGATTTCTTCCGGCGCTTCGGGCCGCCGCAGCCGCGCGAGTACGAGTCGCGCTCCCTGGGCTCCGGATTCGTCATCAGCGGCGACGGCTACATTCTGACCAACTCGCACGTCGTGGAGGCTGCTGATGAGATCACCGTGCGGCTCACCGACAAGCGGGAGTTCAAGGCCAAAGTCATTGGCAGTGACCGCCGCACCGACGTCGCGTTGCTCAAGATCGATGCCACCGGGCTTCCCCGCGTGGCCTTCGGCGATCCCAGCAAGCTGCGGGTGGGCGAGTGGGTCGTGGCCATCGGCTCGCCGTTCGGGTTCGACAACACTGTCACGGCCGGGATAGTCAGCGCCAAAGGCCGCTCGCTTCCGCAGGAGAATTTCGTTCCCTTCATTCAGACCGATGTGGCCATCAACCCCGGCAACTCGGGGGGGCCCCTGTTCAACCTGAAGGGTGAAGTGATCGGTGTGAACAGCATGATCTTCAGCCGCACCGGTGGCTTCATGGGTGTGTCCTTCGCCATCCCCATCGATGTGGCTGCAGACGTCGCCGAGCAACTGCGTACCGCTGGCCGCGTCAACCGCGGGCGTATCGGCGTGGTCATCCAGGAGGTCACCAAGGAGTTGGCCGAGTCGTTTGGGCTGCCGAAGCCGATGGGTGCCCTGGTCAACTCGGTAGAGAAAGGCGGTCCGGCGGACAAGGCGGGAATCCAGGCCAGCGATGTGATCGTGAAGTTCGACAACAAGGACGTGGACAGCTCCAGCGAGCTGCCGCGCATCGTCGCGGCGACCCGTCCGGGCTCGAAGGTACCGGTGCAGGTCTGGCGCAAAGGGGAACGCAAGGACCTCACGGTCACGGTCGGGGAGACGCCTGAGGAGCGCACCGGGAAGCGCCAGCAAAGCGGCAAGCCCAGCGCGGAGGCGCTCGCCAAGCTGGGCTTGAGCGTTGCCGAGCTGACCGCCGACCAGAAGCGCGAGCTCAACGTCGCCGCGGGTGTCCTAGTCGAGAACGCCGAGGGCGCCGCAGGGCGCGCCGGCATCCGCCGCGGCGACGTCATCCTGGCGGTTGGCAACCAGGAGATCAAGTCCGTGGACGATCTGAACCGCCTGCTCGCACCTGGCGACCGGCCACGGACAGTCGCGTTGCTGGTCAAGCGGGGCGAGGGCTCTCTCTACGTTCCACTGCGGATCAACGGCAGCTGAGACGCACCCGCGGGACCGCACAAGTCCACTCGGTGAGGCGCCGCACTCGCTCTTAGTGCGCGATCGCGCAACGCGCGGCCTGGGACCACGGCCGTCTTCTGCTAGAATCGCGCCTTTCGAGAATGCGGGGAAGGGCACGGACAAGTGCCCTTTTTCGTAATGGAGCACATCCGCAACTTCTCCATCATCGCCCACATCGACCACGGCAAATCCACGCTGGCTGACCGGTTCATCCAGCTCTGCGGCGGCCTCTCCGACCGCGAGATGGAGTCGCAGGTACTGGACTCCATGGCGTTGGAGCGCGAGCGCGGGATCACGATCAAGGCCCAGACGGCCGCCCTGTCTTACCGCGCGCGGGACGGGCGCACCTACCTGCTGAACCTGATCGACACTCCCGGGCACGTCGACTTCTCCTACGAGGTCTCGCGCTCGCTCGCAGCCTGCGAGGGCGCGCTGCTGGTGGTGGATGCGTCCCAGGGCGTCGAGGCGCAGACCGTGGCCAACTGCTACACCGCGACCGAGCAGGGCGTGGAGGTGGTGCCGGTGCTGAACAAGATCGATCTGCCGTCCGCCGAGCCGGACCGCGTCATCGCGGAGATCGAGGACATCATCGGCATCCAGGCAAAGGATGCAGTCCGGTGCAGCGCCAAGACCGGCGACGGCGTGATCGACGTGATCGAGGCAGTGGTCGCGCGCATCCCGCCGCCGCGAGGCGATCCGGCCGCGCCGCTCAAAGCGCTGATCATCGATTCCTGGTTCGACAACTACGTGGGCGTGGTCATGCTGGTGCGGATGGTGGACGGTGCGCTCGCGCCCAAGGACAAGATCCGGCTCATGTCCACCCATGCGACATATTTCTGCGAGCAGGTGGGCGTGTTCACCCCCAAGTCGGTGCAGAAGAGTGCGCTGTCTGCAGGGGAAGTCGGTTACGTGATCGCCGGGATCAAGGAACTGGGCGGCGCCCAGGTGGGCGACACCATCACCTTGGCCAACCGCCCGGCCACGCAACCCTTGCCCGGCTTCAAGCAGATCAAGCCGCAGGTGTTCGCCGGGCTGTATCCGGTAGAGGCGAACGAGTACGACGCCCTGCGCGATGCGCTGGAGAAGCTGCGGCTGAATGACGCCTCCCTGCGCTTCGAGCCGGAGACCTCCCAGGCCTTGGGCTTCGGCTTCCGCTGCGGCTTCCTCGGCCTGCTGCATCTGGAGATCGTCCAGGAGCGCCTTGAGCGCGAGTACGACATGGACCTGATCACGACCGCGCCGACGGTCGTCTACCAGGTGCTGATGCGCGACGGGACGCAGCTCGAGGTCGAGAACCCGTCGCGCTTGCCGGACCTGTCCAAAGTCGAGGAGGTCCGTGAGCCGGTGATTACCGCCACCATCCTCGTTCCGAGCGACTACGTGGGTCCGGTGATGACCCTGTGCACCGGCAAGCGTGGCGTCCAGAAGAACATGCAGTACATGGGACGCCAGGTCATGCTCACCTATGAGCTGCCGCTGAACGAAGTGGTGATGGACTTCTTCGACCGGCTCAAGTCCGTCAGCCGCGGCTATGCATCGCTGGACTACGAGTTCAAGGAGTTCCGCCCGGCCGACCTGGTCAAGCTCGACATCCTCATCAACGGAGATCGGGTGGACGCGTTGTCTGTGATCGTCCATCGCGCCAGCGCGCAGCCACGCGGGCGCGAGCTGGCCGAGCGCATGCGCGAGCTGATTCCGCGGCAGATGTTCGATGTCGCAGTGCAGGCCGCAATTGGGTCCCACATCATCGCTCGCGAGACGATCAAGGCGCTGCGCAAGAACGTGCTGGCGAAGTGCTACGGCGGAGATATTACGCGCAAGCGCAAACTTCTAGAGAAGCAGAAGGCAGGCAAGAAGCGCATGAAGCAGATCGGTACCGTCGAGATCCCCCAGGAGGCATTTCTGGCCATCCTGCAGGTGGAAGGCAAATAGCCCATCCGCCCCGCCCGCTCCCGGACCATGCAGTCCGCCCCAACCTGAAGGCTCTGCTCCTATGAACTTCGCCCTGGGAATGCTCCTGCTGCTGGCGGTGACCGGTGGCGTCTGGCTGCTGGACCGCTTCTTCCTGAAACAGCGCCGCGACGCTGCGGTCCGGGCCACATTGGCGCGCGCCGAGAGCAAACTTGCCCTCAAGGCCGGAGAGTCGGAAGCCGATTACCGGTCTCGACGGGATCAAGTCCTTCAGGAGGTCCACCAGCAGGCTGGGCGGGAGCCCTGGTGGGTGGAATACTCCAAGAGCTTCTTCCCGGTGATCCTGCTGGTATTCCTGTTGCGCTCGTTCCTGGTGGAGCCGTTCAAGATCCCCTCGGGGTCGATGATCCCCACCTTGCTGGTGGGCGACTTTATTTTGGTGAACAAGTTCACTTATGGCATCCGGCTGCCGGTGGTCAACCTGAAGGTTCTCGACGTCAACCAACCCCAGCGCGGTCAAGTGATGGTGTTCCGCTATCCCGAGAATCCCTCACTGGATTACATCAAGCGCGTGGTAGGGCTGCCCGGGGACGTGGTGACCTATCGCGACAAGGTGCTGACCATCAACGGCCGGCCGGTGCAGACCGAGCCGGACAGCGACTACGAGTACACCGAGGGCGGGCTGAACGTGGTGTCGGCGAAGCGCTACCGGGAACTGCTGGACCAGCATGATCATGCCATACTCGTCAACCCGGAGGTCCCGCCCGTCCAGTTGGTCGGGGTGCGCCAGTTCCCGCAGCGCGACAACTGTCAATACGATGACTCGGGCTTCACCTGCCAGGTTCCGGCCGGCCATTACTTTCTCATGGGCGACAACCGCGACAGCAGCAGCGACAGTCGCTACTGGGGGTTCGTGCCCGAGCGCAACATCGTCGGCAAGGCCTTCATGATCTGGTGGAACTTCAGCGATTTCGGCCGCATCGGGATGCGCATCAACTAGCGGAGGCAGCAATGAAGCAGCAGCGAGGCTTAAGCCTGATAGGTCTTCTCATGGTTTCCGCAGTGATCGTGGTGGTCGCCCTCATCGGCTTCAAGCTGCTGCCGGCCTATATCGAGTACTTCACCGTGAAGCGGGTGATCACGGATATCGCTTTCAGCCCGGATTTGCGCGGTGGCGGAGCGCGCGAAGTCATGAGAGCTTTCAAGCAGCGATCGACCATCGACGACATCACCTCGATCGATGCGAGCGACCTGGAGGTCACCAAGGAAGGCGAGGGCTTCACGATCATCGCGGCGTACCAGCGGTGCGTGCCCCTCCTGTCCAACGTCAGTGTCTGCATCGACTTCGAAGCCACGGCGCCGTAGCCGTCTGCTTACCCGAGGGGCATGACGCACGAGGCACTGTTCTCGCGCCTGGGTTACCGCTTCAACGACGCGCAGCTTGCGCGCCAGGCGCTTACCCACCGCTCCTACGGCACCTCGCACAACGAGCGTCTGGAGTTTCTCGGCGACGGCGTGCTGAACTGCGCGATCGCCTCGCTGCTTTACGAGCGCTTCCCGCGGCTGCCCGAGGGGCATCTGTCCCGTCTGCGCGCCAACCTGGTCAACCAGGACAGCCTGCACCGCCTGGCGGACGAACTGGATCTGGGCAGCTGTCTGCTGTTGGGTGAGGGCGAGCTCAAGAGCGGAGGCTTCCGGCGTCCGTCCATCTTGGCCGATGCGCTGGAGGCCTGCTTCGGTGCGATTTTCCTGGATGGCGGGTTCGATGCCGCAGCGGGTGTAATCCGGAAGCTGTATGAGCCGCTCGTGACGGAACTGGATCCCAAGGCGTTGGGCAAGGACCCCAAGACGTTGCTGCAGGAGTTGCTCCAGGGGCGACGCCTGGCGTTGCCCAAGTACAACGTGATCGAAGTACGCGGCGAGGCCCACGAGCAGCAGTTCCACGTCGAGTGCCTGATCCCCGAGCTGTCGATCCGCACCGAAGGGGAAGGGCCGAGCCGACGCAGTGCGGAGCAGCTCGCCGCTCGGCTTGCCTATGAGGAGGCGCTGGGCCATTGAGGTATTGCTTCATGCAAACCGCACTCAACGCACAGGACGCAGAGGGTCACAGAGGAAAGCGAAGACCTGGAACGAACGGGGCGAAGCCGCATGGGTTGGCACGACCCGATCGCGTTTCCGTCGCGGATGCTCGCAGGTCGCTGACCGAACTCGCGGACGAGCTCGGGATCTATCTGGCGGCAGTAGTTAGCTCTGTGTTCCTCTGTGTCCTCCGTGGTTGACGCGGGTTGCAAAGTCCAAATGGAGAACGGATTTCGCACCGGGCTGGTGGCCATCGTTGGCCGGCCCAACGTCGGCAAGTCGACGCTGCTCAACCGGCTGGTCGGCCAGAAGATCAGCATCACGTCACGACGTCCGCAGACCACGCGACATCGCGTCCTCGGTATCGTCACGCGGCCCGATGCCCAGTTCATCTTCGTGGACACGCCCGGCCTCCAGGCTCGCCATGGCAGCCAACTCAACCGCCTGATGAATCGCACCGCAGAGGAAGCGCTCGCAACAGTCGACGCGATCGTGCTGGTCGTCGAAGCCCTGCGCTTCGGCCCGGAGGACAAACGGGTGCTCGAGCAGCTTCCTGCTGGAGCGAAAGTCGTTCTGGCGATCAACAAGGTCGACCGCCTGGACCGGTATCCGCAGCTGCTGCCGTTCGTCGATCAGTTGTCGCGTGCCCACCCCTTCGAGGCGATCGTGCCGGTGAGCGCCAAGACCGGCCGGCAGACCGCCGAGCTGCTGGACGAGGTGCGCAAGCTGCTGCCGCAGGCGCCTGCGCTGTATGGCGAGGACGAGATCACGGATCGCAACGAGCGGTTCCTCGCGGCCGAGCTGATCCGGGAGAAGCTGTTCCGGTTGCTGGGTGAGGAGGTGCCGTATGCCACTGCCGTGGAGATCGAGCGCTTCGAGCACAGCCACGAGGGCAGCGAGGCGGCGGGGCTGCGCCGGATCCACGCGGCTATCCTGGTGGACAAGCCAGGGCAGAAGGCGATCGTGATCGGCAAGGGCGGGTCCAAGCTCAAGGAGATCGCCACCCAGGCGCGCCTGGATATGGAGAAGCTGTTCGGGGGGAAGGTGTTCCTGGAAGTGTGGGTCAAGGTGAAGGGCGGCTGGATGGACGACGCGGCTATTCTCAAGCGGCTCGGCTATGATTAGGCCTCGAAAGCACGAACCGCGGAGGACGCGGAGGATGCAGAGGATGCAGAGGACGCAGAGGAATATTTCAGTGCCCTGCTCAGGAACGACGTGGCGCTGTGCTGGTGAAAGCAGCTGGTGCGACCCTGCATTGCTTTTCCGCCGCGCCCTCTGCGCTTTCCGCGGTGAAGTGGTGTCCTTCGGCTCGCCGTGAACGCACCTTCCATCCCGCACACCCTGCGCGAGGCCGAGCCCGGGTATGTCCTGCACAGCTATCCCTTCAAGGAGACCAGCCTCGTAGTAGAGGTCTTCACGCGCGACCGTGGCCGGATCGGGCTGGTAGCAAAGGGCGCGCGGCGCCCGCGCTCCGCGCTGCGCGGCACCTTGATGGCCTTTCAGCCGCTGCTGCTTGCCTGGTCCGGGAAATCCGAGCTGCGCGTGCTGCATCGTGCCGAGTGGGCGGCGGGGCACCCTCAGCTGTCCGGGCTCGCGCTGGTCTGCGGCTTCTACTTGAACGAGCTGGTGCTCAGGCTCACCCAGCGGGACGACCCGCACGAGGGGATGTACGCGGGCTACGAGGATGCACTGTCGGCTCTGCGTGCGGGCGCTCCGCCCGCGGCGGTCCTGCGCCGGTTCGAGCGCCGCATGCTCGCGGACCTTGGATACGGGCTGGCCCTCACGCATGATGCGGAGGGCGTAGTCATCGATGCGGCCACCAGCTACACCTACGTGCCGGAGCGCGGTGCGGTGCGCTGCGCCGCGGCTACCCAGACTGGGGATCTTGATCTGCTGGTCGTCGGCAAGACGCTGCTGGACATGGCGCACGACGACTACTCCGACCCCGTCACCATCCAACAGAGCCGGGCGGTGATGCGCGCGGTGATCAACCACCACCTCGGCGGCCAGCCGCTCCACACGCGTCAGCTGCTGCGCGACATGCACTTCTCATGACCGGACCGGGATGATCGGAGCAGGGATGATCGAATTGGGCATCAACATCGACCACGTCGCCACGCTGCGGCAGGCACGCGGAACGCGCTACCCCAGCCCCGTCCAGGCGGCACTGATGGCCGAGACGGCTGGGGCCGACGCCATCACGCTGCACCTGCGGGAGGATCGGCGCCACATCCAGGATTCCGATGTCTTGCAGATCCGCGCAGTAATCGCTACGCGGATGAACCTGGAGAGCGCCGTAACAGACGAGATGATCGCGATCGCGCTGCGGGTGCGGCCCCATGACGTCTGCCTCGTGCCGGAGCGGCGTCTGGAGCGCACTACGGAGGGTGGTCTGGACGTGGCCGGTCATCTGGAGCGCGTGCGTTCCGCGTGCCAGGCACTGGCTGACGCCGGCATCCGCGTGTCGCTGTTCATCGCGGCAGACCACGTCCAGATCGACGCAGCGCGCGCCGCCGGCGCGCCGGTCGTCGAGATCCACACCGGCGCGTATGCCGAAGCCGGGCCCGACGCCGGCAAGGAACTGGAGCGCATCCGTGCAGCCGCCGCCTACGCCGCCGGTCTGGGCCTGAAGGTCAACGCCGGGCACGGGCTGCATTACCACAACGTTCAGCCCATCGCCGCGATCCGGCAGATCGCAGAGCTGAACATCGGTCATGCCATCATCGCGCACGCGCTGTTCGTTGGCTTCGCCCAGGCGGTACGCGAGATGAAGGCGCTGATGCGCGAGGCGCACTCGGCACCGTCTCGCATGGCCTGACGGCACGCCCTGCACCTGCCTTCCTCCTGGAGCGATTCCTGACATGCGCAGTGCCCTCAAGCTGAACCCCGGACCGGTCGTGCTGGATGTGGCCGGCCATGCCCTGACCGACGAGGATCGCACGCGGCTGCGCCATCCCCTCGTCGGTGGCGTGATCCTGTTCGCGCGTAACTACGCCACACCGGAGCAGGTTGCAGCCCTCACCGCGGAGATCCGCGCGCTGCGTCACCCGCGCCTGCTGATCAGCGTCGATCACGAAGGCGGGCGCGTGCAACGCTTCCGGCAGGGCGGCTATACGGTGGTGCCTCCGATGGCCAGCCTGGGTCGGCTGTGGGACAGGGACCGGCGGGAGGCGATCAAGGCTGCGCGCGCAGCCGGCGTGGTGATCGGCTCGGAGCTGGCGGCCACCGGCATAGACCTGAGCTTCACACCCGTGCTCGACCTCGACTACGGCTACAGCGGCGTCATCGGCGACCGGGCCTTTCACCGCGACCCGGAGGCAGTAGGCGAGCTGGCCGGGGCAGTGATGGACGGCCTGAGGAGCCAGGGCATGGCCGCCGTCGGCAAGCACTTCCCGGGGCACGGCCATGTCTCCGCCGATTCGCACCTGGAGGTCCCGGTAGACGAACGGGAATTCGCGCTGATCGATGCGGCCGATCTGCTGCCATACCGTCGGCTGATCCCCCGCGGGCTCGACGCCGTGATGCCCGCCCACGTGATCTACCCGGCGGTGGACGCGCAACCTGCAGGGTTCTCTCTTGTCTGGTTGCAGCAGGTCTTGCGCGGGACGCTGCAGTTCCGCGGCATCATCTTCAGCGACGACCTGAGCATGGAGGGTGCGACGGTGGCCGGCGGCATCATCGCCAGGGCGACGGCAGCGCTGCGTGCGGGGTGCGATCTGGTGGTGGTCTGCAATCGTCCCGACGCCGCCGATGAGCTGCTGGATGGTCTGCAGTGGGAGCCGCCAGCAGGGTGGGACGCACGCCTTGCCGCGCTCCACTGCAATGCGTCGCTACGGCGGTTGGGCGAGCTCTCCAGCGACCCGGCGTGGCTGGCTGCGCGCGACGAGCTTGCGACTGTGCTGGCCTGACCGCCTGACTGTCATGGGCGTGCATCACCCTCATCCTCATCGTCATCACGACACCGGCCAGGCGCCCGCCCTGTCGGCGGGGATGGGCAGCAGCAGCACCCTGGGGATCGCGCTGGTGCTCACGGTCGGCTACGCCCTCCTCGAGCTGCTGAGCGGTCTCTGGTTCGGATCGCTGGCCCTGCTGAGCGATGCCGGGCACATGTTCTCCGATGCCGTTGCGCTCGGGCTCGCGTGGTTTGCGGCCTGGTTGAGCCAGCGTCCGGCCGGGCTGCGCCACAGCTTTGGGCTGGCCCGGGCAGAGGTCGTGGCGGGTTTTGTCAACGGCCTGAGCATGCTGCTGGTGGTGATCCTGATCGTGGTGGAAGCGATCCGAAGGCTGCTCGCACCCTCTCCGGTGGAAGGCCTGGGTGTGCTGATCGTCGCGTTCGTCGGATTGCTGCTGAACCTGGCGGTGGCCTTCATGATCAGCCGCGGCGAGCGCAACCTCAACACCCGCGCCGCCTTGCTTCACGTGATGTCCGACGTCCTGGGCTCGGTGGTTGCACTGGTAGCGGGCGCGGTCATCTACTTCACGGGCTGGATGTCGATCGATCCCATTTTGTCGCTGGTCATCGCCCTGCTCATCCTGGGCTCGACGCTGCACCTGCTGCGCGAGGCGCTGCATGTTCTGATGGAAGGCGTGCCCTCTGCCATTCGTCTCGAGGAGGTCGGGCACGCCCTGGCGCGCTTGCCAGGTGTGCAAAGTGTGCACGACCTGCACGTCTGGAACATCTCCAGCGGCCGGGTGGCGCTGTCGGCCCATCTGGAGCTGTCGAGCCTGGATCGCTGGCCACAGGTGCTGGGAGAAGCACGCACGCTGCTTCTGGAGCGCTTCGGGATCGAGCACGTCACCCTGCAGCCGGAACTGGCGGGGACCCAGCGCCAGCCCCCGACGGCCGTGGTAAAGCTGTTCACTCGCCGTTAGACTGGGCCGATGGCATTCGATTTCGACGAGTGGCGGAGGCTCGCGCGCGACGAGCCGCAGGAGTTCGAGCGTCGGCGGGCTGCGGCGATCGACGAACTGATGGCGCGCGCAGCCCCGGAGCGGCAACCACAGCTGCGGGAACTGCAGGCCCGGATCGATCAGGAGCGCCGCGAGGCGGCCACTCCCCTGGCCGCCACGATGCGACTGCAGGCTATGCTGGCCGACCAACTCGCGCAGCTGCGCCTGGCGCTTGGGCGGCTGGGCACCGAGAACGGTCCAGAGCCAGCGGACGAGACACCGGAGAAATCGGGACGCGTGCTTCCCTTTCCCCGACGCGATTGAGCTTCTAGTTCAGTAGCGCACTTACACCCGCTCGATGTAGTCACCCGAGTCAGTGTTGACCTTTATCTTCTCGCCCTCTCCCACGAAGGGAGGGACCATTACGGTCAGGCCGGTTTGTGTCTTGGCCGGCTTGAACGACCCGGTGGCAGTCGCGCCCCTGAGTGTTGGCTCGGTCTCAATGATGGTCAGCACCACGCTTGCCGGGAGTTGCACCCCGATCGGGCGCTCGTTGTGGAAGTTGACCTGTACCAGCGTGTTGGGCAGCAGATACTCCACTTGGCCCTCGAGCAGGTCATTGGAAAGCGTCAACTGCTCGAAGCTTTCCCGGTCCATGAACACGTAGCCCGTGCCGTCGTCGTACAAGTACTCCATCTCGCGCGACTCGACGAACGCGCGCTCGACCTTCTCGTCGGTGCGGAAGCGCTGGTTGACTTTGGTGCCGGCTTCGATGTCCTTCATCTCCACCTGCATGTAGGCGCCGCCGCGGCCGCCGACGTGGACGTGGTGGGACTTGAGTACGCGCCAGACGCGCTTGTCCCATTCCAGCAGATTGCCGGCGCGGATTTCGGTCGCGGAAACTTTGGCCATGGCTGAGCTCTTGAAAAACCGGAAATTTTACCCGAACACGAAACGATTGCCCACGCTTTTCGGGCAGGTGTCCTGGTGCGCAGGCCGTGCACTCCGCGACGCACTGCGGGGCCGCTGAGCCCAGCCGATATAATAGGCGGCACGCTGTGTCAGGTGGGCGGCGCCGGAGGTGCCAGGTGAGGAAGCACCGGCGCCGCGCCGCTTGCTGCGAGCGCGATTCCTTCCTCGATTGCCACCAACCCCACATTCGCGCGGCAGGGCATGACCAAACTTCCCGCCCACGTCCGTCACGCAGCGGCTCGGCCGGCGGATGCGGCTGCCCCGGCGGTGGACCTGGACGAGCATGTCGCCGCCTTGCCCCATCTGCCCGGCGTCTACCGGATGCTCGACGCGGCCGGGGAGGTACTCTACGTCGGCAAGGCTGGCGACCTGAGGAAGCGGGTGGCCTCCTACTTCCAGAAGACAGCCGCCCTCGGGCCCCGCATCCAGGTGATGGTGGCCCAGGTTCGCGCCATCGAGACTACCGTGACACGCTCGGAGTCCGAGGCGTTGCTGCTCGAAAACAATCTGATCAAGGCTCTCTCGCCCCGCTACAACATCCTGTACCGGGACGACAAGTCCTACCCTTACCTGCAGATCACCGGACACCGGTTCCCCAAGCTGGGCTTCTACCGCGGCCCGCTCGACAAGGCCAACCGCTACTTCGGCCCGTTCTCCAGCGCGAGCGCGGTGCGCAGCAGCATCCAGCTCATGCAGAAGGTGTTCAGGCTGCGCACTTGCGAGGACACCGTCTTCAGCAACCGCACACGGCCCTGCCTGCTGCATCAAATCCGACGCTGCACGGCGCCATGCGTCGGCCTGATCGAGGAGGCTGCCTATGCTGAAGACGTCCACAATGCAGAGCTGTTCCTGCTCGGACGCGACGACGAGGTGTTGGAAAGACTGGAACGCCGCATGGAGGCTGCGTCCGAGGCGCTGGATTTCGAGCATGCTGCACTCTACCGCGACCAGATTCGGGCGCTGCGCGGCGTGCGACAGACCCAGTTCGTAGCCAGCGAGCGCTCCCGCGACGTGGACATCGTGGCATTGATCAGCGAAGCGGGCCTGTTGTGCCTCAATCTGGTAACGGTGCGCGGGGGGCTGCATCGGGGCGACAAGTCCTTCTTTCCGGACCACGCGGACGGCTACGACGAAGCGCATGCGCTGGAGGCGTTCCTGAGTCAGCACTACTTGAACCGCGACGTCCCCGCGCTGGTGCTGGTGAACCGCGAGGTGGACGGCGAGGCGCTGGCACAGGTGCTCAGCGAGCAGGCTGGACACCGAGTGCAGATCTCGGCTGCCGTAACCGGAGAGCGGCGCGCGTGGCTGAACATGGCAGAGACCAATGCGCGCCTGGCCATCGAGCAGCGGCTGCACATGCAGGCGACCCAGGAAGCGCGGCTCGCGAGCCTGCAGGAAGCGCTGGGTTTGCCTGCCTCCACCCAGCGCATCGAGTGCTTCGACATCAGCCATACCTTCGGTGAGGCCACCGTCGCGTCCTGTGTGGTGTGGGACGAGGGCGGCATGAAGAAGGGCGAGTACCGTCACTACAACATTCAGGGTGTGGCGGCGGGCGACGACTACGGCGCCATGCGGGAGGTGCTGGACCGGCGTTACCGGAAGGTGGTCGCCGGGGAGGGTAAGCTTCCGGATCTGATCCTGATCGACGGCGGCAAGGGGCAGGTGTCTAGCGCGCGCGGCATACTCGAGGAGCTCGGGTTGGGCGACATCGCGCTCATCGGGGTGGCCAAGGGCGAAGAGCGCAAGCCCGGGCTGGAGCAGCTCATCATGCCCAGCCACGCGGAGCCCGTCCGGCTGTCCAGGGACCATCCCGGCCTGCATCTGATCCAGCAGATCCGCGACGAGGCCCACCGGTTCGCCATCACCGGCCACCGCGGCCGACGAGGCAAGACCCGCCGCACGTCCACGCTCGAGAGTGTCGCCGGAATCGGTGCCAAGCGGCGTCAGAAGCTGCTGGCCCGTTTCGGCGGCCTCAAGGGGCTTGCAGCTGCTAGTGTGGAGGAGCTGCAGCAGGTGGACGGGATCAGCCGCGCGCTGGCCGAACGCATTTACCAGCACCTGCACTGATGCCGCTGAACATACCCAACCTGCTGACCTGGCTGCGGATCCTGCTCATCCCGCTGTTCCTGGTTATCTTCTACGTGCCGGACAACTGGCTCGGCCCCGGGCAGAAGAATCTGACCGCTGCGGTCGTGTTCGCAGTGGCAGCCATCACCGACTGGCTGGACGGCTACCTTGCCCGCAGCCTGAACCAGACCTCGGCGTTCGGCGCCTTCCTCGATCCGGTCGCGGACAAGCTGATGGTGGCAGCAGCGTTGATCGTGCTGGTCGGCGCGGGCCGCGTGCTCCCGTTTATCGCCGTGATCATCATCGGCCGTGAGATTGCCATCTCCGCCCTGCGGGAGTGGATGGCGAAGCTCGGTCGCAGCCGCAGCGTGGCCGTGTCGTTCCTCGGCAAGGTCAAGACCACATGTCAGATGGCCGCTATCCTGCTGCTCCTGTATCACGACAGGCTGCTCGGGGTGTCGGCCCAGGCCCTTGGGACGCTGCTGATCTATCTCGCCGCACTGCTCACGCTTTGGTCGATGGGTTATTACATGCGCAGGGCTCTGCCCGGAATCCTGGGCAGGGAGGAGCCGCTCGAATAGCCCAGGAGGCTGTCTTGACACTCGAGGTCGCGGCCCTATAATTGCGAGTTCGTTTCGACGCGGGAATAGCTCAGTGGTAGAGCACAACCTTGCCAAGGTTGGGGTCGCGAGTTCGAGCCTCGTTTCCCGCTCCAGATTGCCAGGGAAATCGGAGCGCCTGCGCTTCGTTTTCCCTTTCTAGTTTCAACCGGCAGGGCGCGCGTTCGCGCGCCGGTTCGGCGGTCGAAGCCGCCCATCGGCTCCTGAGCTCCGACTGGCACGCCCTGCCGTGTCAGCCGGAGCGCCCGCGGCGGGGTGGCAGAGTGGTTATGCAGCGGCCTGCAAAGCCGTGTACGCCGGTTC
>DAIQQA010000168.1:0-10268 GCA_036787045.1 Burkholderiales bacterium | reverse complement strand
GGCGCGCAGCCAGTAGAAGAACTTGTTCACCACCGGCTGCATGCGGCGGTTGCCACCCGGCTTGACCTTCACACCGAGGGCTTCGCCCTGGTTGCGGGCGAGGTCGGTGGTCGCAGGGCGGCTGGGCGGGAAAGGGTCGAGTCCTGCGTCGTGCACGCCGGAGTGTTCGAACGGTCGCAGGTGGCTCTTGTCGACCTGTTGGTAGTGAACCAGATGGCGAACCGCCTGCGCCGGCGTCATGTGGGCGAGGCGCTTTATCTCCTGCGGCGTGCCGCCGAAGCCGGCGCGCTCCAGCAGGTGTGCGGCGCGCTCGTAGCTCCAGTCCTGCGGTCCGATCGGTGTGAGGTCGTCGGCCCAACTTGCCGGCCCCGGGCCGCCGTCTTCGGAGCTCCAGCTTGTCCCGGCGAACGCCAGGCAGGCGGCCAGCGCCGAACACTGAATACTGCGACGCAGGCGTGTCATCTCCCTCACTCCTCCTGATCTGTTCCGTTTGCGGAGAAGAGTTTGGCACAAACGGCGCGCGGAGGGCGGATCGGCCGCGTCATGATTTTCATGATTTTGCCGAGTTGACCATCGTGCCGCAGCGGCCGCGTGACGCAGTGTGGTGGAGCGCCTGACCGGCTCATGTGAGGCGTCCGTGTCCCCGCGTCGAGCGCTTTCTCCGTCTCGAGGTTGATGACTGGCAGGCTCCAGGCCGCGGCATTCATGTTGCGATGAAGCATCAACCGGACCTACTCTGGGGGTGCTGTGCGCCGTCAGGACAGCGGCATCAGGCCTCGCCGGAGCCGCCGTTCGCATAGCGCAAGAAGCAGTGGCGTCGCGCCGAAAAAGAGGTATCATCCGCGCCATGTTTAGGTTCAAGTATTACGCCGTACCGGTTCGGCCGTAGGCGGTCTTGCAGCCCAAACATCAGTACGGGTGGTAGCCCGCTCTTCAAATCAGTACGAGGTACGTTTTATGGCAACTGGTACGGTCAAGTGGTTCAACGAGTCCAAAGGTTACGGCTTCATTACGCCGGACGAGAAAGGCGAAGACCTGTTCGCGCATTTCTCGGCAATCAAGATGGATGGCTTCAAGACCCTCAAGGAGGGCCAGCGGGTGAGCTTCGACATCACCACCGGCCCGAAGGGCAAGCAAGCCTCCAACATCATGGCCGCTTGAACCTTTAGCCTACCTTAGAGAAAGCCCGCTTCGGCGGGCTTTTTTTGTTTCCCCCGTCCCATGGTCTGGTAGGCTACCACCACTATGAGCATCACTCTCGAAGACGTCCGCGCCGCCGCCTTGGCGCTCGACGGCGACATCGTACAGACCCCCTGCCTGCATTCGCGTACGCTGTCCGAGATCACCGGGGCGCAGATCTATTTGAAGTTCGAGAACCACCAGTTCACTGCCTCGTTCAAGGAACGCGGTGCGCTGAACAAGTTGCTGTCGCTCACCTCCGAGCAGCGCAGCCGTGGCGTAATCGCTGCGTCGGCGGGCAATCATGCCCAGGGCGTGGCCTATCATGCCAGGCGCCTGGGCATCCCAACGGTGATCGTCATGCCGCGCTACACACCCGGCGTGAAAGTCGTCCACACCCGCCGCCACGGTGCCGAGGTCATCCTGCACGGCGAGCTGTTCGACGAAGCGAAGGCGCATGCGGTCGAGTTGGCCCGCGCGCGCGGCCTGACCTTCGTCCACCCCTACGACGACGAGAAGGTGATCGCCGGCCAGGGCACCATCGCGCTGGAGATGCTGGCGGCGCAGCCCGATCTCGACGTGCTGGTCGTGTCCATCGGCGGCGGGGGCATCATCGCCGGCATGGCGGTTGCGGCCAAGGGCGTGAAACCTTCCATCGAGGTATTCGGCGCCGAGACCACGCGCTTTCCCTCGATGTATTGCGCCATCCGGGGTCTGGCGCCGGAGTTCGGCACGACCACCATCGCCGACGGGATCGCCGTGAAGGAGCCCGGCAGACTCACCCTCCCGGTCGTGCGCGAGCTGGTCCGCGAGATCCTGCTGGTGGACGAGGGCGACATCGAGCAGGCCATCGTGCTGCTGCTGGAGATCGAGAAGACCGTAGTCGAGGGCGCGGGCGCGGCCGGTCTGGCTGCGGTGCTGGCGCATCGCGATCGCTTCCACGGGAAGAAGGTCGGGCTGGTGCTGTGCGGCGGCAACATCGATCCGCTGATGCTGGGCGACATCATCGAGCGCGGCATGGTGCGCACCGGCCGTCTCACCCGCCTGACCGTCGAGCTGCGCGACCTGCCCGGGGCGCTGGCGAGAGTGACAGCCTGCCTGGCCGAGCAGAACGCCAACATCGAGGAGATCTCGCATCAGCGTGCGTTCACCAGCCTGCCCGTGCAAAGCGTCGAGGTGGACTTCGTCCTGGAGACGCGCGACCACGAGCACGTCCAGCAGGTGATCGACGCGCTGGCCGCGGTGGGGTTTGCGGCGCGTTTGCACAACGACTGATGCCGGCACGATAAACGACAGAGACGCAGACGCAGACGCACAGAGGACTCGAGCGCGAATCCTGAGTCTCCGAGCTGAGCGCACCTTTGTGTGGGGCCCGATTCGAACAGTCCTCGCGTTGCGGTGTACTCTGTCTCTCTGTGCCTCTGTGGTTCAATTCAATGAATGAAAGCGATAGCATGGCCAGAGTCCCGTACCTAGACGACACCACCAACCCCGAGCTGAAAGCCTTGTGCGACCGCATCCGCGCAGAGCGCGGCGGCAGGGTGCTCAACCTCTATCGGGCACTGTTGAACAGCCCCAAGGTGGCCGAGGGGTGGTTGCACCTGTTTACTGCGATCCGGCAGCAGGCCGAGCTGCCGGGCCAATACCGCGAGCTGGCGATCATGCTTATCGCGGTGATTAACGGCGCGGACTACGAGTACCAGGCGCATGTGCCCTTCGCCCTGAAGGTGGGGCTCACGCAGGAACAGCTCGACGACCTTCCCGCGTGGCGCGAATCGTCTCGGTACGATGCGAAACAGCGCGGCGTTCTGGAATACGCCGAATGCATGACGCGCCACGTCCACGTGCCGGATGAGGTGTTCGCGCTAGTGCGGCCGCACTTCGATCCTCGCCAGCTCGTGGAGCTTACCGCCACGATCGCGGGCTACAACCTCGTGTCTCGTTTCCTCGAGGCCATGCGCATCGACCATGACTGAGGGGAAGGCCCGATCCCACTTCTCACCACGAAGCCTGCCCCGGACTCCGATCCGGGGGCACGAAGACACGAAGAAAACCGGAAGACCAGAACAAGATCCCTCTGTGCTCCGTGATCCTCTGCACTCTCTGCGCCCCTGCGGTTATGAAGTAAGGGCTAGGAGGTGCGCGCCAGCGCGCGCTCTACAAAGTCGAGCCGGTCCTGCCCCCAGAACAGCTCGCCGTCGACGATGTAGGTCGGCGCGCCGAACACGCCCTTGTGGATCGCCTCCTGCGTGTACCTATCGTGGGTGGCCCTAGTCTCCGCGCCCGCAGCGTGATGCATGAGCGCCTCGGCGCCGAATCCCTGCTCCTCCAGGATCGCCTTGAGCGTGTCGCAATCGGCGACATTGCGTTCCTCGGCCCAGCAGGCGCGCAGGACGGCGAAGGTCAATGCCATTGCAGCGTCCTCGCTCAATCGGCTGGCCGCGATGATCAGCCGTGACGCCGGTTCGCCGTCGGCGGGAAAGTACTTCGGCTCGAGCGTCAGCGGGATGCCGAGGTAGTCGCGCCAGCGCTTCAGCTCCGCCAGGCGATACGCCTGGCGCTGCGGTGCACGCTGCTTGAGGGGGAGGCCGCCGGAGACAGGGAAGATCTTTCCGCCGATATCGCAGGGACGCACGTTGACGCGGGCGCCATGCGCCGTGCACATCGCGCGAAAGCGTTCGTGCCCGAGGTAGGTCCAAGGCGAAACGGTGGAGAAGAAATAGTCGACGGTCCTGGTCATAGTCGGTCCTCTGGTCCGTGACGGCGCATTATGCCCGAGCCGGCAGGTGCCTAGTGCTGCGACGCACTACTCACACCTCGCACCACGAAGACACGAAGAAAACCGCGATGACGGGCTGTGAGGGCTTCCTGGGCTCGACACCTCGACCGTACGATGGTTCGCAACCAACTTGTCTCTTTGCTGAGCCTGCTTCCAATCGCGGTTACGACTGCTGCCCAGCCGGCAGCATACAATTGCGACCATCCCACAGCGCGTTTCACTGGTCCTATGCACACATCCTCCAACGAGCCTGCCGTCGATGCGATACCGGTGCCGGTGCGTCAGGTGCCAGTGGCCCGCCCGTTTACCTGGCTGCTGCTGGGCTGGCGCGACCTGACCGGCGCACCTCTCGCAAGCCTGCTGCACGGCCTGGCGGTCGCGGTGGGAGGCTGGGTGATCCTGGCGATCACGTTGCGCCACTGGTATCTGCTGCCCGGGGCCTTCTCCGGATTCCTGCTGATCGGGCCGATCCTCGCCACCGGGCTTTACGAGCTGAGCCGCCGCCTCGAACTGGGTGAGCACCCGACGCTGCGCCATGTGATCGCGGCCTGGCAGCGCGGGACGCGTCCCCTGGTGTGGCTGGGCCTGCTGCTGGTGATCGCGGGCACGATGTGGGTACTGGTGTCCGCAGTGCTGTTCGCGCTCTTCGTGCGGGCGCCGATCACCGGCGTGGAGAGCGTGCTGCGTCACATCGTCCTGTCGGAAGGCTCGTTCCTGTTCCCGGTATGGATCACGCTCGGCGGCATCGGCGCAGCGCTGGTGTTCGCCGCGACCGTCGTGTCCGCGCCGCTGCTGCTGGATCGCGATGTGGACATGGTAACTGCGCTCGTCACCAGCATCCGGGCAGTGGGCGAGAACCCCGTGGCCATGGTGCTGTGGGCCGTGATCATCATGCTCGCCACCGGCCTGTCGCTGCTGACGCTGATGCTCGGCTTCGTCGTCGCGGTCCCGGTGATCGGGCATGCGACTTGGCATGCCTATCGCGAGGCGGTGGATGCGTCCGGGCTGCCGCGGCGTAGCTGACCAGCACGAGGCAGTCGGGCAGAGCCGTGTTTGGCCTCACTGAAGAGCAGATCGCCGAGTTCGGCCTGACCTTCGGGTTGGGCGCGTTCATGCTCTTCATGCTGTTCATCATCTGGCAGCTCGCGCGAGAGTCGAAGGCTGGTAGGCTGGGGACCTTCGTGCTGTTCTTTGTGCTCGCCTTTGGCATGCTCGGCTTCGTCGCGAAGCAGATCATTGCGTGGCTGCTCGGGCTATGAACGCTTGACGCTGCGGATTGCGCTGTGACAGCATGGCCGTGACCCCGGGAGATCCACCGAGCTATCGCTGCGAACCGTCGCATGAGCGTCGAAGACAAGCTGTTGAGGGACTGGCGCGATCAGGCGTTGCGCGTCGAGGAGGCGGTCGGTGGCATCGTGGTTGGCCAGAGACGCGCCCTGCGCCTCGTCAACACGGCGATCTTCGCCCGCGGCCACGTGCTGCTCGAAGGCGACGTCGGCGTCGGAAAGACCCTGCTGCTGCGTGCTTTCGCGCGCGCCATCGGCGGGGGCTTCAGCCGGATCGAAGGTACGATCGACCTGATGCCCGCGGATCTGCTCTACCACACCTACATCGGCGAGGACGGCCGCCCACGCGTGGACCCCGGCCCTCTGGTGCGCGACGCGGAGCGGCTGTCGATCCTGTTCTTCAACGAGATCAACCGCGCGCGCCCGCAGGTCCACTCGGTGCTGCTGCGGGTGATGGCCGAACGCAGCGTGTCGGCATTCAACCGGGAGTTCCATTTCCCCCACCTCACGGTGTTCGCGGACCGCAACCGGGTGGAGAAGGAGGAGACCTTCGAGATCTCCTCGGCGGCCAAGGATCGCTTCATGATGGAGGTGGCAGTCGAGGCGCCGGGCGAAGAGGCCGATCGGCTCGCGCTCATGTTCGATCCGGCATACCACGACATGGAGGCCCTGCTCGCGCGTGTGCCGGAAGGACTGGTGGATTTCCGCGGGCTCAACGAAGCCGGTGCGCTGGTGCAGCGCTGCGTGCAGACGGGCACCGCCCTGCGCCGATATGCGCTGGAGCTCTGGGGAACCATCGCTCGCCCGCACGAGCATGGAATTGTCATCGATGGCGTGGATACCGCCGCGCTCGTCCTCGCCGGCGCGAGCCCGCGTGGGATGAGCCTGGCCATGCGTGCCGCGCGCGTGAACGCGTGGCTCGCCGGGCGCGACTACGTCGAACCCGCTGACGTGCATGCGGTGCTGTTCGAGACCCTGGCGCATCGCATCTTCTTCGAGCCCGTGTACGAGCTGCGCCGGACCGCCATCGTGCGCGAGTTGTTCAAGCAGGCATTCGCTCGCGTGCCTGCGCCCTAGCCGGCAGGTCGCATGGTCGGCGAATTCCACTATCGCGTGCCCGGCAGACCGGTAGGCACGCGCCCGGGTGCTCACGCCTCGCGCTCCGAGGGTGCGGCTGGCGTCTATCTCGGTCTGCGTCCCCTGCTTGCACGCGCCGACCCGCGTCGCATCGATCTGCGCCGCAGCGCCACGGATCCCTTCGGCCAGTGGCTGGTGCGGACCATGAGTGAGCGGGTGGCTGTCCCCGTCTACGTCATCGCAGATCTGTCGGCGTCCATGGCGTTTGGGGCCAGGGGCGGGAAGCAGCACAGCGTCGCGGATCTCGTAGAGAGCACCGGACAGTCGGCCTGGCACGTGGGCGACCCGTTCGGGTTCGTGGCGGCGGACACGCGCGTGCATGAGTCGCTCGTCTGGCCCGCGATGGTCTCGCGGGCTCACGGCATGCGCATCGCCGCAGCCTTGCGTTCGCTCCCGCTCGAAGGCCGCAACGCCGCCGGCCTGCTCGAGGCCGCGCGTTATCTCGGCCGCCGCCGCGGGCTGGTGCTGCTGGCGTCGGATTTCCACTTCGACCTCGCGTTCGCGCGCAGCGTGCTGGCGTCGCTCTCGGGGCACTTTGTCGTGCCGGTGGTGGTGTGGGATCCGGCGGAGGGTGCCGGGGCAGCGGATGGCGGCTGGATCGAGGTCGCAGACAGCGAGTCCGCGGCACGCCGCTTCCTGTGGCTGCGCCCCGAGCTTGCCGCTCGCATCCAGGTAGCGATGGCTGCGCGCCGCGCAGCGCTTACGAAGCTGTTCCGCAGCCTCGGGCTGCGCCCCCTCTATCTGGATGCCGGCTTCGACCCGGAACGGGTGACGCGTTACTTCTTCGGCGAAGACGATGCGGGCTAAGCTGATGACGGCGCTGACGCTGGCCATGGCGTGCGCCGGTGCGAGCGCCCAGACGGCGAGTGTGGCCATCGACCCCGTGCGCCTATACGGCTACGTCATCGGCGAGCAGGTCGAGCTGCACGTCCGGGTTCAGGTGCCGCCCGGGTATGAGCTGGACGCGAGCCGGCTGCCCAAGCCGGGGAGGGTGACCGCGTTCCTCGAGCTGCGCGCAATCGAGCCTGGAGAGCGCTGGTTTGGCAATCTCCTTGGGCGCAAGAACGGTGCGCCGCTGACGTTGCGGTTCCTGGTGGTCAATAGCGGCGTGGCTGTGAGCACCGTTCAGACGCCCACGCTGGCGCTGAGCTACCGGCGCCCAGGCGCGCCCGACCTCGCGCTGCAGATTCCACAGGTGGAGCTGACGGTCTCCCCGCTCACACCGGAGTATGTCGCCGAGACCGCTGGGCTGACGCAGATGCAGCCGGACTCCCCGCCGCCGCGGATCTCCATGCGTGCACCCCGGGTGAGGCTGCTGCTGTATGCGCTCGTCGCGTTGGGACTGTGCGGCTATGTCGCGTGGCGGCAGGGTTGGGTCCCGCGGCGCTTGCTGGCCAGACGTCCGTTCGCCCGGGCTGCCGCGGACATCCGCAGGATGCGGCCCGACAGCGCGATCGAGCGCCAGGTGGCACGCGCGCGGCGACTGCACCGCGCCTTCGACGAAGCGGCCGGTTTCGCTGTGGCCAACCACAGCCTGGAGCAGTTCTTCGCCGCGCAGCCGTGGTCGTCAGCGCTGGAACGGGAGATACGCGACTTCTTCGCCGGCTCGGCGCGCTTTTTCTATGCTGGCGAGGCGGCAGCAATGCCCCCGCCCGATCGACTGGCGACCTTCGCCCGCGCGCTGGCGGCACATGAGCCGCAGAGGGTGCGCGCATGAGTGCTGGCATCAGCCTTGCACACCCGCTGGTCCTGATCGCAGCGCCGCTGGCCCTCCTGCCCTGGCTGCCGGCCCGTGCGCGCCTGCCGCGGTTCTCTTATCTCGCGCTGCTTCCGCGAGACCGCGCCTCCGATGCATTCGGCGTCGCACTGCGCGCCGTTGCCAGCCTGGCAATCGTTGCGACGATCGTCGGGCTCGCCGCGCCTTTCCACGGGCCGACGTCCGTAACGCGGGTGGGAGAGGGTGCGGAGATCGTGGTCCTGTTGGACCGCAGCCGCAGCATGGATCAGCCGTTCGGCAGCCAGCCGGGCATGCACTGGAGCGATACGCGGCGCGAGTCCAAGGGCCAGGTGGCGCGCCGACTGCTCGCCGAGTTCGCGCACAGGCGCTCCGCCGACGCCTTTGCATTTCTGATCTTCAGCGCGCAGCCGATGCTGGTGCTCGATTTCAGCAGCTCGCCCGAGGCGATCCAGGCCGCGATCGACGCCCAGAACGTCGGCCGGGGGCTGGGCGAGACGGACATTGCGCGGGCCCTCGAGGCGGTCGCGGCGCTGTTCGAGCCGCGGCCATACCTCGGTGGCAGAGTGGTGCTGCTGGTCTCGGACGGCGGGGCGCAGATCGACGCTCGCACGCGCGCGCGTCTCGCAACCGCCCTCAGGCGCGAGCGCGTGGCGCTCTACTGGCTATACGTTCGGTCCACGCACAGCAGAAGCCTGGCAGAGGTCGATATCATCGACAATCCGGAAGCCGCCCCCGAGTTGGCGCTGCATCTGTTTCTGCGCAGTACCGGGATCGCCTACCGCGCCTACCAGGCCGAGGACCCCCAGGCCCTGGAGCGGGCGATCGAGGATATCGGCAAGCTCGAGCGGCACCCGATCTACACGCTTCACATGGAGCCGCGCCGCGAGTATGCGGGCACGCTCTACCTGCTGGCTGCCGCTTGCGCGGGGTTACTGCTGTTCGCCGCGCGCATGCAGAGGCTGGAGTGGGAACGGCGATGACCACTCGTCGCACGTGGCGTCGGGGTGTGGTCACCATTGCGCTGGCGCTCGCCGCGCTGGTCGTGCTCGACCTTCTCCGCCTGCATGAGATCTCGCGCTGGAACGAGCAGATCGCGGCGGTCGAGACCGCCACTGCTGCGCAGAGCCTCGCTGCACTAGGCGCCGGGGCTCCCGCAGAGGCACGGTTTGCCGCGGGGTGGGCGGCAGCGCAGCGCGGTGAGGTCACCCGCGCCGTCGCACTGTACCGCGACATCGCGCAGGCCCGGCCGGATCTTGCGGGCGCGGCTCTCTACGATGCCGCGAACGCCCTGATGCGGGAAGGTGAGCGGATCGTTGCCGGCGGCGATTGGGTCGGCGCCCGTCCGCTGCTCGAGCTTGCCAAGGAAACCTACCGCGAGGCGTTGAGGCTCGATTCCGGGCAATGGGACGCCCGCTACAACCTCGAGCGTGCGCTGCGGCTCGCGCCCGAGCAGGACGACGCATCCTCGGACCCGCTGCCCATGGGCGGCGAATCGGAGCGTTCGGTGACGACGATGCGGGCCTTTACACTGGGGCTGCCATGACGTGGCCAAAACCGCTGGCCTCACGGCAAATTGCCCTGGCTCTCGCGTGCGCGGCGCTGGTGCTGGCCGCCTGGGGCCCGCAGCCGCGGCTGCCCGTGTCGCGCTTCGACGGCCTGATCGTACTGGACATCACCCAAAGCATGAACGCCGAGGACTACGCTGTCGGCGGACGGCCGACGAGCCGGCTCGCCGCCGCAAAACTCGCGCTGCGGCGTGCCCTCGAAGCGATGCCTTGCGGCAGCCGCGTCGGGCTTGGTGTGTTCACCGAGTATCGCACCATGGTCCTGATCGCGCCGCTCGAGATCTGCGCCAACTTTCGCGAGCTCACGTTGGTGCTCGACGGCATCGACGGTCGCATGGCCTGGGCCGGGCGCAGCGAGGTGGCCAAGGGCATAAACTGGGCGATCAGGGCCGCCGATGCGCTGTCTGGACAACCCGCGATCGTGTTCGTGAGCGTCTGCGGCCACTGACCGGGATAGCGGTTCCCGCCGAGGGCGGCGACTGGTTGGACCTGCCCGGCGGGGCTATCGATCCCGGCGAGGATGAGGTCCAGGCCCTGGTTCGCGAGTTCGGCGAGGAGACCGGCCTGATCGTGTCGGCGGGGCG
>DAIQQA010000167.1:0-10357 GCA_036787045.1 Burkholderiales bacterium | reverse complement strand
GATCAGGCGTTCACGCCCAACGACGCCTTCTTCGTGCGCTACCACGTCGCCGACATTCCCGAGATCCTGCCGCAGGACTGGCGGCTGCGGATCGGGGGCGAAGGCCTCGACAAGCCGTTCGAGCTGACGCTGGCGCAGTTGCGCAGCGAGTTCGAAGCCGTAGAGGTCAACGCGCTGTGCCAATGCTCCGGCAACCGCCGCGGCCTGTCCAGGCCCCATGTCCCGGGCGTGCAGTGGGGCTACGGCGCGATGGGCAACGCGCGCTGGAAGGGTGTGCGGCTGAAGGACGTGCTCGCCCGGGGCGGGATCCGCAAGGAGGCAATGGAGATCGTCTGCGACGGTGCGGATGCCGGAGTGCTCGCCAAGACTCCCGACTTCGTCAAGAGCATCCCGGTCTGGAAGGCGATGGAGGACCACGTCCTGCTGGCCTATGAAATGAACGGCGAGGCGCTGCCGCACTGGAATGGCTACCCGGTGCGTCTGGTCGTGGCCGGCTGGACAGCGACCTACTGGATCAAGCACGTCACCGCCATCGATGCGGTAACGCAGCCCTTCAAGGGGTTCTGGATGGCGCCGGCCTATCGCATCCCCAAAGGCAAATTCCCCGTCGTGGACCGCTTCCTCACTCAGGAGACCGACACCAGCACGCCGATCACGGAGATGGTGGTCAACTCGCTGATCACCAATCTGCACCAGGGCCAGCGCTTCGCCGCCAACCAGACGGTCGAGGTCAGGGGCGTGGCCTGGGACGGTGGATTCGGTATCGCGACCGTGGAGGTGACCCAGGATGGCGGGCGCAGCTGGCGGCTCGCGCACCTCGGGCCCGACCTCGGGCGCTTCTCCTGGCGGCAGTGGCGGTACCTCATGCCAGCCGCGCGGCCCGGGGCCTATGCAGTAATGGCAAAGGCCATCAACCGTATCGGCGCCAGCCAGACCTTCGAGCTCAACTTCAACCCCGCCGGCTATCACAACAACGTGATGCAGCGGATCGACATTCAAGTCGGTTAGGGAGCGCGCCGTGAATAGAACCGTACTGTTGGTGCTGCTGCTCGCAGCGCCTGCCCTGGCGGACGAGTCGCGCTTCGCGCTCAAGGACGGCGAGGGCAAGCAGCTGGTGGAGGGGAACTGCGTGATGTGCCACAGCCTGGACTACATCCCGATGAACTCGGTGTTCCTCGACCGTAAGGGCTGGGAGGCATCGGTGAGCAAGATGGTCAAGGTCATGGGGGCGCCGATCAGCGAGCAGGATGCAGCCGCCATCACCGATTACCTGGCCAGGAACTATGGAAGATAGCCGCGGGCGATGAAGACCACCTTTCTGGAGTTCGAGCAGCCGATCGCCGAGCTGGAAGCCAAGATCGACGAGCTGCGCTACGTGCAGGAAGACTCCGCGCTCGACATCTCCGAGGAGATCGGCCGGCTGCAGAAGAAGAGCAACGCCTTGACCAAGGAGATCTACGCCAAGCTGTCGCCCTGGCAGATCTCGCAGGTGGCGCGGCATCCGCAGCGGCCGTATACGCTCGACTACATCCAGAACATCTTCGCCGACTTCCAGGAGCTGCATGGCGACCGCGCGTTCGCCGACGACCCGTCGGTGGTCGGGGGGCTGGCCCGTTTCGGCGGGCAGACGGTCATGGTGATCGGCCATCAGAAGGGCCGCGACACCAAGGAGAAGCTGTACCGCAACTTCGGCATGCCGCGGCCCGAGGGTTATCGCAAGGCGCTGCGCCTGATGCGCCTGGCCGAGAAGTTCGGCATCCCGGTGATGACATTCGTGGATACGCCCGGCGCCTATCCCGGTGTCGGTGCGGAGGAGCGCGGGCAGTCCGAGGCGATCGGACGGAATCTCTACGTCATGGCCGAGCTGCGCGTTCCGATCGTCGTCACCATCATCGGCGAGGGCGGGTCGGGTGGTGCGCTGGCCATCGCCGTGGGCGACATGGTGCTCATGCTGCAGTACTCGACCTACTCGGTGATCTCGCCCGAGGGCTGCGCCTCGATCCTGTGGAAGAGCGCGGAGAAGGCGCCGGACGCGGCCGAGAGCCTGGGCATCACGGCCAATCGCCTCAAGACCCTCGGACTCATCGACAAGGTCGTGGCGGAGCCGCTCGGCGGCGCGCATCGAGACCCGAACGCAGTGTTCCAGACCTTGCGCCGCGCGCTGCAGGAGGCCCTGGGCCAGGTGCAGGAGAAGCCGCTCGAGGCCCTGCTCGAGGCGCGCTTCACCAAGCTGATGGGCTACGGCAAATTCAAGGAAGTCGCGAGCCGCTGACGTCCGGCAGCGCTGCGCAGGCGGCTTCTCTTGGTTCCTTCCCAGCATGCGGAGCTGAGCGCCTAGACGCAAAGACGCCAGGCAACGCAACGGCATCTGCGCAAGCTTTCGGCGTCCTGGCGACCGGTTGGAAGGGGTCACAGAGAACCCTGAGCTGGGCAGTTGAGGATCGCTCCACGTGCCTGCCCGTACCCGCAAGCAGCGAGATCCCAGCGACGTGCCGCTGCTAGCGCATGTCGCGTCGGTGCTGATTCGCACTGGCCTGGGCTCGGGCCGTCTGGTCCTCGGTCTCTCCGGGGGCATGGACTCGATGGTGCTGCTCGACATCCTCAGCGCGCTGCGGAAGGAGCACTCCTTCGCACTCACCGCCTTGCATGTCGATCATCAGTTGAGCCCGCGTGCGAGCGGGTGGAGCGCGCTGTGCGCGCAGCGCAGTGCCAGCTACTGCGTCCCGTTCCGCGCCGTGCGCGTTGAGGTGCGGCGCGACGCCGGAGCGGGACTCGAGGCGGCCGCCCGTGCTGCACGCTACGCGGTGTTCCGGGGCCTGGATGCGGACGCAGTCGTCCTCGCGCAGCATGTAGACGATCAGGCCGAGACGCTGCTGCTGCAGCTTCTGCGCGGGGCCGGCCCGCGCGGCCTGGCAGCGATGCCTGTGGCACGCAGCATCGCCGGCAGCGGCGGCCCGCTGTTGCTCCGGCCCCTTCTGGAAGTGGAACGCAGCCGGATTGCCGCATACGCGCGAGACCGAGCATTGGACTGGGTCGAGGACGAAAGCAACTTCGACACGGACCTCGACCGCAACTACCTGCGTCACGAAGTGCTGCCACGCCTGGCAGCCCGCTTCCCCGGATATCGACAGACCTGGCTGCGCGCGAGCCGCAACTTCGCAGACCTGAGCGAGATCGCGGACGATCAGGCGACCGCCGACGCGGCGGGCGCGCTTCAGGCCGGCGGGCTGCGCGTGTCACGGCTGCGCGAGCTGAGCGCAGCCCGAGCCGGCAACCTGCTGCGCTGGTACCTCGCGCGGGAAGGCCTGCCGTTTCCGCGGCGCGAGCAGCTCGAAGAGCTCCTGCGGCAGCTCGCGACCGCGCGCGACGATGCCCAGCCGGTTATGCAACTGGGTGGCGCGCGTGTATACCGGCACCGGGGCATGCTGCGGATCGGCCCGGCAGACGCCGGGCCTGGCAAACCCTGGGAGCTGCACTGGTGCGGCGAGCCGGACCTCACGCTGCCGGCGGGATACGGCAGGATGCGGTTCGAGCGCGCCACTGGTGCTGGTCTGGCGGCTGCGCGACTGGCCGGGCTGGACCTGCTGGTTCGCTCACGCCGCGGGGGCGAGCGCATCAAACTTGCTGCGAACCGGCCGACCCGGACGCTGAAGAACCTGCTGCAGGAGGCACAGATCCCGCAGTGGCGACGCGAGCGGCTGCCGCTGCTGGTCTGCGGCGAACAGGTGCTCTGGGTCGCGGAGCTCGGCGTCGACTGCCGCTTCGCGGCGCAGGCAGACGAAGCGGGCATCTTGCCGACTTGGTTGCCCTGCTAGAATCGGCGCCGTCTTGCGTTCGCGAAAAACCCTGGAGAAGACAACATGACCATGAACCGGCTGCTGTGCGCGATCGCGCTGGCCATGCTCGCGCTGCCGGCACTCGCGCAGGGCCCGATCGTCATCAAGTTCAGCCATGTGGTCGCACCCGACACGCCCAAGGGCAAGGCAGCACTCAAGTTCAAGGCGCTGGCGGAGGCGCGCACGAAAGGGGCCGTCAAGGTAGAGGTCTATCCCAACAGCCAGCTCGCCAAGGATCAGGAGGAGATGGGTGCGCTGCAGCTCAATGCAGTGCAGATGCTGGCGCCTTCGGTATCGAAGTTCGGGCCGATCGGCGTGCGCGAGTTCGAGGTTTTCGACCTGCCCTACATCATCCCCGACCGTGCCACGCTGTACCGCGTGACCGAAGGCGAGGTCGGCCGGAAGCTGTTCGCCAAGCTGGAGGCCAAAGGTATCAAGGGGCTTGCCTATTGGGACAACGGCTTCAAGCACATGAGCGCCAACCGGCCGCTGCGCAGGCTATCGGACTTGCGCGGCCTGAAGGTGCGCATCCAGTCGTCCAAAGTCCTGGAAGCGCAGATGAAGGCTATGGGAGCCATCCCGCGTGCAATGGCCTTCAGCGAGGCCTACACGGCTCTGCAGCAGGGAGTGGTGGACGGCACCGAGAACACGCTGTCCAACATGTACACCCAGAAGATGCACGAAGTGCAGAAGCACCTCACGCTGTCGGAGCACGGCTACATCCTCTACGCGGTCATCGTCAACAAGAAGTTCTGGGACGGCTTGCCGCCCCACATTCGCAGCGAGCTGGAGGCGGCGCTCGAGGAGGCGACCAAGTACGAGCACGACATCGCCCGCCAGGAGAACGAGGCCGCGCTCGCCGCCATCAAGGCAGCGAAGACGACGGAGGTGTACGTCCTGCCGCAGGATGAGCGCAGCCGCTGGCGCGAAGCGCTGTTGCCGGTGCATCGCAAGTTCGAGGGCACGGTGGGCAAGGACACCATCGCAGCGTTCTACGTTGCCGCCAACCAGAAGTAAGGCCAAGTCGACCACCCGCTTTCCGGCCGCCAACCCACCACAGTGCTCCGCCGCCTGTTCGACCATCTGGAGGAATGGATCACGGCGGGCTGCCTGGCGGCCGCCACGCTGATCATTTTCCTCGATGTCCTGCAGCGCTGGTCGGCGAGCATCGACTGGCTGTGGGATATCGTCAGCCGAGTGAATCTGGGCTGGGCGCAGGAGCTGGCGATCTACCTGGTGATCTGGTCCGCCAAGTTCGGGGCTGCGTACGGTGTGCGCACCGGCATCCATCTCGGTGTGGACATGCTGGTCAACGCGGCCGGGCCACGCAGCCGCAGGCTGCTGGTCCTGCTAGGCCTGGGGCTCGGCGCGCTGTTCGCGGCCGTCGTCGTGGTGCTGGGCACGCGCTGGGTGATGTTCATGCACCAGACCGGACAGGTCTCCTACGATCTCGAGCTGCCGTTGTGGATCGTGTACCTGTGCATTCCGCTCGGTGCCGCATTGATGGGCCTGCGCTTCCTGCAGGCGCTATGGGCTTATCTCAGGCGAGGTGTGCTGCCCGAGACGGAGGGGGCCGCATGACGGCCGCGCTCATCCTCGCGATCCTACTGGCGCTGCTGCTGACCGGCACGCCCATCGCGGTCGCGCTGGGCTTGACAGTGCTCGCCTACCTTGCCGTGTTTTCCAGCTTCGATGTAGACACGGCGAACATCCTGTCGCAGCGCCTGTTCACCGGACTGGAGAGCTTCCCGCTGCTGGCCGTGCCGTTCTTCGTGCTGTCCGGCACGTTCCTCACCGAAGGCAAGATCGCCGCGCGCCTGATCCACTTGGCCCAGGCCCTGGTCGGCTGGATGCCGGGCGGGCTGGCAATGGCCTCGATCGTGGCCTGCGCACTGTTCGCGACGATCTCGGGGTCGAGTCCGGCGACCGTGGTGGCAATCGGCTCGATCATGCTGCCGGCCATGCTCGCGCAGGGATATCCAAAGAGCTTCGGCGTCGGCGTTGTCGCCACGGCAGGCTCACTGGGCATCCTGATCCCGCCGTCCATCGTGATGATCATCTATGCCGTGAGCACCTCGGAGAGCGCGGGCAAGCTCTTCATTGCCGGCATCGTGCCGGGGCTGCTGCTGGCCGGCTTGCTGATGCTCGTTACCTATCTCACGGCGCGCCGGCGGCGCCTGCCGACTCAAGCACGTGTGTCGGCAGGCGAGCTGTGGACGGCGTTCCGCGAGTCGTTGTGGGGGCTGCTGCTGGTGGTGATCATCATGGGCGGCATCTATGGCGGCGTTTTCACCCCCACGGAGGCAGCTGCAGTGAGCGCCGTGTACGCCTTCGTGGCTGCCTGCTTCATCTACCGCGACCTGCCGCTCCGACAGGTGCCGGCCACGCTACTGAAGGCGGCCAACACGAGCGCGATGCTGATGTTCATCATCAGCAGCGCGATCCTGTTCACCTTCCTGCTCACCTACGAGCAGATCCCGCAGGCGCTGTCGCAGTGGGTGACGGACCGGCAGCTCGACCCGTGGATGTTCTTGATCGCCGTGAACCTCGTGCTGCTGGTCGCGGGGCAGTTCATGGAGCCCAGCTCCATCATTCTGATCCTGGCGCCGCTGTTCCTGCCGATCGCCAAATCGCTGGGGATAGACCCGATCCATCTCGGCATCATCATGACGGTGAACATGGAGATCGGCATGATCACGCCGCCCGTGGGGCTGAACCTGTATGTGGCCAGCCACATTTCACGGATGGGCCTCACAGCTGTCTCCCGCGCAGCGCTGCCGTGGGTGGGCGTTCTGCTCGCGTACCTGGTGCTGGTGACCTACGTGCCTGCCATCTCGCTGTGGCTGCCGAATCTGCTGTACGGACCGTGAACTACCAACGCCAGGAGCTGGCGACCGACGGGTTGACCCGGCAAGGGGGCCGGCTACTTCCGCTGCACGACCACGCCGCCCACGCCCAGCGCCTTGAGCTTACGCTGAGCCGCCTCGGCTTCGGCACGATCGCGGAACGGTCCTACCACCACGCGCGTCTCCAGGAACACCGGGATACCCTGCTCCTTGAGTTTGCTCTGCAGCGACTGCGCGTTCTCCACAGTGGTGAATACGCCGAGCTGGACGACGAAACCCTGCCGCGGCTCGAGAGGCGGCGCGGCGGCGCTCTGCGGCCCGGCTGGTTTCCCCGCCGGTGGAGGCGCAGCCGGGATCTGCGCCGGGGCCGGGCCCCTTGTGCTCTCCGGAACTTCGGCGCCGGCGGCGGGTTTGGAGCGCGCGGGCGCCTGGCCTGCCGGTGCGGGCTCCGTGGCGTCGTCGCCAATAGTCGGGGGCGGCGGTGGCGGCAGCGTCGGCGTGACCTCAGCGGCAGGCTCTTCGGCGCTGGGAGGCTCAGGCGCCGCGGGCTCGAGCGGCTTGGGCTCGGGCAGCGTGGCGATGGGCGGTGGCTCGGTGGACGGCGCGGCCGGTGCGACGGCCTTTTTCCTGCCGGCGTAGTGATCGAGCACCGCCAGTCCGACGATCGCCGCTGCGATCAGCGCAAGCGCCACTGCCAGCCGGCGCATAGCGCGTTGCTTGAGCTGTTGCTCGTCGCCGGCCGCTGCTTGCTCCCCCATGGCTCCCCCCGGTTGTTATTGTTCGGCGAAGCGCAACAGTACCATTCTTGTTGCGGCCGCCAAACCCCCAGCCATCGACGTGCAGCGCACAGCCGGGTGCGATCCGGGCTAGTGCGTGGAGGCGCTTTCGCCGCGCTCCCGCGCCGGGTCCCTTTCTATCTCTGCGCCGTCGTGCTATCCTGATGAATTCTTTAAGGATTGCGAGGAGAGTACAGCGTGGCAGCAGAGCGGACATTGTCCATCATCAAACCCGATGCGGTTGCCAAGAACGCCATCGGCCAGATCTATGCGCGCTTCGAGGCGGCGGGGCTGAAGATCGTCGCGGCACGCATGATGCGCCTGTCGCGCGAGCAAGCCGAGGGATTCTACGCAGTGCATCGGGAGCGGCCGTTCTTCGCCGATCTGGTGAAGTTCATGATCTCGGGCCCGGTGATGATCCAGGTGCTGGAAGGCGATAATGCCATTCAGAGGAATCGCGACCTGATGGGCGCTACCGATCCGAAGAAAGCAGCGCCCGGAACGATCCGCGCCGACTTCGCCGACAGCATCGACGCGAACGCGGTGCACGGTTCGGATGGCCCGGCCACGGCAGCCAGCGAGATCGCCTATTTTTTTCCGGCGGTCGACATCCACGCGCGCTGATGGCTGTCAGCGGTCCGCCACGGGATCCACATCGCGAGCGCCGGGAGGTACTGGCTGGGCAGCGCGCGTCAGGTGATACGAATGTCGTTGGCTGATCCTGTTAACCTGCTCGGGTACGATCTGCGGGGTCTCACTGCTCTCTTGGCTGGGATCGGCGAGAAGCCGTTTCGCGCGCGCCAGCTCATGCGTTGGCTACATCACTTCGGCGAGGCCGACTTCGAGCAGATGACCGACCTGGCCAAGTCCCTGCGCGTCGCGCTGGCCCGCACCGCCGTCGTCGAAGCTCCAAAGCTGCTGGCCGATTCCGTGGCGGCCGATGGCACGCGCAAATGGCTCCTCGACGTGGGGGCGGGCAACGGCATTGAGACAGTGTTCATTCCCGAGGTCAGCCGCGGTACGCTGTGCATCTCCAGCCAGGTGGGCTGTGCGCTGGAGTGCGCGTTCTGCGCCACCGGTCGCCAGGGCTTCAATCGCAACCTGTCGGTGGCGGAGATCATCGGCCAGCTGTGGTGGGCGAACCGCGCGCTGGGGCGCGATGCCCGCGCCGACAAGGCGACCGGAGAGCGCATCGTCAGCAATGTCGTGATGATGGGCATGGGCGAACCGCTGACCAACTTCGACAACGTGGTGACCGCGCTGCACATCATGCTCGACGACTATGCCTACGGCCTGTCGCGCCGGCGCGTCACGGTGAGCACCTCGGGCGTGGTGCCCAACATCGACCGGCTCAGGCAGGAATGCCCGGTGGCGCTCGCGGTGTCGCTGCACGCCCCCAACGATGCGCTGCGCGATCGGCTGGTACCGATCAACCGGAAGTGGCCGCTGAAGGAACTGCTTGCAGCCTGCGTCCGCTATCTGGACAGCGCACCGCGGGAGGACGAGAAGCCTACGCCGCACGGGGTGAAGTGGCAGCGCCAGGGCGCTCCGCGCGACTTCATCACCTTCGAATACGTTATGCTGGCGGGGGTCAACGATCGTCCCGAGCACGCCCGGCAGCTGCTGGACATCGCGCGTCAGGTGCCCTGCAAGTACAACCTGATTCCATTCAACCCGTTCCCCGATTCCGGCTTCGAACGCTCTTCGCCCGAAGCCATCCGCCGGTTCCAGGAGATCTTGATGAACGCAGGGCTGATCGCGACGGTGCGCAAGACCCGCGGCGACGACATCGACGGGGCGTGCGGCCAGCTCGCCGGTCAGGTCAAGGATCGCACGCGCCGGGCGCAGCGCCGCGCTGAGGCGTCGGCATGAGGCCGGTCTCCGCGATTCTTCTCGGTCTCGTGCTGGTTCTGGCGGGCTGCGGCGGAACGGCGAAGAAACCGGAGAGCCAGCCGGCTCAGAGTGCACGCACCGGTGCCTTGGAGCGCGCCAAGATTCACACCGAGCTGGGCGTCGGTTATTACGAGACCGGCAGACTGGGCATCGCGCTGGAGGAACTGAACGAAGCGATCGCTGCGGACAAGACCTACGCGCCGGCCTGGAATGCCCGCGCGTTGGTGCACATGGATCTGAGGGAGGACGATCAGGCCGAGCGCGACTTCAAGCAGGCTCTCAAGCTGGACCCGGCCGGTTCGGACGCCAAGAACAACTATGGCCTGTTCCTGTGCCAGCGCAACCGTGGCAAGGAGGGGATCCGCTACCTTCTCGACGCGGTCAAGAATCCGCTGTACGGGACGCCGGACGCGGCATACAAGAACGCGGCACTGTGTTCGCTGAACATCGGCGACAAGAAGGGAGCCGAGGAGTTCTTCCTGCGCGCGCTCCAGCTCAACCCGAACCAGCCCCAGGCGCTCTACAACATGGCGGAGCTGGAGTACGGACGCGACCGCTACGGCGCGGCGAAGCAGTACATGGATCGCTACATGAAGGTGGTCCCAGCAGTCGGGCCGGAGGCGCTTCTGCTCGGTGCACGCATCGAGCGCCGGCTCGGCGATCGTACCGCCATGCTCAGCTACGGCAATCAGCTGCGCTTGCGCTTCCCCTCGGCGCCGGAGACCAAGGCGTTTCTCGACGGACGTTTTTGATGAGCAGCCAGGAGCCTGACAACACGGGGTCGCCGGAGAATCCGACCGAACCGCACGAAGCGGAGGCGAGCAGCACCGTGGAGGCCGCAGCCGGGGGCCGCCCCGGCGCGAAGCTGATGGCCGAGCGTCGGGCCCAGGGGCTGAGCCTGGGTGATGTGGCACGCCAGCTCAAGCTCTCCGTGCGGCAGGTCGAGGCGCTCGAGCGCGACGAGTACGGCGCGTTCCCGGGCCCGGTATTCGTGCGCGGCTTCCTG
>DAIQQA010000306.1:0-2861 GCA_036787045.1 Burkholderiales bacterium | reverse complement strand
GGCAAGGTGATGCGACTGGAGGGGACTGTTACAGTCGGGAGTTGCCTTTTAGAGGCGACGCCTCGCGCCTCGGCGTTGAAGTCATAATCAAAGCTTCAGACTGCTCCCGCATGCTCCTCCGGATCCGTAGCCTCACCAAGTCCTATCGCTTGGGCAGCAGTACTGTGCCGGTCCTGCGCCGACTGTCCCTCGACGTGGCCTCGGGGGAAATGGTGGTCATCATGGGCCCCAGCGGGTCCGGGAAGACAACGCTGCTCAATTGCGTGGCGGGAATCGACGTGCCAGACGAAGGGGAGGTGGTGCTGGACGACGAACGCGTGAACCTCGGCTCGGAAGCAGCGCGCACTTGGCTGCGCCGGCACCGCGTCGGCATGGTTTTCCAATTCTTCAATCTCATACCGACGCTGACCGTGTGGGAGAACGTGGCTCTGCCGTTCTTCATTACCAAGGAGCGCGGTCGGGCGGTGGAAGACCGAGTGGAGCAGCTGCTTGTCCAAGTTGGCGTCGAAGGCAGACGAGATCACTACCCGTTTCAACTGTCTGGGGGCGAGATGCAGCTCACCTCGATCGCGCGCGCCTTGGCTCACCGCCCGCGCCTGTTGCTCGCGGATGAGCCCACGGGAAATGTAAATCCCCGTGTGGGCCGGACCATCATGGAGATCCTGCGCACCACTGCCGCGCGCGAAGGGGCAGGGGTGCTGATGGTCACGCACAGCCCGGAGCATGCCGCCTGGTCGGATCGGGTCTGCTTCTTGAAGGACGGAGTGATTGCTGCCGAGCAACGGCGAAGCGGCCAGTGCGACGAGGTGGCATCCATCCATAAGCAGCTGGTGGAGCTGGGGATCTAAGCATGGCAACGAGCGGCTGGGACAGTGGAGCACCAAGAGCATCGAGTCGGGCGACGCGTTTGATGAGTTGACCGACAGCATGAATCTGTTCCTCGCGCAGTTCCTGGCTCGGCGGAGTCTGCGCCACCATCGCACGGTTTCCCTCGCGACAGTGCTCGGAGTCGCGATCGGCATGACGGTGGTTGGTGCCATTCTGATCGTGGACCACAACAGCGTGGAGACACGGATCGAAGGGGCAGCCAGCGCCGATCTGCAGAATCTCCCATCCGCCGGGCTTCATCCAGGGGCAGCGCGTATTTTGCGCGTGTCGTTCGAGCGCGCGAACCGAACGGCTCAGCCATCGACCACCGAATCCACCTTTCCTACGCAAAAAGGGCTTGCCCGCTCGGGCTTCGCAGTGGGGACACCCCTGGCTCCTCGCGGAGAAGAGGACTACCAGGCAATGCGGCTTGCGGTCCGATTGGCATCGGTGATGGCTTTCGCCGTGGGTGCGGTCATCGTCTTCTACACGATGCGCTTCTCGGTGGCCTCACGCAGCAGGGAGCTTAGCTTGCTTCTATGTCTGGGTGAGGACCGTCGGAACGTCGCGTTGTCGCTGCTCGTCGAGGCGGCGATCCTGGGTCTGGTAGGCACTCTGGCCGGACTCCTCATTGCTTTTCCGGCGGCAGCTGCCTTGATCGATGCGGGAATATCGACCACGGGACGAGTCCCGGCGCGTACCTTCGCGCTGCCGACATTCGAGCTTGCGGGCATGAGTCTGCTGAGCTTATGCGTTTGCCTCTTGGGTGCTGCGGGGCCGGTTCGTGCGCTCTACGCCATGCGTATCGTGGAGGTGCTGCAGCCGCGGTTCCTAGCGCCGGACATAGGCGAGAGGAGCCTGCGCGTGGGCGGCTTCGGCTGGCTTGTGCCCCCAGTGATCGCCGCCGGTTACCTGGCGCTGCGCCCTTTCTTGAAGGGCTGGCTGTCTGTCGTGCATTTCTTCTTGCTCGAGACTGGTTTCGCTGCTGTGTTGGCAGTTGTGGCGCTGTGGTGGATGCCGTCGCTGATGCGAGGAGTGATCCGCCTTGCGGAATCGGTACTGCGACCCTTGCTTCCATTGGAGACCCTGCTGGTCGGAAGGCGCCTGCGCCTGACCAGCCATAAGCTGGTTTTCACGGTGGCCGGGGTGACACTCGTGTTCAGCCTGCTCGTTGCGCTGCACGACGTGACCCGGGCGCTCAAGCAGGAGATCGCAGTATGGTCGCGCGAGGCGCTGGCACCTTATGTCTTTCTCCAGCGCAGCCCGGGCTATGGAGCGGATGCAGATGCGCTTCGCAACGCTGTCGAGAGTCGGGGGTTGTACCTCTTTCGCATGTCACAAAAGGTGACAGGGGAACTGCCGTTTCGGCTCGTGGCGGCGGCCGACGTGAATCCATACCTCGAGGCCAGGGAGCGGCCTCGCCTTGACCCCGGACGGGTGCTGGTCTCACGCACCTTGGCGGCACGCTTTGCCCTGTCGGCCGGAGACCGGCTCGTGATCCATACCGACGCGCAAGAGCACCGTTTCATCATCAGCGAAGTCACGGACGATCTGGGTTTCTTCGCGGACGATGGCCAGTATGTCGACCTGAAGTCCTATTTCGTGTTCAGCGACCGCAATCCGTTGTTCGCTGGTCCGCTCGAGCAGACACTCGGCGACTATGCGGCCGCGCGAAAGCGGGGTGGTGGTCGCCTCACCCCAGGCGACGTCGCGGCGCTGGGGCCGACCTACGCTCCAGCCAAAGAAGGTCAGGCGGTAAGCCGATGGCAGCGGCAGGAAATTGACCGCGACTTCCTCATCTTCGATTTCATCCTGATCATGACCGTGCTACTCGCTGCGATCGGCGTCGCCAACGGCGTCCTGATTCAAGTTCTGGCGCGAGAGCGCGAGTTCTCGGTACTGCGCACGGTAGGGGTCTCGCGGGCCCAGACGACACGCTTGCTGCTGGTGGAGGGAGCCATCATTGGTATCGTCAGCGGTCTGTTGGCCTTGGC
>DAIQQA010000166.1:4190-10482 GCA_036787045.1 Burkholderiales bacterium | reverse complement strand
GCTATGGCATGGCCTACGCTGAGGCGATGGCGCACGGTCTGCCGATCATCGGCACGACAGGGGGCGCGACCGTGGACACGGTGCCGCCGACCGCCGGCCTGCTCGTGGAACCGGGCAACGTGAAGGCACTGACGCGCGCGCTGCGGAGGCTGATGGAAAACGAGAAAGAGCGGCGATTATTTGCGTCCGGCGCGCTGGCCGCGGCGGCTGACCTGCCGGCCTGGCGCGACACCGCCCGGATCGTGGCGGCTGCGCTCGAGCGGCTCGCATGAGCGGCTTCAGCGCGGAGTGGCTCAAGCTGCGCGAGCCTTACGATCTGCGCGCACGCAACAGGACCGTGCTGGACGCAGTATTCGATCTCATCGCCGATCAGCCGTCCGTCGTCATCGTCGATCTCGCCTGCGGCACCGGCTCGACAGTCCGCGCGCTTAGCCCGCGCATCAAGGCGCGCCAGCACTGGCGCCTTCTCGACAACGATCTCAGCCTGCTCGCGCGCGTTCCCTCCTCCTCGCCGCCCGGCATCAACGTGACCGCCGTGCCGATCGACCTCAGCCGCGATCTGGAAGTGGTGTTCGACAACGCGACCGATCTCATAACGACCTCGGCGTTGCTCGATCTCCTTTCACAGGGCTGGCTGAACCGGCTCGCGGTCGAAGCCGCCGCGCGCCGGCTCCCTGTCTATGCCGCGCTGAGCTACGACGGCCGCGTGGAGCTCGCGCCTGCCGAGCTGCTCGACCGGCGCATCGTTGATGCGGTAAACCGCCATCAGCGCACCGACAAGGGCTTCGGTCCGGCGCTGGGGCCATCGGCGGCGAAGACCGCGATCGCGGCCTTCGAGCGCGTCGGCTATGCGGTGACGCACGGTCTTGCCGACTGGGATTTCGGGCCGGCCGATCGCGCGATCCAAATCGAGGTTCTGTCGGGCTGGGCCGCTGCGGCACGCGAGATCGGCGATCTCCCGCAACCTGAAATCTTCGACTGGCTCAAACGACGGTGCGAGCTGATCGCCGCCGGACGTTCGTCGCTCCGCGTCGGTCACATCGATCTGCTCGCGCGCCCCACCGGTACGCGCTGAGCCGACAGGTCGCAGTCGAACAGCACTTCGTCGTCGAGACGGTGGACCTGCATCGGCACGCGCAACGCCTGATCGGCACGCTCGATCGGCGGCAGCGTGAGCCCCATGCGTCCGGAGCCGAGCACGACCGGGGCCACGACCACATGCAGCCGGTCTAGGCAGCCGGCTGCAAGAAACCGCGAAACCGTATCCGCGCCGCCTTCGATGAGGATCCGGCGCAGGCCATGCTCCGCCAGGGCGCCGAGAATCGCAGAGGGTGGGATCTGGCCCGCGGATTTCGGCAACCCGACGATCTCGATGCCCTGCGGCAGCGACGGACACACACCGCTCGTGGTCACGACGATCCTGCGCACGCCATCGTTGGCGAGGAGCCGAGCGCTTTGAAGAAGGCGTCCCCCGGGGTCGATCACTACGCGAACCGGCTGCGGGCCTGACACCCGGCGCACGGTCAGCTGCGGATCGTCTGTGAGCGCCGTCCCGATACCGATGACGACCGCATCGACCAGCGCCCGCAACCTGTGCAAGTGCGCCAGTCCGGCGTGTCCGTTGATGTAGTGCGAATGGCCGGCCTCGGTGGCGACGCGGCCGTCGAGCGACTGGCCGAGCTGACCGACGACCATGAGATCGTCGACCATTGCGGCGCGCAGCGGCCCGAACAGTTCTTCCCAGGGTGCCGGCAACTGAGCTGCGCCAGAGCGAACCAATTCAGGAACGAGTGCCCAGGAGTCCATGTCCCGTAAGCCCTTGTGCGTCAATGATAACCGCAGCTAAGCCAGCGAAATCGTACGACCAACGACCAACGAGACGCAGAAGACTCAAATGGTCATAATGTGCCAAGCAATGAAGAATACACAACATTTGGCAGTGGGCGCGCCGCGCGGAATGCCGGCCTGCGATAGCGGGCTGGCGACGCAGAAGTGTGCCGAGCAGATCGAAGCGCTCACGCGGGTGTGCGTTGACGATCTTTTGGGTGCCTTTGGTCTCGGCGGGCTGCGCCGCGGCCGGCATCTGCTGGAGTTGCTTTGCCGAGTTCCGGCGCGGCGCGTGGCGCGACAGATCGCGGCCTACGATGAGATCGTCGGCGAGTCGGGGCTCAGAATGGGGGGCGCCTGGGCGCTGGAGCGGATGGTCCGGCGCGTGGAGATCGAAGGCCAGGAGCGCGTGCCGTCCCAGGGCTCGCTGCTGCTACTTTCCAATCACCCGGGGCTGGCTGACGCCGTCGCCCTGTTCAGTTCTATACCCAGGCCGGACCTCCGCGTGGTAGCGGCCAAATGGCCTCTTCTGGACGCGCTTCCGAACACCTCGCGGTACCTGATTACAGTCGCGAAGGCTTCCTCGAACCGACTCTCGGTCCTGCGGGCGGCAGGCCGGCATCTGACGCATGGTGGCGCGGTTCTGAGCTTTCCCGCCGGACGGATGGAGCCGGACCCAGCAGTGCTGCCGGGGGCGGTCGAGGCTCTTAAGCGCTGGTCGACGAGCGTGGAACTGTTCGCTCGGCTGGCTCCGGACCTCACCGTCGTCCCGGTCGCGGTCAGCGGCGTCTTCTCCCGCATCGCCCTCCGCAACCCCCTCATCTATCTCCGTCAGCGAGAGGAGGACCGTTGGTGGCTCGCCTCCAACCTTCAGATGCTCGTGCCCGCGCTGCGCAAGGTCACCACGAGGGTCACGTTCGGGGTCTCCGTCCGCGCAGCCGACGCCCGGGACTCTGTCAGTCAGAGGGTGCTGGCCGAGATGCGGCGCCTGATCGAACGGTGCGAGGCGCGGTAGGGGCTAATTCTCGTTCTGTTATCGAGGCGTGTTGGGAGACAATCACGGTCTATGCCTAATGGTGGCGGCTACGTAAATTCCATCCTGTGCGGAACGCCCGAACAGGTTGATGCCAGCCGGGCCCTCGCTGAATTTCGTTCCGGAAGGCCGGCGATCATCGCGGGCGCCGACAAGACGCTGCTGTGCCTCCCCGTCGAAGGGCTCAACAAGAACCGATTGGCGGCATTTCGCGCGCTTGCCGCACCGATGATGCCGCGCCTCGTTTTGACCAGCCGCCGTGCGCGCTCGCTCGGGATCGACACCAGCGAGCCGGTGGCCGTTGAGCTCTGTGACGAAGTCGATGCTCGTACCGTTCTGGCGCTGGTCGCGGAAAACGGCACCTATTTCGAGTTCGTGCCGGAGCCCGTGGGCGCAGCCGCCGCGGCTGCGATCGATCTCGTCAAGCTGGCAAAGCTGTTGCCTGCAGTGCTGGTCGCCGACGCCGATCCGGCAGTCACGGCCGCGCTGAGCCCGCGCATCATCACGGTCGATGCCAAAGCGGTGGCGCGCTTCGGCAAGGGGGCGATGCAATCGCTGACGATCGCCGGCGAAGCGCATGTTCCGCTGTCCTCGGGCGTTCGCGCCCGCTTCGTGGTGTTCCGCGACTCCTTCGGCGACGACCCGGTCGCGGTGATCGTTGGCACGCCCGATCTGTCGAAGCCGGTTCCGGTTCGAATCCACTCCGCATGCCTGACCGGCGATGTGTTCGGTTCGCGGCGCTGTGACTGCGGTGATCAGCTCCGGCTTGCCCTGGCGCGCCTCCAGCAAGCCGAAGGAGGTATCATCCTGTATCTCGCGCAGGAAGGCCGTGGCGTAGGCCTCGCCAACAAGATGCGCACCTACAAACTGCAGGACGCGGGCCTCGACACCGTCGATGCCAACACCACGCTCGGCTTCGACGATGACGAGCGCGATTACGGCGTGGCGGTGCGCATGCTGCAGATGCTGCGCGCCACGCGCGTCGTGCTCCTAACCAACAACCCGGCCAAGCTCGACAGCCTCGCCAAGGCCGGAATCGAAATTTCCGGCCGGATGCCGCTCGAAGCTCCCGTCAATGCCCACAATCGCCGCTATTTGAAGGCGAAAGCGGCGCGCGCAGGCCATCATCTCGGGGGTGTGATCGCGGCGCCGACCGAGCCGCCGGAATCCGTCGAAATGTCGGGCCTTGAAAGCGGCGCTGTCCATCTGAAGGCGCGCGACGTGCCGGCCGTCAAAGCGCAGGGATACTCGCCCGCCACCCGCGCCTTGCACTGGCTCACCGCAGCATTGGTGCTGACGATGCTCCCGATCGGCATCTCGATGGCGACTTTCGATCTCGGCGCCGCGGTCGAGGCTCCGATGTACCACATCCATCGCTCGATCGGCGCCGTCGTGTTGACACTGACCGTGCTGCATTTGATCTACCGCCTGGGTCATCCCGCTCCGCCGCTGCCCGCCCAGATGCCGGCGTGGCAGCGCTTCACAGCGCATTTCACGCACTGGGCGCTCTATGCGCTCTTGATCGTGCAGCCGATTGTGGGCTGGATCGCCACATCGGCCTACCGCGCGCCGGTGCTGTTCTTCTGGCTGTTCGACCTGCCGCCGATCTGGAGAGAACATCGGCCGTTCTCCGAAGCGATGTTCGTCGTCTACCTCAGCATGGGTATCTTCATCGCGACACTGATCTCAATCCACGTCGCGGCGGCACTGTATCATCACTTCATTCTCAGGGACCGCGTTCTCCAGCGCATGGTGAGCGGCTGATCCGATGCCGGGGCCACCCGTAAGCCGGATGATCGGCCACCTCACGTTCGGCGAAGTGGCAAATGCAGTGCAGGCAAGCTCGGTGCTCTGCCTGCCCATGGGCTCGATCGAGCAGCACGGTCCGCACTTGCCCCTCGAAACCGATTGCGTCATCGCGGAGGCGCTGACCCGCCGCATCGTGGCGCGCTGGGGCGACGAGCACGATCTGTGGCAATTGCCGTTGGTGCCGGTCGGGCTCTCGCACGAGCACGCCTGGGCGGCAGGCACATTGTCGCTGACCGTTTCCGGCATGACTGCCTACCTGCACGGTCTTGGATGCGGGATCGCACGCGCGTTGCCGGCGCGGCATCTGCTGATCGTCAACGGTCACGGCGGAAATCGTGGCATCCTCGAAGCGCTGATGCGCGAGATGTGCGCCGACTTCGGCCTTAACATTGCGATCCTTCATCTCGGCGCAATGATGAGCCCCGACACGGGTGCGGACGTGCCGGAAATCCACGCCGGCAAGGACGAGACCTCCCTTATGCTCGAGCTCGCGCCGGAGCTCCTGCGGCGCGACGCCATCTCGGCATTGAAGCCGGCGCCCGGCGGCGAAGCCGCAAGAGCTCTCGTATTCGATCCGGCCGCGAGCTATCCCTGGAGCAGCGACGATCCGCGCCTATCCGCGTCGGGCATCATGGGCGATCCGCGCGGCGCATCCGCCGCCCACGGCGAAATCATCCTCGCGCGGGTGGTAGAGGGTGCTGGTGCGGTCATCCGGCGGCTGAAGGACAACGCGGCCGCCGCGAACAAGACGGCACAGGAACACGTCGGCCCCTCGGCCCGATAGATCTACACTCCCTGCTCGTCGGCGCCGATCAGGATCGTGCTGTCCGACACATACATGTGCGTCGGCACCTCGAGGTTCACGGGACGGCGCTGCGCGCCGCCGCTCATGCTGAGCGTTGACCGGCCCGGCTCGAAGCGCCCAGATGAGTGTCTCCTGACGATCGATCGCACCGTGAACGGCCGCTTCCGGGCAAACTGGGTAGAGCGGCTGAAGGTCTGCAACTGGCCGGCTCCTGGCAATGGCGTCCCTCGAAAGCGGACATTCCGGTGGGCGTCTGCTTTCGGGATCAGCGACAGACCGTTCCCGACCCCAACCTGCCGCTCGCGGGTGTCGGCTTTCGGGCATTTCAACTTGCCCACGATCTCATAGACCCACGTGCAGCCCCTGCTGCGTGGGCGGTCATCCCAGTTCCACTGGGATGACATCCCGCCACCCGCGCCCGAGTACGTGTTCGACCAGCGTGTGACCTGGTAGGGGACTTCAGTTCTGTGTTCCTCGCCGGCCCCGTCCCCGTCCTTGGGGCCGACGGCCACCTATTGCCGCGCCGGTCGCGAAACCGCCAACGCTGGCGCCCACCCACCAACCTAGGCTAGCCCCAGCACGGTTGCCGACTGCCTATGACGCGTTCTCTTGCCCTCGCCGGCCAACCCAACGCCCTGCACTGCGCTCAGCACGACCGTGTGCGTATGGATTCGGCGGGGCGGCCGATCTCACTCGGCCGCGGGGGTCCGAGTCGGCGCTGCAACGGCGAGCTTGCGGTTGCGCACCAGCGGCGGACACACGTTCGCATCGTTGTGGATGACCTGGCAGTCGAGGCAATAGAAGCATTCGTCCATGTT
>DAIQQA010000166.1:0-4090 GCA_036787045.1 Burkholderiales bacterium | reverse complement strand
TCGCATCGTTGTGGATGACCTGGCAGTCGAGGCAATAGAAGCATTCGTCCATGTTGATTGCCCCGCTCGGCTCGATGGCCTGTATCGGGCAGCGCCTTGCGCACAGCTGGCAGGGGCTGCCGCATTCCGAGCGGCGCTTCAACGGTGTGAACCGGCGCAGCCGGCCGCCAATCGCCATCACCGCGCCAAGCGGGCAGAGAAACCGACAAAACGCCCGTTCGACGAACAAGCCGGCGCCGAGAAGCACCAACGCGTACACCACGAATGGCCAGGCACGGTCCATTCTCAGCGAGATGACGGTCTTGAACGGCTCAATCTCGGCCGCGACCGCCATGGTCTGCATTCCGTGCAGGGCGGCGACGGCGAGCACCGCGAGCGACACGTACTTCAAGCGCCACAACATACGATGAGCCCGGTACGACGGCGACCACTGAGGCAACGAGACGACGCGGGCGAGCTTGGCCAGGAGCTCCTGCAGGGCGCCGAACGGGCACAGCCAGCCGCAGAACACGCCACGGCCCCAAATGACGAAGCTTACGACCACGAACGCCAGCAGCACGCACAGCAACGGGTCGGCGAGGAGCACGGCCAAGCCGTTGCCATTGACGAGCCCGCGCAACCACGCAAAAACGTTGATGACGCTTAGCTGGGCCCCCGCGATCCAGCCTATCCACACCAGCGTGAAGAGTAGAAAGCCAATGCGCAACGCCTGATAGAGACGCGCGTGGCGCGTCAGCGTGTGCATCGCGATGAGCAGCACTGTGAGCACCAGTAGACCAAAGCCAAGCACGACAATGTTGTGCGCCTGTGCGCGCCAACTCTCTCGCCAAGGCGCTTCGAGCGGCTCCTGGGCAGACGGCTCGGCCGGTGGCAGTACGAATCGCGAGGGCAAGCTGTAGGTGAGCTTGAACTCCCGCGTTTGCGCGCCAGAACCGGAGCCGTCGCCCACTACGATTACCAGCTGCCACGGCGCGAGAACATCGATCCCCCTCTCAGCCGGTATTCGGAAAAGGCCGATCTCGTCGAACTTCGGTGCCCCTTCGGCTGCGACGAACGGCAGATACAGATAGTGCTTTGGCTCTCGCTGCAGCACGAATGTGCGTGCACCCTGCTCGATCCGGATCCGATCGAACGTACCCGTATCGAACACCTTGGTGCCGACGAAGGAGTAGGGTCCCTTCCCCATGAGCAGAACGATCAGGTCCTGCGGGCTATGCGGCGCCACGTGCTCGCCGTAGCGCATGGGGCCGAGAAGATTGCGACCGATCGAGGCGGGATTGACCACGGCCGCATGGAGCTCGAGTGCGGCATCTTTGGTACCTGTGCCCGACTTGCTGCCATGGTGAATCCGGATTCGCTCTACCGCACCAGCCGCGATGAGCTCCGACCAGGTCAAAGGTTCGAAGCTCGCGATATCGACCATGGCGGTCGACGCGGCGCCAGCCGCAAGTCCACGAGAGCGGGCCACCAAGCGGGCGCTCTGAACAATGGCATGATTAAACGCCCGTGCACTCACGGTCGCCGAGCTGATGCCGTCGATACCGCCCGGCGTGCCCTGGCCGGAGAGCGAAATCGAGGCGCTCGGGTCAAGACCGGCATACTGCTCGATGAAACGCGTGAGCTGCGCACCCAGGGAGTTGTAGTCGATGATCGGCTCGGCGTGCTCCACGAGGACGACGCCAACGATCTTTCCCTGCAGATCCAGTCCGACTACGAAGTTGAACGGCGCACCGGAGAAGCCGACGACATCTGTCAATTCATCGGTAGAGAACAGAAAGCCGATGGGGGCCCCGGCGCCGTAAACAGGTATGACCGGCGGCTCTCCGGACGGTGGGCCGGTGTAGGTCGCCTCTGGGAACAGGCGACCAATCCTGTCTTGGTTCAACCAGTCAGGCTGCTCCCCCGCACACACAGATCCGGGGATACCGAGGAGCGCGAGACATACCAGGAAGACGAGCGCCCCGATGGTACAAGAGCGGGAAAGCACCGCCGATACATGGTGCTCGCCAGGCTGACATGAGGACCTCGCCGTCGTGGTCCCGAGACCTGGCGAGACCTCGCATGGGGTGAGACTCACAGGGCGCACGGCCTGTGGGTGCCTCGGCTCGTTGCTTGACCACCCGATTCGCACGATTCGTCCCAGTCTCACGACAACTGCGTGCTAGCCAAGGAGGTGGGCACGGAGCGCGTCGGTGACACGGACATCAAACGTGGGCCCGGAAGCCGTCACGAGCAACGCCGCGAGACCGCGCGCCTGCGCGAACGAGTACCCTCGCTCCGGTCCGAGGACCAGCAGCGCCGTCGCCCATCCGTCGGCTTCCATGGCCGTATCGGCGACCACGCTCACCGCCATGGGCAGATGTTCGACCGGCCGCGCCGTCGTGGGATCGACAATGTGCGAATAGTGCCGTCCATCCTGCTCGAAGAAGTCTTTGGTGGTGCCGGAGGTGGCAATCGCCCGGTTCTCGAGGACGACGATCTCTCCAAGCAGGCGTCGACCCTCCACCGGGCGCTCGATGGCGACCCGCCAGGGCCTTCCCGCCGCCGTGGTGCCCCTGGCCCGAAACTCTCCACCGATTTCCACCAGGTAGTCGTCGACCCCCTGGCGATCCAGGATCATGGCCAGGCGATCGACACCGTACCCCTGGGCAATTGCGCCCAAGTCGACTTGGGTGCGACTGTGTCTCTTTCGGATCGCCCCGGCGGATGGGTCGGTTTGCACGTGCTGGTAGCCGACGCTTTCCCGAACCCGTTCGATGACCGCGTCATCCGGAACTCGTCGGGTACCGTACTGCGGACCGAATCCCCAGAGATCGACCAACGGTCCGACGGTTACATCGAGCGCACCCTGAGTCGAGGTGCTGATCCGCGATGCGCTATCGAGCACCTCGAGCAGGCCCTGTGACGCTGGCGCCCAACGGAGATCTTGTCGCCTGTTGAATTCCGACAGCTCCGACCGAGGGTCGTAGTTGGACATCGCCCGATTGATCGCGGCCAGCTCGACCTCGATAAGCTCCGCGAGCCCCGTCCGCACAGCATCGTCGATCGGCGCCGCCAACTCCACGGCGTAGCTCGTGCCCATGGTAAGACCGCGAATCGTTGCGTGAACCGGCCGAGCGCATGCTGCTACAGAGCCCGCTGCCAGTAACGTGATGAACGTGCGACGTTTCATGCCCCCATCCTCAGGCCCGCTGTTTCCGCGACAATTTATGCGCCGTGAGCCGACGGCGTTTGCCAGTCTCCGGGAGTTAGACAGTTTGCCGTATCTCAGACGATAGGAAGTATAAGCGGGATTGTGTTGCTATGAGCAAGCCTGTCCCCGACGAAGAATGCGCCAGCGCGACCGTCCCCCGCTGAACGGGGTCGGACCTCTTCAAGCTGGCAACTAACAGGAATGTTTACTCGATATGAGTACCTCTGAGAGGCTTAGCGGTCCAATTTCGATGCTCAAAACCGCACTCTAACGACGAGCGCACCTCACATTCGGGACAAGTCCTACACTCGAGTAACGACACGGTGTTCCTCGTTTGCAGGTACAGGACGCACTCGCTAGCGGCTGTGCGCGCGGGCAAATGGGGGCCGGTGAGTTTCGTGCAGCGCTTCGGCAGCACGTTGAATGCGCATGTCCACTTCCACTGCTGGGTAATCGACGGGTTGTTCGTTGCCGGCGCCGACGGGCAGGTCCAGTTCGCCGAGGCGGCCGCGCTGAGGCCAGAGGATCTCGCCGCAGTGCAGCAGCAGGTGCGGCGACGGGTGCTGCGTTGGTTCGCCCGTGCCAGCCATCTCGATGCTGCCGATGCGCGCGACATGGCGAGCTGGGATCACGGCGGAGGCTTTTCGCTGGATGCTTCGATCCGCGTCGAAGGCCCCGACCGCGCCGGCCTGGAACGGCTGCTGCGCTATTGCGCGCGGCCGCCCGTTGCGCTGGAGCGCCTCGAGCAGCTCGGCGAGGGTGCGCTCATCTATCGCTTCGACCAGCCGCAGCCCGATGGGCGTACCCAGTTGCGGCTGACACCTCTGCAATTGATCGAGCGTCTGGCCGCGCTGATCCCGCCCCCGCGCCTGCACCGCCACCGCTATCACGGGGTGC
>DAIQQA010000046.1:0-29211 GCA_036787045.1 Burkholderiales bacterium | reverse complement strand
GCAGGCCGCGGGTCGCTCCGAGCGACAGGGCCACCACACCGTCCAAGCGATCGTGCGCCCGGACGAGCCAGTTCTCTACTGTGGGTTGTTTCCTGCGTAGTGCTCCCGGACGGCGCGTTGGCACGCTGCCCGCGGGGAAGCGGGAGCCGCTTGCAGCTCAGATGGCAGTCTTCAGCCGGTCGAGCGCCTCTTCCAGCGCGCGTATCCGCGCGTGCGCTTCGGCCAGCAACTCGCGCAAGAGCTGCTCCTCGTTGGTCGGCTGATGCGCGCTGACCCGCCGGGCCACCTGGTGCTCGCTCGCCGCGCGGGCATTCTTGCTACGCTTCTGGTGTTCGATCGATCCGATGGATCGCATCATGGTCCCCCTGCTTGATTGATGCGCCAATCCCGAGGTGCCCGCCCTAAGCGGACAATGCCACTCAGCGGCACGTCATCACGCATTGGAGCGCCAACACATCGAGGCGTTCAATCTCTCAAAAGTCGTATACGACCCTCGCTTTGGCGCGAAAGCAGGCCCGCGGCGACATAGCGCACCCCGAATCGCATCCTGCCTGCTAGGATAGGCGTTCGTGCGAAAGCACGTTCCGGATCAATGCGATGAAGACGACTCCAATCGCGCTGTTGTGGGCCCTCCTGCTGCTGGCACCGGCATTGGCACAGGCTGCGAAGGTCTACAAGTGGACCGACGATCAGGGCAACATCATCTACTCCGATAGCCCTCGGCCGGGGGCGGAGGAGATCGAGGTGCCCACGGAGCCGGCCGGTATCGTTCCGGTTCCGCCCGAGAAGGTGCCGCCGGCGCAGGAGGCCGTGTCGGGGGACGGCTATGGCACGCTGATCGTGGCCTCGCCGAGCAACGACCAGATCATCGACGACCCCAGCGGCACGGTAACCGTCTCTCTGGCCGTGGAGCCACCGTTACGGACGCGACGCGGGGATACCGTCCGGCTGAGCCTCGATGGTCAGACCCTGGACACGCGCTATACCGGGAGCGCGATTGCCATCCCCGGGGTGCCACGCGGGACGCATACGTTGTACGCGGAGGTAGTCGATCGCGCGGGAACGGTGCTGATCAGCAGTGCGCCGGTGACTTTCCATGTACAGGCGCCTTCCAGCGAGGCGCCCGCCGGGCCCGACATCTATGAGCCGACCTACCCCGGCCAGCCTTACCCGCCCACCTACAAGCCCGTCTATCCCCCGCAGCCCTACCCACCGCAGGGCAGGCCCAAGCCAGCCCCGGCGCCCAGATAGCGTCCCGGCCTCAAGTTGGCACAGAATCTGCCGTTAAAACAACGATAGCGAATAATCAGGAGGAGTGAGATGCTGCTGGCGCACCACCAGGAGCACCGGGGGATCATGAAGTTCGGCTTCAAGATCCGCACGCGAGGGGGCATGGTCGTCGACAACCTGCTCATCCCGGGCCGGGACCAGGCGGACGCGGAGAAGAAGCTGATGCAGATCTACCGCTACTGCGAGATCCTCGAGGCCAAGCCGGTGCAGCAGCGCATGCAGGAAGAAACCATGGATGTGGACGGGATCATCTCGCTGATTTCCCGTCAGGATCGCGAACCCCGGTAGGACCGCGCAGCCCGCTATCGTAAGCTCGTTCCTGTCGAAGACAGGGCCCAGCGCAAACCCAGACCGCTCGCACACTTCTGAATCCCCGCTTGAGCCTGCCCTCGACAGGATTGGGGGCGGGGATGACTCCTGATCCGCGGTCTCTCAGTCCAGAAACCCGCCCTGCATCAACTCATCGAGCAGGGCATCGTAGTCTTCCGCACCCCGACTACCCGGGGCGTGAGTGAACACATCCTCGTTGGCAGCCGGGCTCTCGGCCACGCTGACGCTCTCCGAGATCCTGGTCTCGCACAGCTCTTCCCCGAACCGCTCCTTGATCTGATGATAGATGTCGTGGGACATCCGGCGGCGCGTGTCGAAGCGCGTGATCACGATGCGTCGGGGCAAGCGCCGCTTGAAGACGTGCTCGAGCGCTTTCAGGGTTTTCTCCACCTGCAGCACGCCCTTCACCGCCAGCCAGTCCGCGGACACCGGCACCAGCAGCCGGTCGCAGGCGAAGATGGCGTTCAGGCTGAGCACACCCAGGATCGGGCAGCAGTCGATGATGATAGGCCGCCCCGTGTTGAGGTTCTCCCGCAGGATGCCGGTATTGAGCCGGTTGACCACCTGCGGGCCCTTGCCGAACTGGGAGTCGACTTTGGACAGCTCGACATGGGCCGGTATGACCGGCCAGCCTCCGAGCCCCTCCCGAATGAGCCCGGCGAGCGCTTTTTGCGACTGGTAGAAGCCGAAGATGCTGTCTTCGGCATTGTTAACGGTCGTGCCGGTGATCGCCGACAGATGGGCCTGCGGGTCGAGATCGATCCCCAGGGGCGTCTGGCCCCGCCGCGCCAATGCCGCGGACAGATTGAGCGACGTGGTGGTCTTACCCACGCCCCCTTTCTGGTTGAAGATGGCGATCTTGGCCAAGCCGGCGCTCGCTGCCCGGCAGAAAGCCAGGCTGAAAAATTACAGTACTTTACAAATCAGCTAGTTGTCAACGTTAGCTCCGATGGATTGTGAGCTACGGGCGAGCGCGACAATGGCAGGAACGACCGCCTATCTGGGTGTTACGGACGCTGGTTCCCAGGCTTTAGCGCGCTCCAGGGCACGCTGCCAGCCCTCGAGCAGTTTTCCGCGCTGCGCTGCGTCCATATGCGGCTCGAACACGCGCTCGGCCGACCAGTGCCGGTCGATCTCGGCTGCATCCTGCCAGAACCCCACGCCCAGCCCGGCGAGGAACGCCGCCCCCTGCGCGGTGGACTCCAGCATCTTGGGGCGCACCACCGGCACGTCGAGGATGTCGGCCTGAAACTGCATCAACAGATCGTTACGGGCGGCGCCGCCATCGACCCGCAATTCCTTGAGGGCAATGCCGGCATCGGCCTGCATCGCGGCGAGGATGTCGGCGGTCTGGTAGGCGATAGATTCCAGCGTTGCACGCGCCAGGTGCCCCGCAGTCGAGCCGCGCGTCAGCCCCGCCAGGACGCCGCGGGCGTAGGGATCCCAGTGCGGCGCGCCGAGTCCGGTAAAGGCGGGGACCAGATACACGCCACCATTGTCCGTGACCGAGCCAGCCAGCTGCTCGACCTCATTGACCGAACGGATCAGACCCAGGCCGTCGCGCAGCCACTGCACCGCAGCGCCGGCCACGAATACGCTGCCCTCCAGGGCGAACTCGCGTTGCCCGGCGCGCCGCCAGGCGATGGTGGTCACCAGCCGGCTGCGCGAATCCACCGGCCTCTCGCCGGTATGCATGAGCATGAAGCAGCCGGTGCCATAGGTGTTCTTCACCATGCCCGGCGTGACGCAACGCTGGCCGAACAGCGCGGCCTGCTGGTCACCCGCGATCCCCGCGACGGGAAGCGACACGCCGAAAAGGCTTTCCTCGGTGTGCGCGACGACGCCGGAGGAATCGATGACCTGTGGCAGCAAGGCGCGCGGGATGCGCAGGATACGCAGCAGCTTGTCGTCCCAGTCGCCATTGTGGATGTTGAAGAGCAGCGTACGGGAGGCGTTGGACGCATCGGTGAGATGCGCCGCCCCGCCGGTCAGCTTCCACAGCAACCAGGAGTCGACTGTGCCGAAGGCGAGCTCGCCGGCCTCGGCGCGCGCACGCGCACCGGGCACCCGGTCGAGGATCCACCGCACCTTGGTGCCGGAGAAGTAGGCGTCGAGCACGAGCCCCGTCCGTCCGGTGAAGAGCGCTTCCATGCCGTCCGCTTTGAGCTGGTCGCAGATCTCGGCGGTGCGCCGGTCCTGCCAGACAATGGCGCGATGCACGGGGCGACCGGTTGCGCGCTCCCAGACGATGGTGGTCTCGCGCTGGTTGGTGATGCCGATCGCGGCAACTTCCGACGCGGCAACGTCGGCCTGGCGCAGGGCCTGGCGCGCGACGTCGATCTGCGTCTGCCAGATCTCGTCGGGCTCCTGCTCCACCCAGCCGGCGTTCGGATAGTGCTGGGTAATCTCCTGCTGCACCACCGACCGGACGTGCCCGTCGCGGTCGAACAGAAGCGCTCGCGAGCTGGTGGTGCCCTGGTCGAGGGCGAGGACGTAACGCGTCGTCGCTGTGCTCATCCGGTATGCTAAAGTGCCGGTCCTTGTTGCGCGGCATCGACGGAGGGGCCGCGCGCCTCTGCGGTCAGCATACACCCATCGACGCAAGTCACATGCCAAAGGTTTCTGCGGGGACACGCGCGTGCGCGCACATCGGGTTTGACCAGCGCCGGCAGGCGTGATTCCCCACGCAATGGGAATGGCAACCGAAGCTCCACTGCCGGCCGACCGCGCAGCGCACGTTTCCGACTTCATCGCGGCACTGCACCGCATGGCGCTGATCCGCGCGGACGAAACGCCGGCGATCCACCCTCTCACCGGCGGGGTGTCCTCCGACATCGTGCGCGCGGACCTGGCAGGCGGGCCAGTCTGCATCAAGCGCGCACTGCCCAAGCTCAAAGTCGCGGCCGACTGGCAGGCGCCGGTCGAACGCAACCGTTGGGAGGTGGAGTGGATGCGCACGGCCGGCAACATCGTGCCAGACGCGGTGCCGCGCATCGTGGGGGAGGACCGCGAGTCCGGCATGTTCGCCATGGCCTATCTGGACGAGCGCGAGCACCCGGTGTGGAAGGCACAGCTGCGCGACGGCGTCATCGATCCCGCTTTCGCAGCCGCGGTCGGCAACCGTGTAGTGCGTATCCATGCCGCCACGGCGGGCGATGAGCGGATCGCCGCGCTTTTCGCTACCGACCACATCTTCTTTCCGATCCGCCTCGAGCCCTATCTGATCGCGACCGCACGCACGCACCCCGATCTGGCGCGGCGCCTGGAGGAACTGGCGCGCATCACGGGCGCCACCAAGCAGGCGCTGGTGCACGGCGACGTCAGTCCGAAGAACATCCTGCGCGGCCCGCACGGTCCGGTGTTCCTCGACGCAGAGTGTGCGTGGTACGGCGATCCGGTATTCGACCTCGCCTTCTGCCTGAACCACATGCTGCTCAAGTGCCTGTGGCGGCCGCAGTGGAGCGCACGCTATCTTGCCTGCTTCGACGCGCTCGCGGACGCTTACCTCTGGGGCGTGACCTGGGCGCCGCGCACAGCGACCGAAGCGCGTGCCGCAGCACTGCTGCCAGGCCTGTTTCTGGCGCGCGTAGACGGCAAGTCCCCCGCCGAGTACATCACCGAGGAGTGGCAGCGCGACGCGGTGCGGCGAGTCGCGAAGCCGTTGCTGCTGTCGCCGGTCTCGACACTCGCCGAGATTCGCTATCGATGGAACGAGGAAACCGGGGCGTTCCCCCAGGACTCCCAACGTCATGTGTCTAACCACGGAGGACACGGAGGAAAGGTCGAACCACGGTAGCTGACATGGCGCAATCGAGCGGCCGAAGGACCGAGCACGTCACAGGCCGGATCCTTCTCGGGCGCCTGCAGGAATTGTCGGAATCTCCCACCGGAGATCGACGTTCCGTCTCTCCAGTTTGCAGTCCTCCGTGTCCACCGTGTCCTCCGTGGTTCCACGCTTCAGACCTATGCCAGACACAACCATCGCCAGCATCCACGCCCGCCGCGTCTGGGATTCCCGCGGCCGCCCCACCGTAGAAGCCGAAGTCCGCCTGGCCTGCGGCGCCCTGGGCCGCGCGATCGCACCGGCCGGCGCCTCGCGCGGCTCACGCGAAGCGATCGACCTGCGCGACGGCGGCACGGCGCTGGGCGGGATGGAGGTGGGGCGCGCAGTTGCCGGCATCAACGGCGAGATCGCCGCGCGCCTGGCGGGCCGCGATGCCGCCGATCAGCCGGCGATCGACGCGGAGCTCATCGCGCTCGACGGCACACCGCACAAGGCACGACTAGGCGGCAACGCCACCATCGCGGTGTCGATGGCCTGCCTGCATGCGGCGGCAGCGGCATTCGGCGAGTCGCTGTGGCGTTATCTCGCCAAAGGGCAACCGGTGAGTTTGCCGCTGCCCGAGATCCAGATCTTCGGCGGCGGCGCACATGCCGGGCGCCGCATCGACATCCAGGACCTGATGGTGATGGCGCTGTCGGCAACGAGCTTCGACCAGGCGCTCACCATGACCGCCGAGGTCTACCGCGCGGCAGGGCTGCTCATGCAGGAGCAGGGCAAGCTGGCCGGGGTCGCGGACGAGGGCGGCTTCTGGCCGGCGTTCGACAGCAACGAGGATGCGCTCGAGATGCTGGTGCGCGCCATCGAGGCCGCCGGCTTGCGGCCCGGCGAGGACATCGGCATCTCGCTCGACATCGCAGCCTCGGAGTTCGGCAACGGCGGGCGCTATCGGCTGGCGCTGGAGGACCGCGAGCTCGACAGCGTCGAGATGGCCGGCATGCTGATCGAGTGGTGCCGGCGCTATCCCATCGTGTCGATCGAGGACCCGCTGGCCGAGGACGACGCGGAGGGCATGTGCCTGTTCACCGCCGCGCTCGGGGACACGATCCAGATCATCGGCGACGACTATCTGGTCACCAACGCAGCGCTGGTGCGCAAAGCGGCTGAGGACAAGGCCTGCAACGCCGTGCTCGTCAAGCCGAACCAGGCCGGCACCGTGACCGAGACGCGCGCGGCCCTGGACGCGGGCAAGGCCGCCGGCTTCGGCACCATCGTGTCGGCCCGCTCCGGCGAGACCGAGGACGTCACCATCGTGCACCTTGCCGTGGGGTGGAACGCGGGGCAGCTCAAGGTCGGCTCGTTCACGCGCAGCGAGCGCATGGCGAAGTGGAACGAGGCCCTGCGAGTGGAGGAGTCCCTGGGCGCACAGGCGCGCTTCGCGGGCCGTAGTGCATTCCCGCGCAGCGTGCGACTCAGATGACCGCGGCTCATGCTCAGGATCATCCGCATACGCTGCGCGGCATTGTGCTCGTGATGTCTGCGGTGTTCATGTTCTCCTCCATGGACACCATCGCCAAGTACGTTCTGCGCTCGTACCCTCTGCCGCCGCTGATCTGGGCACGTTACGCCGTGCATCTGGTCTTCATGCTCCTGCTGCTTGCGCCGCGCATGGGCTGGGATCTGGTGCGCACGGCTCACCCCTGGCTGCAGATCCTCCGCGGGATGCTGCTGGTGGTGAGCACGGCGTTCTTCTACCTGTCGCTGACCTTCCTGCCCCTGGCCGAAGCGGCAGCCATCAGCTTCGTCGGGCCGGTCCTGGTGACCGCCCTGTCCGGGCCGCTGCTGGGCGAACGCATCACCGTACGTCAGTGGCTGGCCGTATCCCTGGGCTTCATCGGAGTGCTGATCATCATCCGCCCCGGCGGCGGCCTGCTGACGCCCACGGCGGTATTTCCCCTGTGCACTGCACTTGCCTTCAGCCTGTACCAGATCGTCACGCGCAAGATCGTCGGGCGCGAGAACCCGCTGACCACCCTGTTCTACACTGCCCTGGTGGGCGCGGCCGTCACCAGCTTCAGCCTGCCGTTCGCCTGGCAGACGCCCACACTCTTGCAGGTTCCGCTGATCGTCGCTATCGGGCTGCTGGGCGGGTTCGGCCACTTCCTGCTGATCCGCGCCGTCACCCAGGCCTCACCCAGCGCGCTGGCGCCCTTCGTCTATGTCCAGCTCATCTGGTCCACGGGGCTGGCATTCATCGCGTTCGGCGAGTTCCCCAACTCCGGCTCGCTGCTGGGTATGCTGGTGATCGTGTCGGCAGGGCTGCTCGCGATAGACTGGCGCCGCCTGCGCCGCCGAACCGACGCGGCAGGCTGAACGGGGACAAGCAGAACCAGCCACAGAGGACACAGAGATGCCGGCAAGCGGGTGCGTGACGGTTCGATCGACAGACCGCAGCCTGTTCCGCTCCCCGGAACCCAAGAGCCTTCGATTTTTCTCTGTGGTTTCTGCGCCCTCTGTGGCAAGTCGATCTACGGGGTAACAAATTGAGCAGACCGACACCAGAGCCCAGAGCCGCCTATCGCCACTTCCAGCGCATCCCTACGCGCTGGATGGACAACGACGTCTACGGCCACGTCAACAACGTCGTGTACTACTCCTATTTCGACACGGTGGTGAACCAGTACCTGATCGAACAGGGCGTGCTCGACATCGAGCACAGCCAGGTGATCGGGCTCGTGGTCGAAACGCAGTGCAAGTACTTCGCACCCGTCACATTCCCTGACGTAGTAAGCGCGGGACTGCGCGTGGCCAGGCTGGGCAACAGCAGCGTGCGCTACGAGATCGGACTGTTCCGCAACGACGAGGATGCGGCCTCCGCGCAGGGACATTTCATTCACGTGTACGTGGACCGCGCAACCCGCAAGCCAACCGCGCTGCCGCAAGCCATGCGCGGGGCACTAGCCCGCATCGCGGTCGGTCAGTAGTACGCGCAGAAAGACGCCAGGCCGAAGCTTCCGGTCAGGTCGGACCAGTTGAAGGGAGTCACGCCGGGCACGCAGAAGCGCCCGAAGCGGGTCGTGACCTCAACCAGGCCGCCGGCGAGCGGGCGCTCGATCGGCGCAAGCATACGCTCCGTCCTCAGCCGCTCGCGGAACCGAACCATCAATTCTTCCACGGTCGGCTCCGGAGCCGGCGGTTCAGCCTCGATGACCACGCCTCCCACCTCTACCTCGGGCACCGGCGGCCGCGCCACGTCCCCGGACTCCACCGCGCGAGCGGTCGCTGACCAGGCAAACGCTGCGGTGAGGGCCACGCCGGCGGTGAGCAACATGAGATGGGACTGGGGTGCTATGCGCATCGAAAACTCCGAGAAAGCTGCGCCGCGGCATCCGCGATGCGCAGCCCGACAGACAAAGCCTGTCACCATGGCAAATTCTACTCCCTGCGCCGTCACCCGGCCGGCAAGAGGGCGCGTGACTCGAACCGGCCGGAGCCGCCAGCCTATCGCTCCCGTCGGGAGCATGGGCTCTGGCGCAGGCATCGCGCAGCAGGCATGCCCTATGCATACGCACGGGCGTCTCCTCCCAACGTAGCATTCGGGCCGGAGGCAGCCAGAAACTGCCCCCGGCCCTCTTTTCTTGTCCGCCGCTACTGCCGGCCCGAGCGCCTCGGCCCTTGACCGCCCCCCAACCTCTTGCACTATAGTTTCCTAAAGCTTTGCCGCAGCTTGTCGCTGTAAGGAGTTGGCGACATGGGGCAAAGGTTCCGCGTGGCCAGGCCCGGGACTTGCTTGGCCTGCGCGTCGTACCGCCGCCCTTAAACCAAGGAGACACTGCATGAAGCGACTTGCCCTCCCCGTCTGCACCGCGGTGGTTATTGCTGCCGGCGCGGCAGCGCCCGTCTACGGTGCCGAGCAAGGCTGGTATGTGGGCACCGGTGTAGGCTACTCGAAAGGCGACATCACGGACGAAGCGATCAATAAGACGGTAGGCAGTCTGGCGCCGGGCGCGACCGTGACGAGCATCGAGAAGAATGACGATAGCGTGATGTACCGACTGTTCCTCGGGTACAGCTTCACCAGCTTCCTCGCCTTGGAGGCGCACGCGCTGCGCCTCGGCGACTTCGGCTATAGAGCAAAGACCACTGCTGGAACGCTGGACGCGGAACTCGACATGTGGGGTGGCTCGCTGGACCTGCTCGGAATCATCCCCTTTGGCGATTCCTGGCGCGTGTTCGGCCGGGTCGGGGCGGTGGCCCTCAAGTCGACGGTCAACTACGAAGGTTTGGGCGACGACGAAGCCACCAAGTGGGGCTGGAAGGCCGGGGCCGGCATTGGCTATGAGTTCGAATCGGGCGTTGCCTTCCGGGGTGAGTATGAGTACTACAGCGTGGACACCGTGATCGGCGAGAAGGTAAACACGCATGTCCTGTCGGGCAGCGTGCTGTACCGCTTCAAGTAATCCGATCCAAGTGTCACGAGGCGCCCGCCTTCGCGCGGGCGTTTTTGTTTTGGCTTACAGCCGCCGCAACTCACGTCCGAACCAGAAGCCCAGCAGCGCCAGGCCCACGCCGGTGGCTGCGATGACGCCCCGATAGCCAGCCCACTCCACGCCGAGCCCGAGCACGCTCACTCCGGCCGCCTGTCCCAGGAACAGGCAAAATGCGAACGACGACACAGCGGAGCCGCGCGCCTCGGGCGCCATCTCGGTCGCGTGCGTTTGCAGCGTGTTGTGCACCATGTAATACCCCAGCCCGAGCAGAAAGATGAACGGCACCGTGGCTGCCCATCCCGGCGCCGCGGCGATGACGCCGAAGCACAACAGCAGCAGCACTCCGCCACCCGCCACCATGCCGTGTTGTCCCAGCCGCCGGACCAGGGCACGGACGAGCATGCTGTAGGCCACGCCACCGAGCCCGAACCCGGCCAGGACGAGTCCGATCAGCGTATAGCTCAAGTCGAAGTCGTGGCGCAGATAAGCACCCAGGTAGGCAAAAGCGCCGAAGAAGAGAAAACCCTCGACCGCCACGGCGGCCAGGATGATACGCACGCGGCGCACCCGGAGGAGACGGGCAAACCGCGTAACCGGGTTCAGCGGCGCATCGGCATGTGTGGTCTGTGGAACGGTGCGCGCCTCCCTGGTCAGAAGCGCACCGATGGCGAGAAATGCACAGGCGGGGACCAGAAACGTGGCGCGCCAGCCGATGAAGTCGCTGAAGATCCCGCCGAGCAGCGGCCCGAAGGTCTGGCCGAGCAGCGTGCCGGAGATGAACTGCGCGAGCACCATTTGCCTGCGCTCGTAGGGCACGTTGTCGCCGATGAAGGCAAAGGACAGCGGAATCACCGCCCCCGCGGTCATTCCGGTCAGGAAGCGGAACCCGGCGAGCCACTGGAGCGAAGGCGCGAAGGCGCAGGCAGCCGACGCGATGGCTGCCAGCACCAGTGCGCCGACCACGGCGCGCAGCTTGCCGATGCGATCGCCCAGCGGGCCGTGGACGAGCTGGAACAGGCCGTAGGCGAGCGTGAACCCCGTGATCAGCACGGATGCCGCGGCCACGCTTACCTCGAAGTCGTTGGCAACCTTGGGCAGCAGCGGCTCCGCGAGGCGGATGCTCAGCCCCGACACGAACCCGCCTGCGGCCAGCAGCCACAGCGCGCGGCGGATCTCAGTCGCGGGCATTGGCAGGCGCGCGTCTGGAGCGGCCGGGACGGAAGTAATCGGTGTTGTCGTAGAAGGCTTCGGCTTCGTTCTCTGGCCACCAGCCCGGCACACCGAGCACCGGCAGCGGCGCGAGCTCGGCAGGCTGCAGCATGCGCGCGGAGTCGAGCACGTACAACGCGGTCAGCCGGTCGGCGTCGGCAAGCAGACGCACCGGCTCACGCGCCAGCACCGCAGCATCGACGTCGAAGAGCAAAGCCTTGCCGGTCATGCCTACGAATGGCGCCAGCGCCTTTTCGTAGAGAGCGTGCCCGAAGACGACGAAGCGCATGGCGCGACGCACGTCGTCCCGTCGCCGCCAGAACAGCTCTCTCCAGGCGAACCCGCGCAGCAGCTCCGACAGCGCAGGATCGCCCGACAGGACCACCACACCATCTTCGTCGAAGTGGGTCAGGGCGTCCCGCGCGGGCGGTCGCTCGCTGCTGGTCTGCGCGTCGAGCTCCATGCAGTGTCTTCCGTTGATCGCCGCCTTGGCGGTAGGGAACAGCATCCAGACCAGCGCGTTCAACAGGTCGTGCCAGTTGACCGGTCGCACCTGCACTTCGCCCGTGAGGTAGGTGCGCTGCTCGAAACCCAGGTCGGGCTCGCCGCCTGGCACGCCGGCGGTAAGAAACTCGATGCGCTGCCCGCGCGCATTGACGATGCGCCGGCCGCTCTCGTCCGCGACATGGTTCAGGATCTCGGTGTTCGGCCAGCCGATCGTCGGCAGCCTCTCGGCCAGCACGCGCAAAGGCGCGAACATCGGCGAGCGGCGGGGGAATTCCGGATCCCAGGCGGGTGCAGGCGGCTGAGGCATGGAGGCGATAGGGTAACATTGCCCTGCCTCGTAGCCTCGGCACGCCGTGCGGTTCGAAAAGCGCATCGCCCGCAGAGGAACGCAGAGTGAACCGAAACCCGTCTACCACGAACGACACGAAGGTTCACGAAGGAAACCCCGTCTTTCTTGGCGTCCCCCGATCGAGTCGAGGGCAAGCTTGGCGGCTCGAAGTGCTTTGGTAACAGCGGACGAATGACAGAACATGTCGATTGCGTCGTGATCGGCGCAGGCGTAGTGGGCCTGGCCATCGCCCGCGAGCTGGCTCTGGCCGGCCGCGAAGTGATCGTGCTGGAGGCCGCCGAAGGCATCGGCACGCACACCAGCTCGCGCAACTCCGAGGTGATCCATGCCGGGCTCTATTACCCGAAGGGGTCGCTCAAGGCGCGCCTATGCGTCGAAGGCAAGCACAAGCTGTATGCCTATTGCACGGAGCGCGGCATTCCCCACCAGCGCATCGGGAAGGTCGTGGTGGCCGCCGACGACAGCGAGATCACGGCGGTCGAGTCCTACGTGACCAAAGCGCAGGCCAATGGCATCACCGATCTGCAATGGTTGAGCGCGGATCGGCTGCACGAGCTCGAGCCGGCAGTGCGCTGCGTCGCCGGGTTCCTCTCGCCGTCGACCGGCATCATCGACAGCCATGCGCTCATGCTTGCGCTGCAGGGCGACGCGGAGAATCACGGCGCCAGTGTCGTGTTCCACAGCCCGGTCGAAGCGGGAGAAGTCTGCGCAGATGGCATCGTGCTCGACGTCGGTGGAGCCGAGCCCCTGTCGCTTGCATGCTCGAGCGTGGTGAACTGCGCCGGCCTGTTCGCTCAGAACGTGGCGCGCTCGATCCGGGGGATCCCGCCCGGAAGCATTCCGCAGCAGTATTTCGCCAAGGCGCACTACTACACGCTGTCGGGTCGCTCGCCGTTTCGCCGCCTGGTCTATCCTGTCGCGACCCACGCATTCCTCGGCGTGCACGTCACGCTCGACCTTGGCGGCCAGGCGCGCTTCGGCCCCGACGTCTGCTGGATCGATGGCGTGGACTACAGCTTCGATCACTCGCGCGAGCCGCTTTTCTACGAAGCGATCCGCCGTTACTATCCGGGCCTCAAGGACGGCGCGCTGCAGCCCGGCTACACCGGGATCCGGCCCAAGATCAGCGGCCCGAAGGAACCAGCCGCCGATTTCATGATCCAGGGCCCGCGAGAACACGGCGTGCCGGGCCTGGTAAACCTGTATGGGATCGAATCGCCCGGGCTGACTGCCTCGATGGCAATCGCAGAGTGCGTCCGCATGATGCTGAAGGGATAGGACCCGTGAGTCTCTGGCAGCGTTTGTTGATCACAGTGCTGGTGATGCTGGCGATGAGCTTCGTCGCGGGACAGCTCTGGAGGAACCTGCTCGACTTCCCGATGCCGAGCTACCTGGCTGGTGTGATCGGCGGGGTTTCAGCGCTGCCGATCTGGGAGTTGCTCAAGACATGGGCAAAGGGGCCGCGCTGAACAGCGGGCTTCGGTTCGACAACGGCATCGCGGCGCAGTGCGCCGCGATGCTTACCACTGAAACGCTGTTAGGCGCCGCCGCAATCGGCGGGTTGCCGTTACAGCAGTCCGCGCGCGACGCGCATCGCCTCCTGCATATCGGGAAGCGCCGTGACCTCCGGAACGACCTGGAGGTAGCGGACGACGTTGTCCTTGTCGGTCACGATAACGGCGCGTGCGAGCAGGCCGAGCGGCTCGATCAGCAGGCCGTTGTTGTTGCCGAACTCGCGCTGCTTGTAGTCCGATAGGAACGTCACATTGGAGATCTTGGCCTCGCTGGCGAAGCGCTTCTGAGCGAAGGGTAGATCCATGCTCACGGTCACCAGCTCGATCTGCTTGTCCAGCCCGCCGTTCTTCTCCGACAACTCGTGGGTCTGCGCATCGCAGGTGGGTGTGTCGAGTGACGGCACGACGCTGATGATGCGGACCTTGCCGCTCGAGTCGGCCAGGTTCACGGGCTTGAGGTCGCTTCCAGTAACAACGGCAGACGGCAGCGGCTTGCCGACCTCGACGGCCTCACCCGCGAGCGGCAGCGCATTGCCTTTCAGGGTGACGGAATGGCCCGTCCCCGCCTGCGCGCTGTCCTTGGCCACCGGCATGTCGGCCTGAACCTGGTTGGTGGGTTTCGAGGCACATGCGGCGAGCACCGCAGCCGCGAAGAGCAATAACACTAGACGCATCATGGTTGTCTCCTCTGTCGATTGGACTTTTTCGCGATCCTTCGCGACGCAGCCGTCGCGATCCGTGCATTGTAGTACGCGCGTATCGCAGAAGGAGCAATCTTTGGCGAAGGCGCATTCGCACGAGCTGACCGGCGACGCTAGAATGCCCTAGTCGCAGGATGGACATGCCGACTGCCTCTGTCGCGCGTGCGGCAGGCAAAGGCTCTCGCTGGTGTCGCGTGCACACGAGGGCGCATGCGCAACCCGCACTGATTTATGGACTATCGACATCGTCTGGTCGGGCTGCTCCGGTCGAACCCGCTGTTCCAGGATCTCGACCTGGACGAGATCGCCGGCATCGCACAACAGATGCGGCCGGCGGATTTCGCTGCAGGCGCGACTCTGTTCCGACAGGGTGCACCGGCGGATCACGCATTGTTGCTGGCCGCGGGTTCGGTAGCGATCTCCACGCGCCTGCCAGGCGACGAGCGGGTGCGTCTGGCCGAGGTCGGACCTGGCGAGCTGGTCGGCGAGATCGCCTTGAGCCCGCACGGTACGCACTCAGCGACGGCCACCGCTATGACTCCGGTCTCCGGCTTCGTCCTCGACAACGCGGATTTCGAGTCGCTGCGCACACAGTACCGCCCGGCAGCCTTCAAGGTGCTGCTGCGGCTTTCCCTCCTGCTGTGCGCACGCCTGCGGCGGATCTCCGAGGGTCTCGCAGCCACCCTCGCCGAAGGTGCGGATGCCGCCCGACCCGCTGCTACGCCGCCGCCCAAGGGTTACCCGACCCGATGCTCGGCGGAATGTCGCCGGTTGCTTCCGATCCTGCCGTTTTTCCAGGGCTTCGCCGCCGAGGAGATCGACGAGCTGGTTGCTTGCTCGCTGCAGTGGTCGCTGCCGCGTGGGCATGTGCTGTTCGTGGAAGGCGAGCCAGCCGCCTCATGCTTCATAACCGTGAGGGGTGCGGTCCAGGTAGCCGTACAGCGCGGAGAACAGCGCTCGCGGCTGGCGTTGCTCGGGCCCGGACGGCTGTTCGGCGAATTGCCCCTGCTCGATGGCGGCCCGCGCAGCGCAACGGTGCAGGTGCGCGAAGACGCGTTACTGCTCGAACTCGGCCGCGACGCTTTCGATCGTCTCTCCCGCGGCGGGACACGGACCGCCTTCAAGGTTCTGGAGGCGGTCAATCGCAACCTGGTCGCGGCGCAACAGCGTGCCATCGCCCACCAGGCTTCGCTGGTGGCGGGAACGTTGCGCGGAGGTTGAGATGTGCCGAGCCCTCGCCTATCTCGGTCAGCCGGTGCTCCTCGACGATCTGCTGTACAAGCCCGACAGCTCGCTGATCCGCCAGGCCTACCTGCCGCAGATGCTGAGCACCTTGAGCCTGGGCGGGTTCGGGATGCTCGCCTGGGACCCGGCCTCCTTCGATCCCGGCACGCCATTCACTTACAGGTCGGTCGCGCTGCCGATCTTCGATGCCAACCTCAGGGGCATGGCGCAGAAGATCCGCACCAGCTGCCTGCTCGCGCACGTGCGCGGCGTGCCGCACCACGGGCGAGTGACGTTGAGCGAGCACAACCTGCACCCGTTCCGCTTCGACGGCGTAAAGCTGGCGCTGGCTCACAACGGCGACCTCGCGCACTTCGCGCAGATGCGCTACGCGCTGGTGGAGCACATCCGCCCGGAGCTTGCCGTGCACATTCACGGCAACACGGACACGGAATGGATCTATGCCCTGTTCCTCTCGCAGCTCGACGACCCCGGCCGGATCAACGACTACGATGCCGTCATGCGGGCCATGGGCGAGACGCTTCGCATCCTGCGCCTGGCCCGCGAGCGCTCGGGCATCCGCATCTCCTCGGCGGTGAATCTATTCATCGGCGACGGGACGCAGCTGTTCGCGGTGCGCTTCACCTTCGACTTCGGCTGCTATCCCACCGACGATCTGGCACGCGTGCACGAGTCCAACCTCGCGTTCCTCAGCCTGTGGTACACGAGCGGGCGCGAGTACGGCTTCTACGACGACGAGTGGAAGATGATCGGCGGCAGCGGCAGCGCCGACTCGGTGCTGGTCGCCTCCGAGCCGCTCACCCGCGACGTCTCGGCGTGGCGCGAGGTCCCCGAGTACAGCATGCTGTACGTTCGCCGCGAGAACGGTGTGCCGCGCATGGGAGTGGTCGAGCTGGATGCATAACGAAAAAGGAGCAACGACCCGAGAGTCATTCCTCATGATTCGGCGGGCAACGCAGCCGTAGGCGAGCTTGGCACCACCCCGACGAATAGTGATATGCCGAGCGTCGAAGCCCCGGCAAGCGATCCGAAGAGAGCACATCGCCCGGGCCCTTTACCGAGATCTGACTGTAGCCTTGGGGGGTAGGCGATGCGAATACCTCCACCACAGTTTCCGGAATGTTCACCAGCCAGACTTCGGGAACACCGCCTTGCGCATAAAGAGGAACTTTGTGATCGCGGTCGTAGGCAAGGGTAGTGTCGGACACCTCAATCAATAGAAGAACGTCCTGTCCGGTCGGCAGAGCATGCTTATAGAAATCCTTACGCTGCCGCAGCACGCACAGATCTGGCTGCAACTCCGACTCGTCGCCGATGCTCACGGGGTTTTGAACCTGCACTATACCTTCAGCTACCCCGCGGGAAAGCACCCGGTTCAGCTGCGCCACTATGCCCGCATGCATGCTCCCGATCGGCGCCAGATCGATCAGCTCTCCCTTGAACAGCTCGACCCGGGAATCCTCACCCAGCACGCCCGCCTCACCCAGTCTGTGATAGTCGTCCAGACTCAGTTTGTGGCGACGCAGCCCTGTCGCAGACGGTGTAAGCAAGTCACCCACGAAGCACCCGATAACGCTAAGCTTGGCTCCATTCTACTGCACAACCGCGGCGCGGAAGCCGCCGGAGAGGATCCGGCGTTCGAAAGCCTGGCTCGGCGACGCCTCCGAGGCGCTGGACGACACGATGGGGCGTCCGCGGTGTAGCAGCAAACGGACGATCGACTAGGCGCATGTCGCTCCGCACCAGCTACCGATTCATTGCCCCGATCTACGATCAGGTGGTGGCGCACGCTCAATCCGGTCGCGCGGCGGATCGCCACCCGCACCGACGTGGTCTTCGAGGACGTGCTTGCTCGTGTGCCCGCACTGCGCCGGGTCGACGATGAGCCGGCTTTCGCCGGTGGGGTGGTTCCGCTGCATTCGGCTGATCCGGCAGCGGGACTGAGAGCTGCGCCGGCACGTTTCGTCGGTCGCCAGGGTCGGACCGGCTGATCCACCGCGGCTAGTCGCTTAACGGCGCATTTCCGGCGCCGAAAATGGCGTTCCAAAGCCAGCGGATGTCACAGAGCCGCACATCGGCGAACGTTCGTCAGCGGAGGCGGTCTGTGCCAGGAGCGACGCCCCGTCGCCCCCGAGACAACGAACGCGCAGCTCAGGCACACTCGCTAGTCCAAACGGCCTTTCTGATCCATGCGATTTCGCGGTTCATCACACTGGCTCCTGGGCCTGTTCCTGCTGGCGCTCGCCCCGCCGGCGGCGGCAGCGGACAGCGTTCATCACGTGCTCGAGGTCCAGCTCGACCCCACCGCGCACCGTTTGGAAGTGCGCGACGCGATCACGCTGCCGGCCTCGGCGCCGAGCACAACGACGTTGCGGCTGCACGCCGGGCTGCGCCCGGAGGTCGTCGCCGGCGACGCAGTCCTGACCAGGACCGACGGGCCGCAGGACGAGGCCGGTGTGCCGGTCGAGTCCTACAAGGTCGTACTGAGCCCCGGCGAACGGCGCTTCACCCTGCGCTACGCGGGCACCGTCCACCATCCGGTGACCGATCTGGGCGAGGAATATGCGCGCAGCTTCAGCGTCTCCCCAGGTCTCATCAGTGCGCAGGGCGTCTTCCTGGCCGGCTCCAGCTACTGGCATCCCACCTTTGCGGACGCGCCCGCGCTGACCTTCGCGATGACGGTCGATCTGGCGGAAGGCTGGCGCTCGGTGAGTCAGGGGCAGCGTGCAGCACGCCTCGTGGAAGGCAGCCGCGTGCGCGAGACGTGGACCGAGGCGCATCCGCAGGAGGAGATCTTCCTCGTCGCGGCCCCGTTCACCGAGTACCTGCGCAGCGCCGGCAAAGCGGACGCGATGGTGTTCCTGCGCAAGCCCGACGAGGCCTTGGCGGGCCGCTACCTGGAACTCACGGGGCGCTATCTGCGCATGTACGAGCGGCTGATCGGTCCCTACCCGTATGCGAAGTTCGCGCTGGTGGAGAACTTCTGGGAGACGGGCTACGGCATGCCGTCGTTCACCCTGCTCGGGCCGCAGGTCATCCGCCTGCCGTTCATCCCCTACACCTCCTATCCCCACGAGATCCTGCACAACTGGTGGGGCAACGGCGTGTACGTCGACTATGCCTCGGGCAACTGGGCCGAAGGGCTCACCAGCTACCTCGCGGATCATCTGCTCAAGGAGCAGCGGGGCGAGGGCGCCGAGTACCGGCGCACCGCGCTGCAGAAGTACGCCGACTACGTGCAAGAGCAGAAGGACTTTGCGCTGACGGAGTTCCGCGGCCGGCACAGCTCGGTGACCGAGGCGGTCGGCTACGGCAAGACGCTGATGGTCTATCACATGCTGCGCGACCTGGTGGGCGACGAGGCGTTCGTGGCCGGCCTGCGGCGCTTCTACGCCGACAACGCCTTCCGGGCCGCGAGCTGGACGGATCTCGCTCGCGCATTCGACAGCGTCACCGACCGTCCCCTCGAGGAGTTTTTCTCGCAGTGGCTGACCCGGCCCGGCGCGCCCGAGTTGCGGTTGCGCGAGGTTGCCGTACGGCCTGCGACGTCGGGCTTTACGTTGACCGGCCTGATCGAGCAGATCCAGAGCGGCCAGCCGTACCTGCTGCGGGTGCCCGTCGCCGTGCAGCTCGAGGGACGCGAGCAGGCGGTGATGCACGAAGTCGCGCTGGAGGGACGCAGCCAGCGCTTCGAGCTGGCCTTGCCTGCACGGCCATGGCGCGTGGCAGTCGACCCGGCCTTCGACCTGTTCCGCCGTCTGCATCGCGAGGAGATTCCGCCGGCGGTCAGCCAGGCCATGGGCGGCGAGCGGGTGCTGATCGTCCTGCCCGCTGCCGCCCCCGAGGAGCTGCGACAGGCCTATGCAGAACTGGGCCGCACCTGGCAGCGCGGCCGCGACGCGACGCTGGAGAGCCGTCGGGACGACGAGCTGGACACGCTGCCCGACGACCGCGTCGTGTGGCTGCTCGGCTGGGAGAATCGCTTCCGGCCGGCACTCGAGGAGGCGCTGAGCGCGTACGGCTTCAAGGCCGCAACCGAGGCGGTGATGCTCGGCGGCCAGACGCTGCAACGGCAGCAGCACAGTGTGGTCGTGCTGGGCCGTCATCCGCGCAACCTGGAGCATGCGCTGGGCTGGATAGGCGCACACGACGTCGCCGCCGTCCCCGGCCTGGCGCGCAAGCTCCCGCACTACGGAAAGTACGGCTATCTCGCCTTCACGGGCACGGCGCCCGACAACGTGCTGAAGGGCGAGTGGCCGGTGACGTCATCGCCGCTGTCGGCGCAGCTCGTCGAAGCCGCGCCTGCGCTGAAGCTCCAGCCGCGTTCGCCGCTCGCCGAACTGCCGCCCGCATTCGACGCGGACCGGATGATGCGCGACGTGCAGCGGTTGGCCGATCCCGGCCTCGCGGGCCGGGGTCTCGGTACGCCGGGCCTCGACGCGGCTGCCGAGTACATCGCCGAGCAGTTCCGCGCGGCCGGGCTCGAGCCCGCCGGTGATCCCGGTCAGGGCTACTTCCAGACGTGGCAGGCGCGCGCCGGCGACCCCGAACGCCCAATGACCCTGCGCAACGTCGTCGGGGTGATCCGCGGCAGCGACCCACAGCGCAAGGACGAAAGCGTCGTGGTCGGCGCGCATTATGATCACCTCGGCCTAGGCTGGCCGGACGTGCGGGCCGGCAACGCGGGAAAGATCCATCACGGCGCCGACGACAATGCGAGCGGTGTGGCCGTGCTGCTGGAACTGGCGCGCGTGCTGGCGAGCGGGCAACCGCCGGCGCGTTCGATCGTCTTCGTCGGGTTCACCGGCGAGGAGGCCAACCGGCTCGGCTCGCGCCACTACGTGCAAGCCGTGCACACCGCCTATCCCGCTGCCAAGGCCATCGGCATGCTCAACCTGGACACCGTCGGGCGCCTCGGCAGCGGTCCGCTGTACGCGATTGGCACGGCGTCGGCGCGGGAATGGCCGCACATCCTGCGCGGCGCCGGCTACGCCAGCGGCGTGCGCGTCGAGGCGGTGGCCGAGTCGCTCGACTCGAGCGACCAGGTGAGCTTTCCCGAGGCCGGCATCCCCGCCGTGCAGTTGTTCAGCGGTGCGAACGCCGATTACCACCGGCCGACCGACACGCCCGACAAGGTCAGCGACGAGAGCCTGATGAAGGTGGCGGCCGTGGCGCGCGAGACGATCGATTATCTCGCCGGCGGGGAGGCGAGGTTGACGCGGGCCGGCACGCAGCCCGCAGGCGCCGCTTCGACGGACAAGCAGGCGCGGCGCGCCGCGCTAGGCACGGTGCCCGACTTCGCCTATGCGGGAGAAGGGGTGCGCCTGTCGGGGGTCAATCCGGGCTCGCCCGCCGAAACCGCGGGCCTGCGCCAGGGGGACATCCTCACCGCGATCAATGACCGCGTGGTCGACAGCCTGCAGGAGTATGCGGACGTCCTGCGTGCGCTGGCACCGGGGGACGCGGTGCGCATACGCTTCCTGCGCGACGGCGCACCGCGCACCGTCGACACGCGCGTGGTCGAACGCTGATTTGTGGAGATCGAATGACAGGCATACACAAGAAGCTGCTCGCAGGTGCCACCCCGCTGGCCGTGGTGGTGTTACCGCTCGCAATCGCCGCCGGCGAAGGCGAACCGGGCCTGGTCCACTATCCGGGCGAGCCGCACCTGGCCGAGGTTCGGCAACTCACCTTCGGCGGGCAGAACGCAGAAGCCTATTTCTCGTTCGACGCCAGCGAGCTCATCTTCCAGACCACGCGCGGCGAACGCGGCTGCGACGCCATCTATCGCATGAACGCCGACGGCACCAACCAGCGCCAAGTGTCGTCCGGCGAGGGCGCAACGACGTGCGCGTTCATCGCGCCGGACAACGGGTCGATCATCTACGCCTCCACCCACCTCGGAGGGAAGGCTTGCCCGCCGAAGCCGGACATGTCGCAAGGCTACGTGTGGCCGCTGTACGAGAGCTACGATATCTTCCGCGCCGATCCGGAGGGCGGCAACCTGGTGCGCCTCACCGACACGCCCGGCTACGACGCCGAGGCCGTGTATTCCCCGCTCGGGGACAAGATCGTGTTCACCTCGGTGCGTACGGGCGACCTCGAGCTGTTCCTGATGAACCCCGACGGCAGCGGCGTGGAGCAGCTCACGCACGCTCCGGGCTACGACGGCGGCGCGTTCTTCTCGCGCGACGGCAAGTGGGTCGTATGGCGCGCTTCGCGTCCCGAGGGCGAACGGCTGGCCGAATACCGGAGGCTGCTGGCACAGGGTCTGGTGCGGCCGGGCGCACTCGAGATCTACATCATGAATCTGGAGGAGCGCAAGCCGATCCAGCTCACCGACAACGGCGCCGCCAACTTCGCACCGTACTGGCACCCCGATGGCCGCCACATCATCTTCTCCTCCAACATGGACGACCCGAAGGGCCGCAACTTCGACCTGTACCTGATCGACGTCGCGACGCGCAAGATCGAGCGCGTCACCACGTTCCCGGGCTTCGACGGCTTCCCGATGTTCTCCCACGACGGGAAGCGTCTGGTGTTCGCATCGAACCGCAACAACAAGGTCCGGGGCGAGACCAACATTTTCATCGCGGATTGGCGGTGGTAGCGCGCGAACTGCACGCTGCCTGGCACGGCCGACATGATCGTTCCGACCCCGATGCCGCTGACCACGATGCAGACACCGACGATGACCCAGCCGTAGTAGACCCGCAACGCTCGCTCCTGATGCGAAGGATAGGAAGATGTTCACGGGGTGGCCGTTTGGCGGAGGCCGGATCCGACCCAGTTTCTCCTGCGAGAGGAGGGGTGCCCACGCCACGGGCTGGGATCAGTGACCATTAAAATCCTTCATGCTATGCGGGATTTTCATGGTACTGGCGTCCAACACATGCGCTCGCTCTGGCTGAGAGGCGGCGGCGCGTCAAGAGAACCGGACGCCAGTCATACCGGAGCGGTGCTGCGCCACAGAATTGTCGGTGACAAGTGCGCTAGGACGCCGCGCGCCGTTGCTCTTTGACGCGATACATGTCGGCGTCGGCGCGATTGACCAGCTCCTGCAGCGACTCTCTGGACTCCGGCGTCGCCTGCGCTATTCCGGTGCTCACGGCAAGGCGTAGCCGCGCCCGCCAAAGCGTGCGATTAGGCGCGCGGAAATGCTCCTCGAGGCGCGCCACCGAAATCGCGGCGTCGGCGTCGGTGGCCTCCAGCGCCAGCACGACAAACTCATCGCCTCCCAGTCGCGCAATAATGTCGGTTTCGCGAAACGTCGCGCGCAGGATCTCTGCGACTGCGACCAGCGCACGGTCGCCTTCGGCATGGCCGCTTTCGTCGTTGATGCGCTTGAGGCCGTCGACGTCCGCGAAATACACCACCGCTGTCTGCCCGAGCCGGCGCGCCAGATTCAGCTGGCGCTCACCGAGAACAAAGAACCCGCGCCGATTCTGCAAACCGGTAAGATCGTCAACCAGCGATAGACTGCGGATGGCCTCCTCGGACCGCTTGCGCTCGGTGATGTCCGTGTGCGTGCCGATCATGCGTGTCGGCTTGCCGCTCGCGTCGCGAGCGACGATCATGCCACGATCCAGAATCCACTTGTAGCGACCGTCCTTGCACTGCACGCGGTGCTCGTTCTGGTAGTACCGGGTTTCGCCCTTCAGATGGCGCTGAATATCGGCATAGACCTGCGGCTTGTCCTCAGGATGGACCCGCTTCTCCCACTCCTCGAGCGCACTGCCAATCTCGTGCTCCTCAAAACCCAGCATCTGCTTCCACTGTCGCGAGAAGAACACCGCGTTGGTGACGAGGTTCCAGTCCCATACGCCATCGCGCGCACCCTCCAGCGCGAACTGCCAGCGCTCCTCGCTCTCGCGCAGCGCCTCGAGGACACGCTGGGGCTCGCTGATATCCCGCACCGTGCTGATCACTTGCGGACCGACCTCGGTCTCCTGCGGGCTCAGGCGGATATGGACCGGAAATTCTCTGCCATCCTTGCGCCGGCCACGCAGTTCGAGCGGCGAACCCATGTCGCAGTTCATGGGCTCGCGGGAATAGCGGGTTCGGTGCTGAATATGCGCCTCGCGCGCGCTTTCGGGAACGAGCAGTTCCACGGGCTGACCGATCAGCTCCGCGCGGGTGTAGCCGAACAATCGTTCGGTCTGCGAGTTGACCCAGACGATTCGGCCATCGAGATCGGTGACCAGCATGGCGTCGGGCGCGGATTCGAGCAGGTTGCGCACCCGCTGCTCCGAGAGCGCCAGCCGGCGCACCAACGGAACGAGGCGCGCCCGCAGCACCAAAATGCCCGCCGCGATGAGCAGCGCGATAACCAGCAGCGTAAGCTCGAAACGTGCGCGCAAGGGCCTATAGATCTCGGCGGCATCGACCTTGAGCACCAGGCCGAGACCGAGGTTGCCCACCGGCCCGTAGGCCGCGATCACCCGCTCCCCGCGGTAATCAGTCGCCAACCCAACGCCGGTTTCTCCAGCGAGCACGTGCGCCATCAATACCGGCCCGGTGGGCGTGGCGGACGGAATTTCGGTGCGCTCCGGATGCAGCACCGTGGGCAGGCATTGGATGACCTGCGCGGGACGCACACACAGCACCATGTCGCCGCTCGCGCCGAACCCCAGCGCGACCTCGCGCATGCGCGTGATGCCCGGCAGGGCGAAGCTTGATTCGATACGGCCCAGCCGTCGGCCACGCACCTCGATGTCCTCGGCAACGCGCAGCGCCGCTGCCTCGGCACCCCAGGTGACCGCCGCGTTCCCCGAGCCTCGCAGCGGCAATTCCACGCGCCCGCTGGGCACCGTGCCCACGCTCGCTACCAGCTGTCCGCGGGCGTCGAAGAGTCGCACGCCGGTCAAGTCTGGATCGGCAATGGCAGTCAGCGTGGCCTTGAGGAATTCCAGGGCGGCGGGATCTCCAGGGTTCGTGCGCAGGTGAGCCAGCTCACGCTGCACGCCGGGACGGTTTGCAATGTTGCGAGTTGCATCGATCGAGGACGAGATCTCGGAAACGATCAGGTCGTGGCGGCTATGAAACGAGAGTTCCAATCCGTTTCGCAGCGCGGACAGCATCTGATCCTGAATCATGCTGAAAGAGACAATGCCGCCGACCGTGCCGACGAACACCATCAGCGCGCCACCAATCAGCCCTACACGCAGGTCCTCACGCCGATGAAACAGCACCTCCAGCTGCTGCGTGCGATAGAGAGCCGCTGCGTAGCCGATTCCAAGGAGCACAAACGCCGCGCCGCTGTGCAACGCCATGCGCGTTTCGATGTGCCAGCCGTACAATAGCTCCGGATGCAACTTGTAGCCGATGAGACCGGTGACGCCCAACAGTGTGACGGCGAAGGCGCCGGCAAGCGCCGGCAAGGCGCGCGGGCCGGGGCGCGAATGCGTTACGAGCACTACGGTGGCACCTGCCAGCACATGCGCGAGCGCGGTGTTGGGTGCCATTCGGCCGGGATTGTTGTTGAGCCAGCCATGCAGCGTGGCCATATCGAGCGGCAGCACGAGATCGAAGCGGTACTGAAGCATCACGATCACGCCGGTCAGCAGGACGACGCTGCCGATGGTGGTTTGAGCAAGCTTGCACCAGCGCGGCTCAACGCTCGTGAGAAGGAGGGAAACGCCGAGCAGCAACATGCACACGGCGTTGGTGAACACCATGGCGGTCGCACCCGGGATGATTTGCACCATCCACGGCACGCGGACGACCCAGCCGACGATCACCCATACGGCCAGCGCCGCAACCAGCGCGCCGCCAAGCGGTGGGAAAGCAGACCAGGCCTTTTGGTCGCTGCGCTGGGATATGGTTGATTCGTCGCGAGTCACGCGTCTTCGCCGGCTTCGGCGTGTTCCATATCACGCCGATGTCGTTCGTCCCGAGTGCTGCTAGATTTGGACTGAGCCACGGGCAGGATATTAGCGACTTGCGCCGGCCTCTGCGCAGAGCGCCTCAAGCAGGCCCGCGACGACCAGCTCGTCTACCGCTTTCCCAGCCCCAGCCTGAAGGCAGCACGCAACTGCGGCTTACCCCGTGCAACCGCAATTGAAAATGCGGGGAGATGCTTCTGAAACGACAGATTGCATCCTACGGTGACGAAGACGTCAAAGTCCTGAGCCGCAAGCGCGAGCAGCTCTCGATTCTTGATGATTACCCGCGAGTATGTCACTCCGTACCAGCTACCGACTCATTGCGCCGATCTACGATCAGGTGGTCGACCGGCCGCTGCGCCGGGCGCGGTTGCGCAGCCTTGCTGGCCTGCCCGCAGAGGGGCAGCACTCGATTCTGCTCGACGGCGTCGGTACAGGTCTGGACCTCCCGCACCTGCCGGCGGTGCACCGGTACGTCGGTCTGGACCTGACCCGGGCGATGCTCGACCGCGCCCGCTCGCGCCGGGGAGATCTCCCGGTCCAGTTCGTCGAGGGAGACAGCCAGGCGTTGCCCTTTGCCGATGCGTGCTTCGACCACGCGGTACTGCACTTGATCCTGGCGGTCGTGCCGGATCCGGCGCGCTGCCTGAGCGAGTGCGCACGCGTGCTCAAGCCCGGCGGCACCGCCTTCATCTTGGACAAGTTCCTGCGGCGCGGCGAGCGCGCGTGGTTGCGGCGCGCGCTCAATCCTCTCGCGCGCAGAATCGCCACGCGAACCGATGTGGTCTTCGAGGAGGTGCTTGCTGCCGTCCCCGCGCTGCGGCTGGTCGACGATCAGCCGGCTTTCGCCGGCGGGTGGTTTCGCTGTATGCGGCTGATCCGGCGGTCGGACTGATCCCTACGCCGCCTTCGCCTGCTTCATCGCCTGCCACACGCGCTCGGACGTGGCCGGCATCTCGATGTGCTTCACCCCGAGCGGACGCAGCGCGTCGAGCAGGGCGTTGATCACGGTTGGAGTGCCGCCGACGGTTCCCAGCTCGCCCACGCCTTTGGCACCGAGCGGGTTGATCTTGCAGGGCGTGGTTTCGTCGGTGTGGGTCTCGATGCTGGGCAGGTGATCCGCGCGCGGCACGGCGTAGTCCATCAGCGAGCCGGTGAGCAGCTGACCGCTCTCCGGATCGTAGCGGGTGTTCTCCAGCAGCGCCTGGCCGACGGCCTGGGCGATGCCGCCGTGCACCTGCCCTGCCACGATGAGCGGATTGATCACGCGGCCGACATCGTCCACCGTGGTGTACTTGACGATGGCGACTTCGCCCGTCTCGGGATCGACTTCGACTTCGCAGACGTGGCAGCTGTTCGGCCATGAAGGCCCGTCGACCTTCTGCAGCGTCTTGATGGCGATGCGCTTCTCGGGCTGCTTGCCGGCCAGATCGAACAGGCCGACGCTCAGATCGGTGCCGGCCACCTTGAAGCGGCCGTCCTCGTATTGGATATCGCCTGCCGCGGCCTCGAGCTCGTCGCTGGCCAGCTCGCGGCCTTTCTCGATTGCCTGCTGCGACGCTGTCATCATGGCCGAGCCGCCGATGTACAACGAGCGGCTGCCCATGCTGCCGATGCCCTGGGCGACGTCGCTGTCGCCCTGCACGATCACGATGCGTTCGGGATCGATGCCTAGGGTCTCGGATACGATCTGCACGTAGCTGGTCTCGATGCCCTGCCCCATGGCCTGCATGGCCGTGTAGATCTTCACCGTGCCGTCGGCTTCCACGTGCATGTCGATGGTTTCTTCGTGCACCACGCCGGTCCACTCCAGGAACGTGGAAATGGCCCGGCCGCGCAGCTTGCCGCGCGCCTTGGACTCCTGCTTGCGCCTGTCGTAACCCTTCCAGTCCGCATGCTCGAGGATGCGGTTCAGCATGTGCGGGAAATTGCCGCTGTCGAACTTCTCGCCCATTGGCGTGGTGTAGGGCATCTGGCCCGGCTGGATCAGGTTGCGCCGGCGCAGCTCGGCCGGATCCATCTTCATCTCGGCAGCGGCTTGGTCCATCAGGCGCTCGACGAGGTAGATGGCCTCGGGACGCCCCGCCCCGCGATAGGCGGACACCAGGTTGGTGTGCGTGAGCACTGCCGTGCCGCGCAGGTGCAAAGCCGGAACGTGGTACACGCCCGTGATGACCTTCGGCCCGACCGCTACGACGATGACGGCACCCGGAGTGCACGCATAGGCACCCACGTTGCCGACGATGTTCACCCGGAACCCGAGGATCCTGCCGTCGGCGTCGAACCCCAGCTCGGCCTCGTTGTTCTGGTCGCGGCCATGGGTGCCGGCCAGGAACTCCTCGCTGCGCGTGGCGCGCCAGCACACCCGGCGGCCCAGCTTGCGTGCGGCGTAGGCGCACACGGCATCTTCGGGATAGAGCATCGTCTTCATGCCGAAGCCGCCGCCGACGTCCCCCACCCGCACGCGCACCTTGTCCATCGGGACCTTGAGGATCTCTTCGGCCAACGTCTTCTGCAGCCCCGCCGGATTCTGGCAGCTGGTGAACAGCGTGACGCGGCCGCTCGCCTTGTCGAACTCGGCGGCGCTGCCGCGCGGCTCCATGCTCACCGGCACCAGCCGCTGGTTGTAGAACGAGATCTTCGTGACGTGCTTGGCCTTGGCGAAGGCGGCGTCGGTGGCCTTCTTGTCGCCGAACTCGGTCTGCGCGGCGATGTTGCCGGGCGCTTCCGGCCAGATCTGCGGCGCGTTCTTTGCAGTGGCCGCCTCGATCGTGACCAGCGCGGGCAACTCTGCATACTCCACCATCACCTGCTCGGCGGCGTCCTGCGCCTGCATGCGGGTCTGCGCGACCACCGCCGCCACCGCTTCGCCCACGAAGCGCACCTCGTCCAGCGCCAACGGGTAATAGGGCGGCGCGGTCATGGGCTTGCCGGCGGCGTTCACCAACCCGGGGCCGATGGGGAAGAACCCGATGCCGTCGGCCTTCAGCTCGGCACCCGTGAATACCGCAACCACACCGGGCATTGCTTTCGCGGCCTGGGTGTCGATGGACACGATACGCGCATGGGCATGAGGCGAGCGCACCAGCACGAGGTGCGTTTCGCCGGGAACGGACGTGTCGTCCACGTACTGCCCGGTGCCGGTGAGCAGGCGCTGGTCCTCGCGCCGGGTGATGGCCTGGCCGATGCCGAACTTGGTCATGGGTTCGATCCTTCTGGAAAAATGCCGGATTGCCGGATTGCCGGATTCTAAGCCACCGCTGGCACGGTGTCCTCAGCCGATTCAGCCCGGTCGCGACACTGCGGGAGCACGGGGACTGGTCCTGGCTGGTCTGGCCCTCCGCGGCCCCGCCGGGAGGCGCACCGGCACGACTCTGTCGTGCCCCGCAGCCAGCAGCCGGTCGAGCATGGCGTACAGTTCCTCGACCAACCCCGCACCCAAGGCCCGCTCCAAGTTTCGGTACTGCTGCTCGACGAGCGGGGCCATGGCCCTGACCAGCTCGCTGCTCTTGCGCGTGTTCGAGACGAGCAGCCGACGCTGGTCAGCGTCCAGCCTACGCCGTTGCACCAGCCCGATCTCTTCCATGCGCGCGAGCACCCCGGTGAGGCTGGGCTTGAGGATCTGGCAGCGCTCGGAGATCTGCCAGGGCTCAAGTTCCCCTTCTCCTCCAGCACGCGGATCACGCGCCACTGCTGCTCGGTCAAGCCGAAGTGGTTGAGCAGCGGCCGGAAGTGCGAGATGACCGCTTCGCGAGCCTGCAGCAGCAGCAGGGGCAGGTTGCGGTGCCGGATCGGGACGGGCATGAGCTGAGTCTCCAGTGTGGCGAAATGGGCCGCCGTTGACGGATTAACATGTTAACGATTATCTTGATTTGCCAGCCGGCCCGGCCCCGGGCCGGTGTGTAACTGGG
>DAIQQA010000165.1:2033-10654 GCA_036787045.1 Burkholderiales bacterium | reverse complement strand
GGGCAAGCTCGCCGACGAGACCGAGAAGAAGGAGCAGGAGCAGCAAGCCGGTGAGTTCAAGGAGCTCACCGACAAGATCCAGAAGGTGCTGGGCGAGAAGGTCAAGGAGGTGCGCGTCACCCACCGGCTCACGGCGTCACCTGCCTGCCTGGTTAGCGACCAGTACGGCATGAGCATGAACCTCGAGCGCCTGCTCAAGGCCGCGGGCCAGAACGTCCCCACCGCCAGGCCGATCCTGGAGATCAACCCCACTCATCCCATCGTCCAGGGGCTCAAGTACGAGGCGGACGAGGCCCGCTTCGGCGACTGGAGCCACATCCTGTTCGATCAGGCGCTGCTCGCCGAGGGCGGGCAGCTCGAGGATCCGGGCAGCTTCGTCAAGCGGCTGAACGAGCTGATGCTGGCTTTGGCGGGCAAGGGCTGAGCTACCGCTTACGGCGCAGAGACCGCTTTCGGCCCCAAAGCTGACAATCACGGGTGTCGGCTTTCGAGAGGTGTCTCGCCGCTTCGGCGTCTCCCACACCTTCTGCCGGAGATCGCGACGTTCGCGGGCGGGGTCCGGCTCAAACGCTGACCCTATCCCCGCAAGATCGGGCTAGTTCTCGCCCTTCAGCCGTCGCGCGCCTTCGAGGAGCGGGTGCCATCCGAACACGAGCGTGACCATGAACGCGTCCATACGAAGGGCGTCGGGAGCGCTGTCGTTGACGGTCGACTTGTAGCCCATGGTGAGGTTCAGGTTATCGTTGAGCTGGTATCCGAGCGTGAGCCCGAAACCGAGGTTGTTGAGCTTCTTCCCCGGGATGCCGTTGATGGTCGATTGGCCGCCGTTGTACCAGGCGGCGTCGAGCGACCCCCAGAAGTGCTCGGTGAAGTCGCGCGTCAGGTGCGCGTCCAGTTGGAACATCGGATCGGTCTTCAACGTCTGCCCGACGTAGTCGTCGTTCGTTCCGAAGAGCCACACGGCGGGGAGGAATTCCAGGGTCGTGCGCCGGCCCGGCACCCACGAGCCGAGCTGCCAGATGATGGGCGCGCCCAGGCGTCCGTACCAGCGGTTCTGCCCGAGATTCAGCGGCTGGCTGCTGTCGTACTCGCCGATCGGCACCGCCAGGTCGGCGAGCAGGTCGACAGAGAACCCCGGCTCGTAGCGCAGGGCGTCGGGGATGTTCTTCTGCGCCGGCGGGCCGATGACATTGATGTTGAACTCCAGCATCGGGTCGCCGAACCCGTTGGCCGATTGGCTGAACGTCCTGCCGGCTGCCGTGACCTCGCCCGAGACCCGCCCCATGGGCAGGAGGACCGCAGCCATGGCCGCGCGATCGAAGAGAGAAAATGTGTGCGCGTAACCCGCCAGGGCCAATGTGGCGTCGATCTTCGCGCCTGGCGTCACGGTATGCGCCGGGTCGAACGGATTCGTGTTGCCGCTCAGCGAGTTGAAGATGAGCGGTACCGCGTTCGCATCCGACAGCCCCTTCCAGTAGAAGCGCGCGGGGACCTGCGCCAGAGCCTGAGGCGGGCAGAGCGCAGCAAGGGCGAGGGTCGTTGCGACGACCAACCGCAGCCAGGCAACCGATTTCATCGGACCTCCGTCGTTGTGCATGAGATCTCCGTCTTGCGTGAATGATTCGCGCATCTGCAACGCTCAAGGCTTGGGATCGGCCATCATGTCCTTCGGCGGCACGAACTGCCGCTTGTAGATCAGCGGCGGGTAGCCCGCCTCATCGGGGACGCGCACCGGCAACTGATCTTCGAGCGTTTCAAACATGGAGCGATTCGGCAGGATGACGTTGTTTGCCCGGACGTAATCGTCCCAGAGCGCGAGCAGCGCCTTCAGCTTGTCGGGGCGTTCCTTGGCGAGATCCTTGCGCTCGCCGGCGTCCTCCGCGAGATTGAAGAGCTGCCAGTCGCCGGTGCCGTACGGCTTCCACTCCCAACGGATCTTCCAGTCGCCCTGCCGCACCGCGCGGTTGCCGAAGTTTTCCCATGCAAGGTAGTCCTCGACCGTTCGCGGCGACTCCGCCTGGCCTGCGAGCATCCGGTTCCAAGACTTCCCCATGAGCGGAGGCAGATCCTTCCCGTCGTGGGTCTTCGGATAGCTGGCGCCGGCGACCTCCAGCAGGGTCGGCATCAGGTCGGCCACGTGCATCAGGCCCTGGTTGATGCTGCCCTTGGGTCGCTTGACGTTCGGCCCGCTGACGACGAGCGCGTTGCGGATACCCCCTTCCGCGGTCCACCCCTTGTACTGGCTGAACGGCGTCATCGACACCTGCGCCCACATCGGGCCGTAGCCGACGTAAGAGCCCGGATCGCCCCACGCATTGGGATGCGTCTGCGACCAGTTGATCGCTGCGAAGAGGTAGTCGCGCGAGCCCGGCGATCCCGCGATCATCTGGAACAGATCGGTGCCCTCGGCCCCGTTGTCGCCGAACACGATGAAGATCGTGTTCTCGTACTCGCCGATCTTCTTCAGGTGGTCGATGAGGCGGCCGACGTGGTAGTCCATGTTCTCCACCATGCCGGCGTAGAGCTCCATCTTCTTGCCGAGGATGGCCCGACTCGCGGGCGCAAGCACGATGGGATCGGGCACGAACCACATCCGCTCTGCCAGCTGCGTGCCTGCGGGCATGATGCCGAGCTCGATCTGCCGCTTCAGGCGTTCCTGCCGCACCGCGTCCCAGCCCTTGTCGTACGCGCCGACGTGGCGCTTGCGCCACTCCTGCGGCAGATGGTAGGGATCGTGCGGCGCCTGGTGGGCGACGTAGGCGAAGAAGGGCTTGCCGTCGCCCCGGTTGGCGTCGATGAACCCGATCAGCTTGTCCGTGTAGGTCTTCGTCGCGTAGTAGTCCTTGGGCAGCTTCGTGAGGTAACGCCCGTCCTCGGTGAAGACCGACTTCGGCGACGCGCCGGTGAAGTTCGTCATGTCCCAGTAGCTTCCCGCCCCGTCGAGCAGCGTGAAGTCCCGCTCGAAGCCGCGCGCGGCCGGGATCTGGTCCGGTGCTTTGCCCAGATGCCACTTGCCGACCATGTAGGTGTGATAGCCGGCCCCTTTGAGCAACTGCGGCAACGTGACCACGCCCTTGTTGAGGTAGCCCTCGTAGCCGGGCACGCCCCGCTGGTTGGGCGCGGTCCACTCGTCCATGTTGCCGAGGCCGTTCAAGTGCGTATCGACGCCGGTCAGCAACACGGATCGCGTGGGCGAGCAGGTCGCGTGCGTGTAGAAGTTGGTAAACCGCACCCCCGCGTTTGCCAGCGAGTCGAGGTTCGGCGTCCGGATCTCGCCGCCGAACGAGCCCATGTCGGCGAAGCCCAAGTCATCGCCGAGGATGACCACGATGTTGGGCCGGCGGGGTGGGTCCGCGGCGGCGGTGGCGGGTGCGGCCAGCGCCGCAAGCATGCCCGCGATGCCCAGCGTTGTGAGCAGCCGGCCGAGGTTGCCCGGTATCCCGGCGATGAGGCGCGTCGAGCGCCGCAGCATGGTCTGCATTTCTCGCTTCCCTCCCTTCACGCGTGGTACTGCCGCATTTGTGGCCGGACAGGCCAGCGGCTGGGCAGCAGTTTACCCGCAGGCTGGGCGAATTGGCACCGAAGCGTCCCGAGCCGCTCGAAGCTGATCTCGATGTCCGCACCGGGATCGACGAAGTCGTCGTGATCGAGGCCGGTGCAATCCGGGATGGTGCCGAACCCCATGACCGTTCCGGGCTTGATGGACGAGATGAAACCGAGCCAGGCGAAGACCGCCTCCGCCTTGTGATCGATGTCGGCCGTCGATCCCTGGTAGCGGACCTGCCCGTCGACCTTGACGACGACTTGCAGGTCATACGGATCGCCCACCTCGTCCGCAGTAACCAGGTAAGGGCCGAGCTGGTTGCCCTTGTCCATGTCCTTCGTGAGGCAGAAGCCGCCGATGAACTCCTGCGCCTGGACGTCGCGGGCCGAAACGTCGTTGAAGATGCAGTAGCCCGCCACCGGCTGCTGCGCGTTGCCGTAGACGACGGCCAGCTCGGGCTCGATGTCCAGGCGCGACGTATAGAGCGGCCAGGGTATGGTCTCGCCGTCGCCGACGATGGAGTTCATGTTGCACTTGTAGTAGGACAGGCGCTCCGGCACGCCTGGCGGCGGCGCAGCGGGCTTGTTCAGCACCGCCTTCGCGAAGGCCTGCAGGATCGGGGCCGTCTGCGGATTGTCCTTCTCGTACTTCATCATGGTTTCCGCAGAGTTCTTCAGATGCCGCGGCGTCAGCCCGAAGTCGAACAGCGCCACGACTTCGATCGGCTCGTGCAGACGCACGTCCCGGAGGCTGGGCCGCTCGTCTTCGAGCAGGTCGCCCAGATGCGCCGCGCCCCAGGCGGCAAGCTCGCGCGCCGCGCGCTCGGTCTCCGGCAGGCCGGTCAGGTAGGCGTGGCTGTCGCCCAGGTCGAGCCGGGTGATCCCGCTGCGCTGCTGCAGGGTCGCGAACGCGATGGCGCGGTCGCCGATCACGACGCCGAAACGGGGCTTCGAGTCGTGTCGGGAAAAGCGGATCAGCTTCATCGTGATGCTCGGTGAATGTTTCGGCCGGGTCAGAACTCGACCTCGATGCCCTTGCCCTTCGCCACGGCGAGGACTGCGTCGAAGACTTTCGCGTGGTCCCAGGGTGCGTCCGCGGCCTCGTTGCGGAACTCGCGGTAGGCCCGCTCGACGTTCATGTACAGGCGCGCCGGACCGCGCCACCCGCCGTACGGGCCGAAGTCGATCTTCTTCGACGCCTCCAGGGCGCTCAGCCCTTGCCCGAAGCAACGCCTCGATTGTTCGCGCACGTATTCGAGGTAGGCCTTCATCTCCATCGCGCCTTCGATCCCGCACACCGGTCCGTGTCCGGGGACGATGACGTCCGGGTCGAGCGAGATGATGAGATCGAGGACATCGAGCCATTTCTCGTAAGTGCCGTTCCAGCCCATGGGGGTGCACTCGCGGAAGATCACGTCGCCGGCGAACACGACCTTTTCCCTGGGCACATGGATGATCGTGTCACCGATCTGGTGGCACGGCCCCACGTAGATGAGGTGCACTTCCGTGCCGTCGAGATCCAGCACGTGACGCTCCTCGAACACGGTCGACGGCAGCACCAGCTTGATGCCGTCGAAGTCGTAGTCCTGCTGCAACTGCCTGGCGACGGCCAACGCGCCCGGATGCAGGGCTTTGAGCAGCATGCGCGTGAGGAAGCGATCGGCCCCCTTGAGCAGTTGTTGGGTCTCCTTCGGATCGGCGACGTGCGGCATCAGCTCCTTGACCGTCCGGTGCGCGATGATCTCGGCACCCTCGAAGAGCTGGTTCCCCCACACGTGGTCGCCGTCCTCGTGCGTGTTGATCACGCCCTTCGGCATGCCGCGCCAGACCTTGCCGAACAGCTCGATCATCTGCCGCCCATGAGGCAGGTCCGACTGCGTGTCGATGACCACGCCGCCGCCCAGGTTGATGAGCCCGGAGTTCGCATCGCACACGCGATTCTTCTCGTTCAGAACCGCAAAACAGTTCTCGCTTACTTGCTGCAGTTTCATGCGTGCGCTCATTCAAGGCGGCTGTTTCGGGCCGTGCGTCGCGAACGGCTCGGCGTCGATCAATGCAACGGCGTTGAGCCCGCCCGTTCGGCCCGGTGCCATGGCGCCGCTGGCGTCGCCCGCGGCTGCTACACTCGCCCTGACCTCTGGAAAGGTCGGGCCCGTCCCTGCGGCGATAACCGGATGCAGGCCGGGCGCAGTATGCAGCCGGACATCAGGATCGAATATCGGAATTCCGCAGAATCCGAAAGCGATGGCCCCCCCCGTCACCACTGCCGAACCCGCAGTCACGGTTGTCGAGATCAGCGACCCCACTGCCGCCAGCGCGGGCATCGAGCTGATCGATCAGGATGTGATGCAGCTTCAGTCGATGCCGCTTCGAGCACGACGAGTGATCGTCCGTCTCGAGTCCGCCGCAGTCGTGTTCCATTCGACCAACCTCCGCGTACGGACCCGTACGAGCGTCCGCAAGGGCCTGCTCGCCTACGTCACGTTCGGCCCGCAAGCGAGAGGGACGGTGAACGGGTTGCCGGTTCGCCCCGATCTGATGCTTGTCGCGGAGCCCGAATCGGAGGCCAGGTTCGTTGCCGACGCGGGCTGGGAGAGCATTACGTTTCTGCTTCCGCCGCAGGACATCAGCGCGCATCTCACTGCCCGCCAACGCGAGAGCGAGTTTCGTTTGCCGCACGGCGTGGAGACGCTGCAGGTGAACGCGGAGAAGGTTCGCAGGCTTTTCAGCTGGGGCAAGCGACTGGTGGACACCGCCGCCCGCCAGCCCGCCCTGTTCAACGAGCGGAAGAATGAGCGGGTCGCCGCCCACATCGAGTTGCTTGAAACCCTTTTGGCGACGCTAGACGTGGCCAAGGATTTCGAGCCCGACCCCAGCGACCGGACGCGGCAGGCCCACAGTCTCATCGTCAAGATCGCCGAGGACTACGCCCTATCGCATCCCGACGATCATCTCTACGTGAGCGACCTGTGCAGAGTCGCCGCGGTGAGCGAGCGGACGTTGGAATACGCGTTCAAGGAGGTCATGGGATTGACGCCCATGACCTATCTCATCCGGCTCAGGCTGCACCGGGTGCGGCAGGCGCTCCTGGCGGGGACTCAGGGATCAACCACGGTCTCGGCCGAGGCGCTCAACTGGGGCTTCTGGCACTTCGGTGAATTCTCGCGCGCCTACAAGGAGTGCTTCGGTGAGCTACCGTCGGATACTCTGCGACGAAAGCCAGGTGAGCCGCAGCGGTAAGGCAAAGGCTGCGTCGCACGACGCGTTCCGGCGTGATCGGCAGATGCGGCACTCGCACGCCAAGCGCGCCGGAGCACATGCCGTCGAATTCTTCCGCGGACGGCGACTCCTCCTGCGAGGCGGATAATGCCATACTGCGAAAATCCCCTCCACGATGGTCTTCATGACCGAGCCCTTGATTCCCCGCCCGGCGGCGACGCTCGCCCTCCTGCGCGACGGCGAGGGTGGTCCCGAGGTGCTGATGATGCGGCGCACGCACCTTGCCGAGTTCGCGAGCGGCGCCTACGTCTTCCCGGGCGGCGCGGTGGACGACGCCGACCGCGACCCGGCGCTCGCGGTGCTTGCGCAGGGCACGGACGACGCGCAGGCGAGCCGCGCGCTCGGCATGCGGGCAGGCGGCCTCGCCTACTGGATTGCGGCCATTCGCGAGTGCTGCGAGGAAGCGGGACTTCTGCTCGCGTATGACCGCAGCGGGGAGCTCGTCGCGATCGAAGGCGACGCGCGCTGCGCCGAGTTCGCCAGGCAGCGGCGCGCGCTCGCGCAGGGCCGGCTCGCGCTGGTCGACCTTCTGCGCGAAGGCAATCTCACGCTCGCGACCGACCAGCTCGCCTACCTGAGCCGCTGGATCACGCAGGCGGGGCGTCCCCGCCGATTCGACACACGTTTCTTCGTGGCCCGCGCGCCCTTGCGCCAGAAATCGGAGCACGACGGTGCGGAGCTTCTGCATCACGTCTGGCTCATCCCCGAGGAAGCCCTTGCCCGCCACGCGCGCGGCGAGCTGAACCTGTTGTACCCGACCATCAAGACGCTGCAGGCGCTGGCGCGATTCAAAACGGTCGACGAAGCGCTGGCGTACGCACGTGCCGATCGCGCGATGCCGGCGATGACGCCGCGCGCGGCGACGAGCCGCTCGGGGCCCGCCACGCTCTTCTGGGGAGACTACGCCTACGCCGAAGTCGGCAAGCTGGACCCCGCTGGGACTGGCGCAGCGAGCTGCGAGATCGTTCCGGGCATGTCCGTCAGGCTCTCGCCCCGCGTACAGCGGATCACAGCACCGAATCCGGGCATGATGACCGGGCCCGGAACGAACACATACCTGCTCGGCGATGCGACCACGGGCATCGCGGTCATCGACCCTGGTCCGGCTATCGATAGCCACATCGACGCGATCGTTGCCGCAGCCGGCGGTCCGATCCGCTGGATCTTCTGCACCCACTCCCACATCGACCACTCGCCGGCCGCCGTGCCGCTCAAGGCGCGCACCGGTGCGACGACGTTCGGCATGCTGGCGCTGCACTCGGAGCGTCAGGACTCGACATTCCAGCCCGACACGCGCCTGACGCACGGCGAGCATATCGCGGTGGCCAGGTGCACGCTGCGGGTGCTGCACACGCCGGGCCACGCCTCGAACCAGCTCTGCTACCTGCTCGAGGAAGAGAAGCTGCTGTTCACGGGCGATCACATCATGCAGGGCTCGACGGTGATCATCAATCCTCCCGACGGCGACATGCGCGCTTACTTCGACTCGCTCCATGCGCTGCTTGCGGAGGACGTAGCGTACGTCGCGCCCGGGCACGGCTTCCTCATGGACAGGCTGCCGGAAGTCGTCGACCGTCTGATCCTGCACCGGCGCAATCGGGAGAACAAGGTCTGGCATGCGTTGTGCGCTCTGGGCCCGGCAACAGTCGAGGAGCTCGTATCCACGGTGTACGACGACACTCCGCCGGGCCGGCACGGCATCGCCGCCCGCTCGCTTCTTGCGCATCTCGTCAAGCTCGAATGCGAGGGGCGTGCGCGCCAGGCTCCAGGCGAGCGCTGGGCCGCAACCAGTTCCTGAG
>DAIQQA010000165.1:0-1933 GCA_036787045.1 Burkholderiales bacterium | reverse complement strand
CTGATAGGTTCCCGATCCCTTGATGCCTGCGTACTTTCCCGTCCCGCTGGTTACCTGGAGGTTCCTCAGGCGACGAAGCCTGCGACCGTTGCGGCTGGCACCACCTTCACGTTGGCCGCGAGAGGGTAGGACTTGTTGCCCGGGTAGATGACGATCAGCCGATCGAGGTGCAGATCGTCGAGCGCGATACGCATGGATGGCGTGAGTTTGGGTGCGTCTGCCCGCTTGAACTCCACTCCCACCCTACGCCCATGCTTGAACATCAGCAGGTCGAGCCCAGCTCCTTGATGCGTTGCCCAGAAGTGGGCCTCGTCGGGTTGCGCAAGCTGCAGCACCTGCTCCAGCAGGAACCCTTCCCAAGAGGCACCGAGCTTGGGATGGGCAAGTTGCTCGGCTTTGCTGCGCAGGCCGAGCAGCGAATGCAGCAGTCCGCTATCGCGCACGTAGACCTTGGGTGACTTGACCTGGCGCTTCCCGATGTTCTCGAACCAAGGCTGCAGTTGCCGCACGAGGTAGGCATCTGTCAGGAAGTCCAGATACCGGCGCACGGTAGATTCCGACACCCCCAGCGAGCGCGCAGGCTCTGCGCAGCTCCAGACCTGTCCGTGGTAATGCGCCACCATCCCCCAGAAGCGCCGGACCGCCGTGGCGGGTGCCCCAAGACCCAAGCCTGGCAGATCGCGCTCGACGGTAAGGCGGATGAACCCTTCACGCCAGCTGCTGCTATCCGCGTCCGTCTCCGCCAGGAAGGACAGGGGAAAGCCGCCTCGCAGCCAGAGCTTGTCCATGTGCTGGACGCCAACCTCGGGAACTGACAGTCCTGCCATCTCGACGATCTCCAGCCGGCCGGTCAGGGACTCGCTGGACTGGCGCAAGAGCGCGGGTGAAGCACTGCCCAGGATGAGGAACCGGGCGGGCGAGCCCTCACGGTCGATCAGCACCCGAAGGACCGGGAAGAGATCTGGCCGCCGCTGCACCTCGTCGATGACGACCAGGCCCCGCAGAGGTTCGATAGCGGTCATCGGCTGCGCCATCCGCTCCAGATCGAGGGGGTCTTCCAGGTCGAAGTAGTTGGGCGATCCAGGCGGCAGGAAACTGCGCGCCAAGGTCGTTTTGCCCACTTGGCGCGGGCCGATCAGCCCAACCGCCCGGCTGCGTCCGAGCGCGTTGCGCACGTAAGTCGTCAGGCCGGGGCGATCGATCAGAGAGCTCATTGGCCGCGATCTTACCATGAGAATCCGGCATGTAATGAAGGTTTTTCATGGCCACAGACTCTGCCTTTCACCTAGCCGCGAGTGCCGCAGGTCGCGCGCGGCGGCGTTTGGCCGCCTAGCCTGCCTTTGTGCCGCGCCGCTTTAATCAGCCTGCAGGGCCGGCCGGCGGTTCAGTCCTGGCCCAGCTCCGAATACAGATCCATCTGCCGGTCGTCGCCGATCACGCGGTCGAAATCGAGGCCTAGCGCGGCGAGCACAGGCTCCGCGACCGGTCTGACCTGTTTTGCAACGTAGTGTTCGCGATCGAGCGGATGCTGCACGTTGTCGATGGGCTCGGGTCCGGCCTTCGTCATGACGTAGCTGATCAGGTGGCCCGAGCTGCGGTTGGACTTGCGCGCCGCGGCCACGTGCGGCGGCGTGGTCGCGGTGTACTGGTCGGCATCCTTGCGCAGGTTCTTGCGATAGACGAGCGCCTCGTCGAGCTCGCCCTTGCGCACCTGCCGCACGATCTGCGCGAGGTACTGCTCGACGGGCTGGTCTGCGAAGAGTCGCTGGAACAGCTCGCGTTGCACCTGCTTGGCGAGCGCGGTCCAGTCGCGGCGCACCACCTCCATGCCTACGAATTCGACCCTGTCATGCTCGCCTTCCCGCAGGAGGCCGGCGTACCGCTTGCTCGCCCCGCGCGTGCTGTGCCGCGCCGAGGGCAGAAAGAGCTTGAG
>DAIQQA010000305.1:0-2945 GCA_036787045.1 Burkholderiales bacterium | reverse complement strand
TCACACCACGTTCCGCGCGCTCCACCGACCCGCCGCGCGGCTTACCGCGCTCTGTGGCCAGACGTGTTGTTCGACATGAAGGTCGAGAAAGCAGTGCAGGGTCCCGGCCGGGAATCGGTCTGGGACTACCCGCGGCTGCCGCATCTGGAGGCTTATTCGAAGCGCATCCGCGTGATCTTCAACGGCGTCACCATCGCCGACACCACGCGCGCGAAGCGCGAGCTGGAAACCAGTCACCCGCCGGTGTGCTACATCCCGCGCGAGGACATCCGCATGGAGCATCTGCGCGTTGCGACCGGCACCTCGTTCTGCGAGTGGAAGGGTCGCGCCGAGTACTTCGACCTCGTGGTCGGCACCCGCACCGAGCCGCGGGTCGCGTGGAGCTATCCCAACCCGACGCCCGCCTTCGCCGGGATCCGCGGCCATCTCGCCTTCTACGCGGCGCCGATGGATGCCTGCTACGTCGACGATGAGCGCGTCACGCCCCCGCCCGGCGGGTTCTACGGCGGCTGGATCACGCGGGATATCGTGGGCCCGTTCAAGGGCGAGCCCGGAACGAGCGGGTGGTGAATGCGACGCGCCGCCCAATGCTAGACTAGGTTCTTCCTTCCACCTGCCCCACGAGTTCCGGCTGTGCCCGAACACCACGACCCGAGCCTGCTCACCCTCGAGCAGATCGACGCCATCCTCGAGCAATCGGTGGAAGAGATCCTGCGGCACGAGGATCCACAGCAGTACTTCGCCTGGATGCGCGGGAGGGCACGGCAGTTCTTCGGTCGCATGCCGTTCGTCGACGATAACGGTCCCATCGCAATAGCAGCCGCCGCTGCCCGCTCGATCTGGAACGCCACCCCGCTTCCTGGACACCAGTTCCGCCCGCGCCCATTGCCGCCGCCGGAGCGCAACGCCCCGTGCCCGTGCGGCTCCGGCCTGAAGTACAAGCATTGCTGTGCCGGCCTGCCTGCGCTCGACATCGCGCAGACCGAGGACCTCTGGCCGCGCGTCGTGCGGCATCTGAGTCCGGACGCCCTCAACGCCGCACTGGAGCACCGCCGGATTCCCGGCTCTGCGCTCGCGGGGGTCGCACGCCTGTACCTATCGGAAGGTCACAACCGCAAGGCGGCCGACCTGTTAGAGCCCCTGTTCGCCGGCGACCTGGCCAGGCTGGACGAGCGCCACGAGGAGGCGTTGGACGCGCTGTGCGACGCCTACCTCGACCTCGGCTACGAGCACAAGCGCATGGCCCTGCTCGAGCGCGTGGCGCACGGTGGCAGCAAGGAGCTGGCGCGTGCGGCACACGAGCGCATGGCCTCGATGCTGTTCGACCGTGGCGAGCGCGATGCCGCGTGGGAGGCGTTCCGCAAGGCCCAGCGCGCCGACCCCGACAACCCCTCGCTCGTGCTCAACGAGGTCACGCTGCTGGTGGCGGAGCACCGCTTCGAGGAGGCGTCCGCGCGCGCCCGGTTCTGGCTGGCCAAGCTGCGCAAGAGCGGGTGGGACTACGATGGGCTGATCGAGGCGCTGGAGGCGATGGCGGAGGATCCGGCTCGTGCCGTGGCCGACAGCTATCTGGGGGCGCAGGGCATCGAGGCTGCGCGGCTGCGTGCATGGGTCGATGGCCTGCGCCAGCGTCCGCTGCCCGACTACACGCTGTCGGTACCCGAGCCCATCGACTTGTCCAACCCTGAGAGCGCGCGCGAGCAGCTGCGCCGCGAGATCGCCCAGATGGGCATTCCGCCGCACGAGCAGGAGAAGGCAGTGCGCATGCTGTTCGCCGACATCAAGCGCATGGAGAAGCAGGCCAAACGCGATGCGAAGCGGGCGGACCTGCTCGACGACGAACCGCAGCTCGCCCCCGGCCCCGGTGCATCGGACCCTTCTGGCGAGCGCGGATTGATGGCCCCGGAGAGCATTCGGCACTTGGAAGAGCAGTGGCACCGCGTGTTTCCCACTGCGAAGCCGACCCTGACCGCCTTCTCTTCTTCGGATGAAGATCCCTGGGATCCGATGTTCACCGAAGAGTGGCTGGGGTTTCTGGAAGGTCATCCGCAAGCCGCAGACAGCCTCGATATACTCGACGACGTTGCGGCGGCACTGCACGAGGAAGAGGATCGCATGCCCAACTCGATCCACGGCACGCTGACCGCGCCGCTGCTCGAGCGTGGGCACGCGATCGTTGCGCGCGCAGTCGGCAGCCAGGCGGTGACGTTGCCGTGGCAGTGGCTGGAGAACCGGCCGGGGTTGCGGCTCACCGGACAGCTCATCAGCGTGTGCCTCGACCGGCGCGACCGACAGCGCGCCGCGGAGCTCATGCGGTGGATGCTGCAGGTCAATCCGAGCGACAATCACGGCTATCGCCTGTTGCTGGTGAACGAGCTGCTGCGCGCGCAGCACGACGACGAAGCGTTGGCCCTCATCGCGCGCTACCCGGGCGACATGAGCCCGGAGACTGCATACGGCGCGGTGCTCGCGCACCTGCGCGCCGGGCGCGAGGCCGAGGCCCGCGCCGCACTCGTGCCCGCGCTGCAGTCCAACGACTTCCTCCCCGAGGTGCTGAGCGCAGAGCAGGTCCGCAAGCCCAAGTTCGCGCCCTACGGTGTGACCGTCGGCGGCAAGGACCAGGCGTGGGTATACCGGGAGGAGGCGCGCGATCTATGGCTGGCGACTCCCGGGGCGCTCGAATGGCTCAAACCCGCGGCCAAGGCGCTGCGCCGTGAGCATCCGGAAGTCCTGGAGCAAGGCCTCAGCAGGCACACGCGCAGGCGCCGGTAGCCGTTTGGGTCGCCGCCAGTGCCAGCAATGGTGGGTTCGGGGGCGCTACACTGCCCTGAGAAAAATAGAAAGAGGTTCTTTCCTCTCCTGCCCGAGGAGGGGTGCCTGCGCAGCAGGCGGCGTAGTGGGAGCCTCTTCGAGACACCATGATCCACCTCCGCTCGCTCTTCCTG
>DAIQQA010000304.1:0-2954 GCA_036787045.1 Burkholderiales bacterium | reverse complement strand
CGGCGCGCGCTGGCGCGGGCAATGCGAACTGGTGCAACGGCCAGCACACCAGGAGGTTCAACGCCGCCAGCACAATCAGCGCATCGCGCCAGCCGAGGCCGGCCACCAGCCATTCGGTGAACGGCCAGAACACCGTGCTGGCGAAGCCCGCCACAAGTGTCAGCGCCGTGACGGCCTTGCGGGCATCGGCGCCGAAGCTGCGATAGATCACCGCGAAGGCCGGCTCGTAGAGGGTGGCGGCCATGCACAGTCCGAGCCCTGCCCACAGTGCATAGAACATCGGGAGCGACTCGCTGCGGCTCAGCAGCGCGAGCAGCACCGCGGCGGTCAGCGACCCCCAGGCCATCGGTGCGCGCCCCCCGAACCGGTCGATCACCATCCCGGCCGGGATCGCGGCCACACCCGCGATCAGCAGGCTCAGCGAAAATGCGCCGACCACGCTCGCCCGGTGCCACCCCAGTTCCTGCTCGATCGGTCCGAGCAGCAGTGGAAATGCGTAATACAGCGAGCCCCAGGAGACGATCTGCGTGACGCCGAGCGCACCGACCAGCCCCCAGCCGCCGCGTGCGACAGATGCGCCCGATGGCGGTGACGAGCGCTCGACCATGGGCGGTCAGACCGCCTGTGCCACTGGCTGGGGGAACCAGTGCGCCGTGCGCTTGCAGAGCTCCACCAGCATCAGCATCACAGGCACCTCGATCAGCACCCCGACCACCGTGGCCAGCGCAGCCCCGGAGGACAGCCCGAACAGCATCACGGCGGTCGCGATGGCGACTTCGAAGTGGTTCGAGGCGCCGATCATGGCGGCAGGCGCGGCGTTGTCGTAGGACAGCTTCAGCAACCGCGCCAACCCGTAGCCGAGCGCGAAGATCAGCACCGTCTGCACGAACAGGGGTACCGCGATCCACAGGATGGTCAGCGGATTGGCCGCGATGACCTCGCCCTTGAATGAGAACAGCAGCACCAGTGTCACGAGCAACGCCGTGATCGTTACGGGCGTGAGGACGTGCAGGAACTTCTCCTTGAACCAGGTCTCGCCTTTCGCGGCGATGATCCATTTGCGGGAAAAATAGCCGGCCACGAGGGGCAGCGCGACGTATACGCCGATGGACAGCAACAGCGCCTGCCAGGGCACCGGCAGGCGCCCCACGCCGAGCAGGAACCCGCCCAGCACGCCATACAACACCAGCATCGTCAGCGAGTTGATCGCCACCATCACCAGCGTGAGCCCGTCGTTGCCCCGTGCGAGGTAGCCCCAAACCAGCACCATGGCCGTGCATGGCGCGATGCCAAGCAGGATGCAGCCGGCGAGGTAGCTGCGCCACAGCGGCACCTCGAGCATCTTCGCGCCCTCGTGCAACACGACCGTTCCCGCGCCATGCGTTGCCCCCACCGGAAGGTCGAGGCCGAAGGGGAGCCGGACCAGGTCGGTCGCCTCTACGCCGATGAAGCTGCGGAATACCACGCCCAGAAACAGCAGGGCGATGGCATACATGGTGAACGGCTTGACAGCCCAGTTCACGAACAGCGTGAGCAGCACCGGTCTGGCGCTCCGGCCGGCCTTGATCACCGAGGCGAAGTCGATCTTCACCATGATGGGATACATCATGAAGAACAGGCACACCGCGATGGGGATCGAGACCACGGGTGCGCCGTCCACGTAAAGGGCCATGCCATCCAGAGTGCGTGCCAGGTCGGGGGCGGCCTTGCCGAGCAGGATTCCGCCGAGAATGCATAGACCCACCCAAACGGTGAGATAGCGCTCGAACGGGCTGTTCATCTTGCGCGCTTCGCCGCGTGGCGGGCCAGTTCGGGTGAGGGTCGTCATTGGCGTGAGGATGGCGTTGTCGGTCGGCGCTTGACAGATTACTACGTTTCGATAAATATGGAAACATGGAGCTCAAGCAAGCGGCCGTCGCCCTGGCTGCGCTGGCACAGGAGACCCGTCTCGCCATCTTTCGGCTGCTGGTGGAGGCCGGTCCCGAAGGCGTGCCTGCCGGACAGCTCTCCGAGGCGCTCGAAGTGCCGCCGGCCACCCTGTCCTTTCACCTGAAGGAGCTGTCGCACGCCGGGCTCGCGCACGCCCGGCCGGAAGGCCGCTTCGTGTTCTACAGCGCGGACTTCGAGCGCATGGCCGCATTGATGACATTTCTCACCCGCAACTGCTGCAAGGGAATGCCGCACGAGTGCCTGACGACGGTGGAAACCGCGCTGTCGCGCTGCTCCCCTCCTGTCGCAGCAGGGGCGGCCGCAAAGCCGACGGGGTGGTGCGGCACCCCGCCCTCTAAGCGTCCGGTAACCAGGAGCCGTTCATGAAGCGCTTCCACGTCCACGTCTCGGTCGACGATCTCGACGCCAACATCCGCTTCTACTCCACCGTCTTCGGCGCTCCGCCCACGCTAGTCAAGGACGACTACGCAAAGTGGATGGTCGAGGACCCGCGGGTGAACTTCGCTATCTCGAAACGCGGCGCGAAGGCCGGACTCGACCACCTCGGGCTGCAGGTCGAATCCGATGAGGATCTCGCTGGGCTGCGGGATCAGGTGGAAAAGGCGCAGATCGCCGCACTCGACCAGACCGGCGCAGCCTGCTGCTACGCGAAGTCCGACAAGTACTGGATCACCGACCCGCAGGGCATCGCCTGGGAAACCTTCCACACACTGGATGCCATTCCGGTGTTCGGCGAGGACAACCGCACCGGCCAGCCGCAACAAGCCGACTCGGCTTGCTGCGCGCCGGCAGCGAAGCTGTCGCGCATCCCGGTGAAGGCTGCTGCTGGCGGCAGCTGCTGCGATTGAGGCGCGCGCCATGAACCGCACCGCCTTCAACGTGCTGTTCCTGTGCACCGGCAACACCGCGCGCAGCATCATGGCCGAGGTGATGTTGAACGCCATGGGCCAGGGCCGCTTCAAGGCCTACAGCGCCGGCAGCCACCCCAAGGGCGTGGTCAACCC
>DAIQQA010000045.1:0-29474 GCA_036787045.1 Burkholderiales bacterium | reverse complement strand
CGCGAAGCCCTAGTTAAGGAACCCCGCCGCCCGAGGCAGCCACAGCGCAAGCTCAGGGAACCCGATCACCAGGGCCAACCCCGCTATCTGCAGCAGCACGAACGGGATGATGCCGCGGTAGATGTGCGCCATGGTGATGCTGGGCGGCACCGTGCCCTTCATGTAGAACAGCGTGAAGCCGAACGGCGGCGTCAGGAAGGAAGTCTGCAGGTTCACCGACATCATGATGATGAACCAGGTGAGGAACAGGATCGGCCCGCCCGGCCCCAGGTGATGGCCGAAGTCCACTCCCTGCAGAACCGGCGCGAACACCGGCAGCACGATCAGGCAGATCTCGATCCAGTCGAAGAAGAACCCCAGCACGAACACCAGCACCATCAGGAAGATCAGGATCTCCCAACCGGTGTCCAGGCCCGCGCTCAGGAGCAGTTCCCTGACCACGTCGTCTCCCCCGAGCGAGCGGAACACGAAGGAGAACATGGTGGCGCCGAAGAAGATGAAGAACACCATCGCGTTGGTGAGCGCCGAGCTCTCGATGGTCTCGCGCAGCATCTTCTTGTCCAGCCGGCGATTCAGCCAGGCGAGGATGAGCGCGCCGAATGCACCCACGCCGGCGGCCTCCGTCGGCGTGGCCCAGCCGCCGAAGATGGAGCCCAGCACCATCACGATCAGGAAGGTGGGCGGGAGGAAGCTCCAAAGGATCATCCGCCAGAACTCGCCGCGGGTCTTCGGGCCGATGTCTGCGGGCAGCGGCGGCGCAAGCTCGGGTTTGAGAAAGCTCATCGCGCCGATGTAGACGAGGTAGAGCAGCGACAGCAGCAAGCCCGGAAACACCGCCGCGGCGAACAGCGACCCCACGGATACCGACAGCAGGTCGCCCATGATCACCAGCATGATCGAAGGCGGGATCAGGATTCCGAGGGTACCGGCCGACGCGATGGTGCCCACGGCCAGCTGCTTGTCGTAGCCGCGCTCCATCATCGCCGGCAGCGCGATGAGCGTGAGCATCACCACCGAGGCGCCGACGATGCCGGTGGTGGCGGCCATGATCGTCCCCATCAGCGTGACCGACATCGCCAGACCGCCCGGGACACGGCGCAGCAGCACCTGCAGGCAGTGCAGCAGGTCGTTGGCGATGCCGCTGCGCTCCAGCACGGTGCCCATGAAGATGAACATCGGCACCGCGACGAGGATGGGATTCGAGGCCGCAGAGCCCCAGATGCGCGGCAGCAGGTTGAAGAACTGCACCGGGTGGAACACGTCGAGCAGCATGCCGATCGCGCCGAACAGGATCGCGATGCCGCCCAGCACGAAGGCAACCGGATAGCCGCAGAACAGCGCAATCGCCAGGACCGCGAACAGGATCAACGGCAGGTGGTGCGCAACCCATTCCATCGTGTAGCCCTCAGCCCGTTACCCTGGCCGCGCCATAGGCGGCACCCGCCCGCAGCCGCTCCGGTCCGAACAGATAGACGATGACCCGCATCAGAACGGACACCACCGCAGCCAGCAACAGCACCAGGCCGAGCAGAATGAAGGTCTTCGGTATCCAGCGATAGGGCAGCCCGTTGGCGGACGCCGAGTGCTCGTTGTCGACGAACGAGATCCAGGCGAAGTCGAAGCTGAAGTAGATCGCAATCAGGGTATAGGGAATGGCGAAGGCCAAGCAGCCCAGGAGCTCGATCCAGGCATGCGTGCGCGGGCTGGCCTTGGTCAGTGCGACGTCGATGCGCACGTGGCTGTTGCGGATGTAGCCGACCCCGAGCCAGAACGAGAACAGTGCCGTGTGGAGGTGCCACTCCAGCTCCTGCAGCCGGGTGGACCCCAGACCTGGGATCTGGAAGCCGAACTTGCGCGACAGGACGTCGAAGATGATCACGGCTGTGCACACGAGGAACAGCCACCCTACCGCCATGGCGACCCTGCCCAGCAACGCTTCGATCGCATGGCTGGTGTTGAGCAGTCGGTCCACGAGCTCGCCTCTCTCAGTGCAGGTGCGGTGGAGAAACTAGCGCCCTGCGTCGGCACGCACGACCGGACCGACGGCTGAGCGGGGACCGGACCTGCGCGCCTCACCCACGTCGCCAGTTCGTGAGTCGCCTCGGGACGATTTGGAGGACGGTCGGCGGAAGCGCCAGACCGGGGCGTGCTCACCCTCGGCGTGGGCGCGAATTACAGCGGCGGCTGCGCTGGACGCAGCCGAGCGTGGCGATGATACCGGCCCCATGGTTTCCTCCCCCGGGGATTGCTTTTATTGAACCGATTCGCCGAGCCGGTTCAATGCCGACTCGTGACGATCGGGCGCGTGTGCCGGCGGAGTATACGCGAGCCGATGGAAAAAGCCACAGGCGAGGAGCTCCATCGCAGGCGCCGTCTCCGGGTTCCAGCCCCGACGACAAGCCGGGCAAACGGGCTCGCCTGGCGCGGAGCAGCAGGCGCTATCGCGGGTAGCAGCACACACCCCTGGCAAACAGGCGCGTGCAAGCCACGAGGTGTTGCGGCCACCCCGACCAGCATTGCGGCCGGGCTTAGTACAGAAAGCCCGACGCTTTCGGCAGCCACAGCGCCAGCTGCGGAAAACCAAGCACGAGCGCGAGACCGGTGAGCTGCAACAGCACGAACGGGACGATACCCCGGTAGATGTGCGCCATCGTGATCTCGGGCGGCACCGTGCCTTTCATATAGAACAGGGTGAAGCCGAACGGCGGGGTCAGGAAAGAGGTCTGCAGGTTCACCGACATCATGACGACGAACCAGGTAAGAAACAGGATCGGACCGCCCTCCCCCAGGTGCGACCCGAAATCCACGCCCTGCAGCACCGGCGCAAAGATCGGCAGCACGATGAGGCAGATCTCGATCCAGTCGAAGAAGAATCCCAGCACGAAAGTCAGCACCATCATGAAGATGAGGATCTCCCAGCCGGTCGTGATTCCGATCTGAGCGAGCAAGTCCACGACCAGGTCGTCGCCGCCGAGCGCGCGGAACACGAAGGAGAACAGTGTCGCGCCGAAAACGATGAAGAACACCATCGCGTTGGTGAGCCCAGTGCGTTCGATGACCTCCTTCAGGGTGGTCATGCTCAGGCGGCCGTTGAACCAGGCCAGCAGAATCGCACCGAAGCTGCCGACACCGGCCGCTTCCGTGGGCGTCGCCCAGCCGCCGAATATCGAGCCGAGCACCAGGACGATAAGGAACACCGGCGGGAAGAAGCTCTTGCCGATCATCCGCCAGAACTCACCCGCGGTTTTGGGACCGATGTCGTCGGGCAGCGGAGGCGCCAGCTCCGGCTTGAGGAAGCTGGTGATGCCGATGTAGAGCAGGTACAGCAGCGACAAGATCAGCCCGGGGACCACCGCCGCGGCAAACAGCGATCCCACCGAGACCGACAGCAGGTCGCCCATGATCACCAGCATGATAGACGGCGGGATGAGGATGCCTAGCGTGCCCGCAGAGGCGATGGTACCCACGGCGAGCTGCTTCTGGTACCCGCGCTCCATCATGGACGGCAGCGCGATCATCGTCAGCATCACCACCGAGGCGCCGACGATGCCAGTGGTCGCCGCCATGATGGTGCCCATCAGCGTCACCGACATTGCCAGCCCGCCGGGAATGCGCCGCAACAATACCTGCAGGCAGTGCAGCAGGTCGTTCGCCACGCCGCTGCGCTCGAGCATCGTGCCCATGAAAATGAACATGGGCACGGCGACCAGGATCGGATTCGAAGCGGCCGAGCCCCATACCCGCGGCAGCAGGTTGAAGAACTGAACCGGCTGGAACACGTCGAGCAGGATGCCGAGGGCGCCGAACACGATGGCGATGCCACCCAGCACGAAGGCCACCGGGAATCCGCAGAACAGCGCCGCTGCCAGGACGAAGAACAGGATGAGCGAAAGGTGGTGAGCGAGCCAGTCCATCGTCCTCTCCTCAGTGGCTCAGGACGCCGACGGACGCGGCTCGATCGCGTAGCGGTGGCGGTCCGTAGAGGTAGACGAGCACGCGCATCAGAACCGACAGGACGGCGATCAGCAGTAGGATCAGCCCCAGCGAGATGAAGCTCTTGGGAATCCAGCGGTAGGGAAGCCCGTTCGCCGAGGCGGACGATTCCCCGTCGACGAAGGAGATCCAGGTGAAATCCAGGCTGAAGTAAATGGCGATCACACAGTAAGGGATCGCAAAGACCAGACAGCCGAGCAGCTCCATGATTGCCCGCGTGCGGGGCGTCGCCTTGGACAGCGCGATGTCGATGCGCACGTGCGAGTTCTTGACATACCCGATCCCGAGCCAGAAGCTGAAGAGCGCGGTGTGCAGGTGCCATTCCAGCTCCTGCAACCGGGTGGACCCCATGCCGGGGACTTGGAACCCGAACTTGCGCGACAGCACGTCGAAGACGATGACCGCCGTAGTCACGAGAAACAGCCACCCGACGGCCATCGCGATCCTGTCCAGCACCGCGTTGATGGCGTCGCTTGCCGCCAGCAGCCTTTCCATTGCGCCTCCCTCTCAGCAGTTGTGCGCGCAGGCGCAGAGCGCCGGCGCGTCCGCGCCGCGTGCCTGCCGCAGCAGATCACCCAGCAATGAACGGACCCCTTCCCTTCCTGGAGGGAAGCGGATCTGCGGTGGACTGCCCCTCTGCGCGTGGAGAGGGATAGTTATGTGAGGAGCAGTCGTGGTGCGCAGTTAGCGGCTACGCACCTTGAGCTTCAGCCGTCTATTGTAGATACCCGTACTCGCGCCAGATGGCGTAGTTGGAGCGGAACGCCGAGTACGAGTCGTAGACCTTCTTGAAGTTGGGATTGGCGGCCGACTCGTCCGCTACGACCTCGCTCCAGGCCTTTTCGTAAGCCTTCAGGATCTCGGGCGGCCAGCGCTTGATCTGCACGCCGTGCTGATCGCGCATCGTCATCATCGCCTTCCACTGCGTGGCCTCGCCCTCCGCCATGATCTGGCGGATCATGTCGCCGCAGGCCTGCTCGATGATCGCCTTCTGCGAGTCGGCCAGCGCGTCCCACTTCGGCTTGTTGATGAAGAAGTCGATGATCGACGCTTGCTGGTGCCAGCCGGGGAAGTAGTAGTACTTGGCGACCTGGTAGAGGCCGAGCTTCTCGTCCAGGGACGGATTGGAGAACTCGGTCGCGTCGATGGTGCCCAGCTGCAGCGCCTGGAAGATGTCACCCGGAGCCAGAAGCTGAGTGGCCACACCCATCTTCTCCATCACCTTGGCACCCAGCCCGAAGAAGCGCATCTTGAGGCCCTTGAGATCGTTGACCGTCTTGATCTCCTTGCGGAACCATCCGGACGCCTCGGGCGGCTGGATCCCGCAGGGGATGGTATGGATGTTGTGTGGAGCGAACATCTCGTTCTGCAGTTCCAGTCCGCCGCCGTAGTACATCCAGGCCAGGTATTCCGGCATCCCGGGTCCGAAGGGTACCGTCGAGAACATGTTGAAGGCCGAATCGGTGCCGGAGAAGAAGCCGGGGCTCGACCAGGCCGTGTCGACCGACCCCTTCGAAACCGCCTGGATGGATTCAAGGCCGGGCACCAATGCGCCTGGCTCGTAGACCTTGATATCGATCGTTCCGCCCGAGGCACGCTTGATCTTCTCGACCAGCTTGGGTCCCGCCTCGCCGACCAGCGTGAGGCTGGTGGGATAGACGCTGGCCATATTCAGCGTCACGCGCTTGGCTTCCACCGGCGCAGAAGCCTGACTGGATGCTCCGGTCGACTCGCTGCGTTGCCCGCAGGCGCCCAGCACGAGGCCAGCGACGCACACAACTGCAATCGGAACGACAGACAACCCCTTCATTTCTCCTCCTCCCGGATGCGGATTGGTATCCCACCGGTCGCTCGCGAGCATGCGGTCGCGATCCGACGCGGCGGCTTTTGCGGGAGTATACGGGAGTCGGGAGCAATCGCCAGCCTCCGCGGCGATGCAGTGCAACACGCGCCAACGCAAAACGGCCGCCCGCAGGCGGCCGTTTCGATTGCAGCGCTGCCGATCAGTTCGCCTTGGGAGCCTGCGTGCCGGCGGCGCGGACCGCTCCAGCGTCTTGCGAGCGGCCCATGTTCGTGCGGGCAGCGACCTCCTTGTCGTAGGTCACGGTTACACCCTCGTGCGTCGGACGATCGAGCGACATGTTGGTGCGCGCGGCAACCGCACGGTCATAGGTCACTGTGATGCTAGGGTTCGCATCGTTCGCACGCAGCGCGGCGATGCGCTGCGCGCCGACGAGGCCGCCGGCCCGCCCGTACCACTGGTCGATGGTTGAGACATCACCTGCAGTGAGCACGCTCGAGTCGGCAAAGGCAGTAGTGATGCCGATGGCCGCGGCGGCGGCGACAGCGGAAGCTAGCAGTTTGTTGCGGATAGCCATGATCACGTCCCCCAAGAGAGATTGAAGTCGTTACCTGGCTGTCCAACCTACGGGTTGCCGCAACGTGTGACACCTTTCAGCAAGTGCCGGCGCGGTTGCCCCTCGGCAGTTGGTGCAGCCTTCGGATCACAGTCTAGAGAGGCAGGTCCCGCGACTCTTGGACGAGCTTGCTGTCTTTTTGGACGTTGTTGGCATCCCGACCACCCCGGTCGGTCGCTCCCCATGTGACAAGTCCCGCGCCGCGGTCTCAGTACGGCGAGGTGAGGATCTTCGCCAGTCCGCAAAAAAAAGCCCCGCGTGCGGCGGGGTCTGAAGGATGCTGGGAGATGGCAGGCTCGAGGTGAGCCCGCAGGAGCAATGTATCCCCGGCTGCCTTACGGATGAGTTACGGATTGCCCGCGTGTCCAGTCATAGCAATCCGGGTCCGCGTGCGGCGCTTCTATTTCCGGAGTGCCTCAGGCTGGCGCAGCGACCCGCCGCAGACGCGCAGGATCCATGATCTCGATCTGCTCGCGCCCGAGCACCACCAGCCCCTGCTCGGCAAAGCTCTTCAGCAACCGGCTAACGATCTCACGCACACTGCCCAGCTCGTCGGCCAGCGCCTGGTGGGTGGTGTGGATGACCTTGCCCTTGCCCAGCAGCAGCGCAGCCAGACGCTGATCCAGCTTCTGGAAGGCCACGGCGTCGACGAGCTGCAGCAGATCCGCGATGCGCTCCGAGAACAGGCTGAACACGTAGTTGCGGAACGGTTCGTGCGCAGCGACCAGGCGGTTGAAGATGGGCCCGGTGAGTGCGACCACCGTCACCTCCGACTCGGCGATACCGCGGGCCGGGTAGGGAGCCCCGCCGAGTAGGCAGCTGCTGGAGAGAATGCAGCTCTCCCCAGGGACTACGCGATAGAGCTGCAACTCCCTGCCGCTGGCCCCGGTCTTGGTCACCCGGATCGAGCCGCTCAACAACATCGGAAAGGCCTGGCAGGGATTCTTCTCGTCGAACATCACCGTGCCGGCCGGGACCGTCCGCACGACGGCATGCGATACCGTTTCATCGAGCAGCTCGGCCGGCATGGTCTGGAAGGCCGGATACAGCTCGACAAGCTTCGTCTTGATCTGCTGGACGTCCATTTATCGTTTGATTTCCCGCAGCGTAGTCTGACCGCTGCGCAAAAAACTGCAATGCGCACAAGCTGTTGACGGCCCCGCATGGTCCGCGTCGACGACGGGCACGCTTCCTGCAATGGGGACCGAGCGAGTGGCGCGCGCCTATGCCAACCTGCGCGCCGGACCATCATCCGCATGCGCAGTCTGGAAGCATATCGAGATCTGATCGCCCGTGTCGAGCGGCTGGCCGCCGCGGAGCCGCGGCGCTATCGGCGCAACCTGGCACTCCTCGCGGCCGTCGGCTTCGGCTACGCGATGGCACTTGCGGCGCTCCTGGCGCTTTGCGCCCTCGCGGTCCTGGCGCTTATCGCCCTGTCCAACCAAGCGTACCTGGCCGAGCTTGCGCTGCTGCCGCTGGGGCTCGCCTATTTCCTCGCACGGGCCCTATGGATCAAGCTGCCGGCGCCCGTTGGCAGACGGCTGCGCGCCCAAGAGGCACCGGCTCTGTTCGAGGAGATCGAGCGCGTGCGCAGCGCCCTGAACGCGAAGCCTGTGCACGAGGTCGTGCTGACGCCGGAATTCAACGCCGCGGTGACCCAGATCCCGCGTCTCGGGCTGTTCGGGTGGCCGCGCCGTTACCTTATTCTCGGTCTGCCGCTGCTGGCGAGCTTGCCGCCCTATCAGTTCCGTGCCGTGCTTGCGCACGAGTTCGCCCATCTCGCTGCGAACCACGCCCGCTTCGGCAACTGGATCTACCGCGTGCGGCAAGCCTGGCACCGCATCCTGCAGGCGCTGGAAGCGAGCAAAAGCCCGGCCACGCGGATCTTCACCCGCTTCCTAGCCTGGTACACGCCGTACTTCAACGCCTACAGCTTCGTGCTTGCGCGCGCCAACGAATATCACGCGGACCGCGAGAGCGCACGCGTCACCAGCACGCAGGACGCTGCCGATGCACTGGTCGCGGTCTACAGCAGGGGCGAGTACCTCGACTCGACCTTCTGGAACGCCTTCTACCGGCGCGCCGACGATCAGGCCGAGCCGCCTGCACGGCCGTTCGTCGAGTATGTCGACGGCCTCAGGAACGTGCCGGCAGAGTCAGCCGTGTGCGCCATGGCCGCCGCACTCGCCCGGCGCACCGGGCTCGACGACACCCACCCCTCGCTCGGCGAGCGCCTGGCAGCACTCGGCGCGCAGGCCAGGCCGCCGGCGAGTTTCCAGATCAGCGCGGCACACACGCTGTTGGGCGATCTGCGCGTGAGCCTGCTCGACGAGTTCGACCGCGCCTGGCGCGAGTCGTTGACCGAGGCCTGGCAGGAACGCCATGCCTTCGTGCAGTCGATGAAGGAGAAGCTGACGCTCTACAACGCCGCGGCACGGTCGCGGGAACTGGACGCACACGAGCACTGGGACTATGCAGCCGCGCTGGAAGCCGTCAAAGGCGGCGTCGCCGCGCTGCCCTTGCTCGACGCGCTGCTTGCACGCAACCCGCGCCACGCACCCGCATACTATGCTCGCGGGCGGATCCGGCTCGAGCAGCGCGACGAGCGCGGGGCAGCCGACATCGAGCGCGCCATGCTGCTGGACGAAGAGGCCCGGGAGCCCGGTGCGCAGCTGCTCTATGGCTACTTCTACTCCCGCCAGGACTTCTCACGCTGCGATCGCTACCGCAGCAAGCTCGAGGACCTGCATCGGGAGCGCGAGCTCGCCATGCTGGAGCGCAATGAGTTGAGGCGCGCGGACGAGCTCGAACCGCACGGCGTCCCCGACGAAGACCTCGCACCGTGGCGCGACCTGCTCGCTGGCGAGAAAAGCGTCAAGCGCGCCTGGCTCGCGCGCAGGCAGGTTCGTCATCTGCCCAAGCTGCCGGCCTATGTGCTGGTCGTCGAGCTGGGCCTGTTCTCAGCCGCGAGCGACGATCGGCTCGCGCAGCTCGGCGAGCGGCTGTCGGTCGGTCACACCTGCCTGGTGGTGAGCAAGGGCTCGCACCGCGCCATATACCGGTTCGTGCGCCGGTTACGTGGTGCACTGATCTAGACCCGTTGAGACTCGGCGTAGCACACGGTGCGCGCAGTAGCACGCGAGGGCCGGGCGCCTGCCTTGCCAACCTGTGCTGGATCTGTCACCCGGGAGGCAACCGAACGACGTAGCGAGGTCCGCGTCGCCCGCATCGACCTGGTACCCGATGCCCTTTGCCCCGCGGACATCCGGCCAGCTCGCGACGAGCGTGGTCATGCCCGCAGCATGCGGGCCGACCGCGCAGACCGCTCGGCGCCTGTCGCTCGCATCATCCAGGGGCGCGCACAACCGTGTGCGCGCCGGGCAAGCCGTCACCGAAAACTGGGCGTCGACGCTGCCGCCCGCGCCTCTGCGGCCAACTGCCCCACGTTGGCGCCGGTGAGACTGCGCATGAACGCGACCAAATCCTCTTTCTCCCGTTCGGTGAGGAAGAGCGGGGTCATGAACTTGTCCAAGCCGGGATTGGAGTTCCCACCCCGGTCATAGAAGTCCACCACGTCGCGCAGCGTAGCCAGCGAGCCGTCGTGCATGTACGGTGCCGTCAGCTCGACGTTGCGCAGCGTGGGCGTGCGATAGGCGAAGCGGTCCTTCTCCAGGCGGGTGACCTCGAAGCGGCCTTCGTCCTTGGCAGGCGCGCCGAACAGCGTGTCGAGCATTCCCACCGACACTTTCGTCTCGACGCCCGGCGCGAGCTGAACGTTGACCTGTGACGCCGCGCGATCGCCGGTTGGAACGCCGACGCCGATGTTGTGGAACTCGTTGTCGGTGAACAGTGCGTGCTGCGCGCCGATGTCGTGACAGGCGGAGCACTGCGCCTTGCTGCGGAAGAGGACGTAGCCGCGGCGCTCCGAAGCCGTCAGCGCATCCGCCTCACCGCGGAAAAACCAACGATCGAAACGCGAGCCGCCGGAGACAAGCGACCGCTGGTACGCCGCCAGCGCGGCGCCGATGGTGTCGGGCGACAGCCCGTCAACCGGAAATGCACGCTCGAACCATCCAGCATAGTCGGGGAGCTGGCGGATCCGGGCGACCACGGCTTCCCGGCTGGGGTTGCCCATCTCGTCGATCGCCAGCAGCGGGCCCCAGGCCTGCTCCTCCAGGGCTGCCGTCCGACCGTCGTGGAACAGAGAGGTGTTGAAGCCGACGTTGAGCACCGTGGGGGCGTTGCGCCGCAGGCTGCGTCCCTCGATGCCGACCGCCGTGGTCAGCTCGTTGACGGCGAAGCCCTGCTCGGGGACGTGGCACATGCCGCAGGACATGGTGACGTTCGGGGAGAGGCGGCGATCCATGAAGAGCTTGCGGCCCAGCGCGATGCGGTCAGCGGCCTTGCCATCGACCGCGGCTAGGGACGGCAAGCCTAAGGCGGCATCCGACACCTCCGGACTCGCACCTGCCGTCACCGGCTGGGCCGAAGTCCAGAGCAGCCCGGTTGCTGCCGCCGATACGATGAATGTGAAAGCTCTGCGCATGGTCTTGCCGCGGGACAACTGGTGAGATCGCCCCCCACCCTGGCGCTCCCCCGCAAGCAGCGGAGCGTATGGATGGATATCAGTTCACTTTAACGCCATCTTCGATGAGCAGCGTTTTGATGTCGTTCACCACAACCTGCGGGATCAGATAGGAGGTGCTGTAGATCTCGCGCACCCAGCCCTCTTTGTCGATCAGAAACAGCTTGAGCACGTGCACCAGCTCCTTGTCTGCCTGCCCTTTTGCGGCCTTCGAGACGTCCTGGCCGAAGCCGTCGAGCATGGGCGCGAGCTCCCTCTTCGATGCCGCGGTCAGAAAGTGCCACGGTACCGGGCTTCCGCCCTTGACATGTTTTCCGCCATAGGCGCGCATCACCTCCGGCGTGTCGTGCTCCGGATCGAAGGACAGGCTCACAACCTGCACTCGCCCGCGCGCTGCCTTGCTCTTCTCCAGATCGCGCTTGATCATGTCGATCGTATAGAAGGCGAGCGGGCACCCGGTCTCGTCACTGCAGGCGGTATACATCAGCGACAGCAGCGTCACCTTCCCGTGGGTATAGGCAGCCAGCTGCCCGCGCTTGCTATTGGCGTCGACGATCCTGCCGTCCGGCGCCTGCATGATGCGCTCCAGACGATAAGTGCCCGGTGCGGGCGGATCGAAGTCGGCCGGGACCTTGGGGGCCTCGTGGGCCGCCGCCACCTCGGCGAACAGGGTGGCGGCGAACAGCGCGGCGACGACCACGCCCCAGCGGTTACTCGCGCGCGGCGAGCGTGTCGTCCAGATCTTCATAGGCGGCCCTGATAGCATCGGTCCCGAACTTCATGTGATGCGCCCGGCCGAGGCGTTCCTTGTAGAAATCGACTTCGAACAGGGGCGTCAGCTCGTTCCCGTCCCACCGGAAGGCGCGCAGGAACTGCTCGTCGTTCTCGCCTTTCTTGTCCCAGTTAGCGAGCAGCGAGGAGGTGATGTAGACACGCTGGCCGTCCCAGCTCTGCGACACCATGTTCACCTGCTTGCCGGTGGCCTTCTCGTACGTCTGCTTCGGGTTCTCCGGGTCGGAGAGATCGAAGTAGCGGGTCTTGCCGTCCATGAACGTGTTGACCCACAGGCCTTTGCCGTTGGCGGTAATGCTGATGTCGACCGGCAGCGGGATCTTGGAGGGGTCACCGATGGTAGCCACATCCTTGGCCTGCCACTCGCCGTTGGCGCCCTGCTTGATCAGCCAGATCTTGGAGGTCAGCGCGGTGGCGACCACTGCCCAGTTGTCACCTTCATTGAGCGACCAGCGGATCTCCAGCGGCGCTCCCGGCACCTGGAAGACCTGCTTCGGGGCCACGGCTTTCAGGTCCCATAGCACCATGGTGTTGCCGAAGCGCTTCATGGCCTCGGGGTCCTGCACCAGCTTGCCGAGGTCCATCATGTAGTTGTTCCAGCCCGCGAAGCTCGAAGTCAGCAGGACGTTCTTGCCCGGGTTGATCCCGATGTCGTAGCCATAGCCGTCCCCGCCGTTCGTGGTCGGCATGGCGTAAGTGCGGACGAGATCGCCCTTGTTGGTGAACACCGCCATACCCGTTACGCCGCCGTGATCGTTGCTGTTCGACAGGAACTGGACCAGCATGCGCCCGGGCATCGCGTAGAAGGTGTGCGGTCCGACCAGGCCGGTCTGCCCCGGCAGTCCTTCGAGGGTGCGCACCAGCTGCGGCGCACGCGGATTCGTATAGACGTCGAAGATGTAGATGCGGCTGTCGTCCAGGCCCCCGGCCCAGAGATAGCGGCGGTCCTCGGTGAACCCCATATGGTGCGCCTCGCCGCGACGGGACACCGAGAGGCTGTGCACGACCTGGCCGTACAGGTTCGATGCCGGATTCACGTCGATCGTGACCAGTTTGTCGGAGCCGTCCCCGATGCCCTCGACGCCGAGCGTCCAGACGTATACGTAGTCTTCCTGGCCCTTGATCAGGTTGCTCATGAAGGGCGAGTTGCAGGTTTCGTCCGCGGCGGCCTGATAGCCGGGCGCAAATACGCCGGCGGCGAGCAGCCCCGCCGCCAGGCAGCCGCGCAGGACGCGGCGAATGGGCTTGTCACTGAACATGGCATCCTCCTCACTGGTTGTTAAGGGAACGAGATCCCTTTGCATTACCGCTCGGGTAGACCGGGATGTAGCCACGAGACCAAAGGATACACACCGACGGCCGGACCGGCGGGCTCGGGTGACCTTGGCGGACGGGCTTGCGAAGCCACGCGCTGCGGCCATTCCCGGCCCTGAATGCAGTGTACAGCCTAGAGGCCGCGCGTATCCGATCGATTTCGGCTGCGTATCAATTTGTATCGGGTTTGTATCCGCGCGCGGGGAGACCAGAAATGCCAACCAGGCGTTCATGATCATCGACAACGACACCAGGTGCCTCATCGTCATCGAGGCAAGCTCGCAACCAACACCCGTGCATGCCACCCCCCCCACACGCCGCCTTGAGCGCTCCAGGCCGGCGTGATACCGTCGCATCCCCTACCTGTTGTTCCCCGCGGAGGAGGTGCCGGTTGCAACCCCGCACTGAGCGCAGGCTGCCTTCCCCTTGCGTCATCGAGCCCGCCGCGTGGATCTGGCCGTGAACTGGCTCATCCTCCTGCTTCTCGTCGGTGTGGCCCTGTTCTTCGTCGGGCGCTCATGGCGCGACGCGGCGAGACGGAGGCACGACCGGGAGGACGCAGGTCCCGAGACGGTCTCCGAGCCCGAAAGCTCGCAGCCGGCAGCACCCCCCGCGCTGCCGCTCCAGCCGGTGGCGGCCCATGCCTCCCCGCAGGACCTGGCGCAGGCGCTGCATCCCTTCTACGAGTCCAGCTCACACCCACAGGATCTGCTCGACGCACCAGAGTTCCGGGCTGGGGTGGAGGCGCTGTCCGACGCGCGGGTGCCCATCGATCAGCTGATTGACTACACGCTGGGCGCCAACCATCCGCTTGCAGCCATCGCGGCGGAGGCGCTTGCAAGGCGGGAGGACGGGGCTGGCGCGATTCCCGCGCTGCTGCCCTACCTGGTGCAGGCGAACGTCTGGACCACCTTCTACATTCTGCGTGTCCTCGATCGGCACGCCCAGCAGCCTGTGATCGCACGTGTACTCCTGGTTGGCGCGGACTGGTGGCCGCGCAACCCGATCATGCCGCGCATCCTCGGCCAGTTCGTGGAGGCACGCCTGCAGCATGGCGAGCGGCCGGACCTGCACGCCGCGCTCGATGCGCAGCCGGACGTCGACCTGCCGGAGGTGGAGGCGCGGATCGCCTGCATGCCGATCCCGCTGGCGGCAACGCTGCGCGGAGAGCTGCAGGCCTGGCAGCGCTCGCGCATCAACTCGGAGTACCTGAGCGGCGTCGGCCGCATCTGGCGTGCGGACGGCGAGGACAGCCCGGTGATCGAGCACGCGCGCCTGAGCGCCGCAATCGAGGTAGCACTGCAGGCGATCCAGCATGCGCCACCGCTGTCCTTCCTGGTGGTCGGCGAGGCCGGCGTCGGCAAGACTGCGCTGATCCGTGCGCTCGGGGCCAAGCTGCAGCAGAAGGGCTGGACCCTGTTCCAGGCCTCGGCGGTGGACGTGCTCGCGGGGCAGACCTACGTGGGTGAGCTGGAAAAGCGTATCCGCGATCTGGTCGCCAACCTTCACACCGGCAAGCGCATCGTGTGGTACGTGCCCAACTTCCAAGAGTTGTACTACGCCGGCCGCCATCGCTATAGCCCGGTTGGCGTGCTGGACATGCTGCTGCCCGCAGTCGAGAGCGGGCAGATCTGCGTGATCGGCGAGGTGCAACCGCAGGCGCTGGAGAAGGTGGTGCAGCAGCGCCCGCGACTGCGGCAGTGCTTCCGCAGTCTGGCGCTGGAGGCGCTGCCCACGGAGGAAACCATCAAGCTCGCTACCGCGCTCATCGAGCGCGACTTCAAGCCAAGCGGGATGGAAGTGGATCCTGGCACATTGCCGGAGGCCGTCGATCTCGCCCGCCACTACCTGAGCAACCGCGCGCAGCCGGGGAACCTGCTGGACCTGCTGCGCGAGACGCGTGCGCGGCTGCTGCGGCGGGATGCTGGCGAACGCAGGCTCACGCGCGGCGAACTGCTCGCCACGCTGGCTCAGCTCACCGGCCTCCCGCGCAGCGTGCTCGACGACCGCGAGGGGCTGGATCCGGTTGGCCTGCGCGCATTCTTCCAGCAGCGCGTGATGGGCCAACCCGAGGCGGTGGACTGCTTGGTGGACCGCGTGGCGATGCTCAAGGCTGGCTTGACCGACCCGGCACGCCCCATCGGCGTGTTCTTCTTCGCCGGTCCGACCGGCACGGGCAAGACCGAAGTGGCCAAGACCCTGGCCCAGTTCCTGTTCGGTTCCGCCGAGCGCATGATCCGGCTGGACATGAGCGAGTTCCAGGAGCCCTCGTCGCTCACGCGCATCATCGGCGAAAGCGGCGAAAGCGCTGAGGCCAGCGAGGCAGCCGCGCTGACCAACCGCATCCGCAAGCAACCCTTCTCGGTGGTGCTGCTGGACGAGTTCGAGAAGGCGCACCCGCGCGTGTGGGATCTGTTCCTCCAGGTGTTCGACGACGGTCGGCTCACCGACGCCCAGGGCAGCCTCGCCGACTTCCGACACAGCATCATCATCCTCACCTCCAACGTCGGCGCCACGCAGCACCAAGGCTCCAGCCTGGGTTTCACCGAAGGAGGGGGTGCGTTCGGCGAGAAGCAGGTAACGCGTGCGATCACCCAGACTTTCCGTCCGGAGTTCGTCAATCGGCTCGACCGTGTGGTGGTGTTCCGCCCGTTGTCCAAGTCCGTGATGCGCGAGATCCTGAAGAAAGAGTTGAAGAGCGTGATGGGGCGGCGCGGCTTCCGCAACCGGGAGTGGGCCGTGGAGTGGGAAGACTCGGCCATCGAGTTCCTGCTGGAGAAGGGCTTCACCAAGGACATGGGCGCGCGCCCGCTGCGGCGGGCCATCGACCAGCACGTGCTGGCCCCCATCGCCATGACCATCGTGGAGCACCGCTTTCCCGAAGGCGACCAGTTCCTGTTCGTGCGCAGCGACGGCAACGCCCTGCAGGTGGAGTTCGTCGACCCGGACGCACCGCCTCAACCCGCGAGCGCCCCGCGCGTCGCGCTGGCGGGTGGCGCACCGAGCCTCGCCGAGATCATCCTGTCGCCGCGCGGAAGCGAAGCCGAACGCGAGCTCGTGGAAACGGCCCTCGCGAGCATCGTGCAGCGGCTGGAGAACAGCGAGTGGGTGAACTTGAAGGAGGGCTTGCTCCAGCAGATGCGCCGCGCCAGCTTCTGGGACGATCCGCAGCGCCATGGCGTGCTGCAGAAGATCGAGGCCATGGATACCGTCGAGGCAGGCGCGGACACCGCACAGTCACTGATGCGGCGCCTGAGTGCGCGTCCGCGCAAAGGCGCGGCTCCGCCGCTTATCCTGTCGAACCTTGCGCAGCAGCTGTATCTGCTGCAGGCCGCGCTCCGCGATCTCGAGACCGGCGACAGCTCGGACGTATTTCTCAGCGTGGAGGCATCGAGCATGGAAGGCAAGGGTGCGCAGGCCGATGGCGCATGGCCACGCCAGCTCGCAGACATGTATCTGGCGTGGGGCCGCAAACGTCACCTGCGCCTTCAGCCGCTTGCAGACGGGCCAGCCGGCCCGTGGGTGGTTGCTGCCAGCGGGCTTGGCGCCCGCGCCATCCTCTCCCGCGAAGTCGGACTGCACGTGCTGGAACTGCCGGACGACAACGGCGGCTTCGATCGGGTGGTGGCGCGCGTGCGCGTAGTGTCACAGCCAGCCGCGCCGCGGCCGCGGCAAAGGTCTGCGGCTGAACATGCCGCAGCTTGCCTGGCCGCGGCGCCGGCCGAGACCGCCATCGTGCGCCGCTACCGTGCGCAGCCCTCGCCGCTGGTTCGCGATGCCCAGGACGGCTGGCGCACCGGCAGGCTGGATCTCGTGCTTGGCGGGGACTTCGACCTGATGCAGGTACACTCCGTCTGACCAGGAGACGCAGGACAACGATGTGTCTCGACATCCGCCCATTGCACCCGGTATTCGCTGCCGAAGCATATGGCGTCGATTAACCGCAGGTTCGACGTCCTGGGACGGCACGACCCTCATCGCAACGGCCTGAAGAACTCCCGGATCTCCTTCGCCAGCGCCTCCGGCTGCTCCAGCGCCGCGAAGTGGCCACCCTTCTGCATCACGGTCCAGCGCTGGATGTTGGTGTACATCCGTTCGGCGACCGAACGCGGCGGGCGCAGGATCTCCTTGGGGAACTCGACGTAACCGGTCGGCACATCGACCGTCGAGCCCTCGGGGATCGGCCACGGGCCGTGCATGCGGGCGTAGTAGGGCCAGAACGACGAGCCGATGGCGCCCGTCACCCAGTACAGCATGATGTCGGTCAGCATCTCGTCCCGCGTGAGTGCGTTCTCGGGGTTGCCGTCGCAATCGGTCCAGGTACGAAACTTCTCCACCAGCCACGCTGCCAGGCCGGCCGGCGAATCGGTCAGGCCGAACGCCAGCGTGGTGGGCTTGGTGCCCTGGATCCACTGGTAACCGGTTTCCTCTTTGAGGAAGTGGCCGAGCTGCTCGAGAAAGACCTTCTCCTCGGGCGTGGGGTTGGCGACCATCTTCGGATCGCGCCGCACCGCGAGCAGATTCAGGTGGATGCCGATCATGCGCTGGGCGAACGCGAAGCCGAGGCGGGAGGTAACGAATGCGCCCCAGTCGCCGCCCTGAGCGCCAAAGCGCTGGTAGCCGAGCACCCCGGTCATCAGCTCCGCAAACACCTCCGCGATCTGCTCCAGGCTGAAGCGCTTCTGCCCAGGCTTGAAGGAGAACACGTAACCCGGCAGCGAGGGCGCCACGACGGTGAATGAATCCGCCGGATCGCCGCCGAATCGCGCCGGATCGGTCAGCATCGGCAGCACCTTGTGGAACTCGATGACCGACCCCGGCCAGCCGTGCGACAGCAGCAGCGGCATGGGGTTGGGGCCCTTGCCCTCCTCGTGGATGAAATGCACGTCGATGCCAGCCAGCGGTACGGTGAACTGGCGAAATGCGTTGAGCTTCGTCTCCTGCGCGCGCCAGTCGAAGCCGTCCCGCCAATAGTCGAGCAGCCGCTCGAGATAGCCGACGCTCGTGCCGGTGGACCAGGGCTCGAGCGGGGGCTCGTCGGGCAGGCGCGTGCGGGACAGGCGCTGCTGCAGGTCGTCGAGGACACTTGCAGGGACTTCCAGACGGAAGAGGCGGATATCGTAGGCTGGCATGGATCGGGCTCGCTCGAGTTTCGTCCGGTGGCAATTGTGCTGGTGGATGCGGCCGGCGTCCAATACATCGCACGCAGGCCATTGATTCGCGCAGCGTGAGGACTTCCCACCAAGGGGAGCATCAGCGCGGGCTGTATGATGCACGCATGAGGGACTGGCTGCAGCGCCTGCACCCGTTCAAGACTGCCGAGGCCCGCCGCCTTGCCGTCCTGTTTGCGGTCGTCTACTTCGCCCAGGGCATGTACGGACTGCCCGACCAGGCGATCGCCATCGGCTTCAAGGATCAGGGCCTCGCGGCTGACGCGGTGGCGAACTTCTTTCTTCTGGCGTCGATCCCCTGGTTCGTCAAGCCGCTGTACGGGCTGATCTCGGACTTCCTGCCGCTGTTCGGTCGACGGCGCAAGAGCTATCTACTGCTGACTTCGGCCCTGGCCTGCGTGGCCGGATTGATCGCCGGGCTCTCGACGCATCACACCTATTGGGGACTTGCCATCCTCTATACGGCCATGGGACTGGGCCTGGCCTACAACGACGTGCTGACCGATGCGCTGATGGTGGAGAACGGCAAGCCGCGCGGGCTCACGGGAGCCTTCCAATCCGTGCAGTGGGCCGCGGTCACCTGCGCGTCGATCCTCGTAGGGCTGTTGGGTGGACATTTTGCCGAGCGCCGGGACCTGCACGCTGCATTTTCCGTTGCGGCCATGTTCCCTCTGATCGTGCTGCTGATGGCGGCGTTCTTCGTGCGCGAGAAGCACGCCGGCCCCGAGAGGACCGAGTTCCGGGAAACCTGGGCAGCGCTCCGGGCAGGGTTGGGGGAACGCTCGGTGTGGCTGGTGGCCGCCTTCATCTTTCTGTTCAACTTCAGCCCGTCCTTCGGTCCGGCCTTCCTCTACTACCAGACCGACGTGCTCGGCTTCGGCCAGCAGTACATCGGCGCCCTCGGCTCCGTCGGCTCGGCGTCCAGCGTCGCTGGCGCGTTCATCTACGCGCCCCTCTCGCGATCGATGCCTCTGCGCCGCCTGATCAACTTCGCCATCGGCTTGTCGGTGGCGACCACGCTAGCCTACCTGGCCTATCGCGGGGAGATCTCTGCTCTGGCCATCCATATCCTCTGGGGCGTCACCGGCATGGTGACCACACTCGCGTTCCTGGATCTTGCCGCGAAGGCGTGCCCCAAGCGCGCAGAAGCGACCTTCTTCGCGCTGCTCATGTCCGTCTTCAACCTCGGCACACTGGCTTCGCAGAATGTGGGCGCGCACCTGTACACCTCGCTCGGCGAAGGGCCGTCCGCATACACCTGGCTTGTGCTGATCTCCACGCTCGCGACGGCTGCGGTCTGGTTGCTCGTTCCGCTGGTGCACATCGAGCGCATCGAGTCGAGTGCGCGGGATACGTCACTTGCCGGCTGACGGGATGCGTAAGCAGTTCGCGTGGACGCGCGCGGCATCAGAGCCTGTACCTGTCCATGAACCGCTGGTCGATGCGGTCCTTCCAACGCCACACCCAGTCCCCCTCCCAGGCGAACGGACCCCAGGAGGCAATCGCATGCTTGTCGCCGGTGCTGATGAGCGCAAGTCCCGTCGGCTGCGGCCGATAGGGCTCGAGCTCCCGCCCCGTGAGGGCGTGCCGCAGGTTGCGCGCCAGCGGCAGCCCCTGTCGCACGGCGAACACGCCCGACTTCGGGCGCGGGTGTTCCTCCATTGTCGCCACGTCACCGGCCGCAAACACCTCGAGGTGCGAGCGCGACTGCAGTGTCTCGCTGACCAGCACGAAGCCACGCTCGTCGGTGGCAAGCCCGGCTTCGCGCAGCCAGGCAGGCGCGGCCGCACCCGTGGCCCATACGACGTAGTCTGCAGGGATCGGGCTGCCGTCCGCCAGGCACGCGACTCCCGCATCGATCTCCGAGACGCGGCTGTGCGCGTAGCAGGCTACATCGCGCGCGTGCAGCACGCGCTCCATGCGACGCCGCACACCGGTGGCGTGTCCGGGCAGGACCGCCTCGGAGTCGGTCACGATGCAGAAGGCAGCACGCGTGCCTGCCCGCCGGACGCGGTGCTGCATGGATAGCGTCAACTCCACGCCGCCGGCGCCACCGCCCACGGTGAGAATATGGATGGGACGGCGTCCGGCCTCCGCAAGGATGTCGCGCCAGGCAGCAAGAAACCGCTCTACCGGTTTGACGGGGACGCCGTAGCGCTCGCCGCCGCGGATGTCCGCCACGGGCGGCGTCGAACCGATGTCGAGCGAGAGGACATCGTAGTTGAGCCCTTCCCCACCCTCGCATTGCGCACGCCGCGCGACCAGATCGAGTCTACCTACGCGGTCGGTGATGAAGCGGGCCTTCGCGCGCGCAGCAAGCTGCTCCAGATCGATGTGGCACTGCTCGAAGCTGTAGTGTCCGGACACCAGCCCCGGCAGCATGCCCGAGTACGGCGTGAAGCGGCCCGGGCTGATCAGGACGAGCTCCAGGCCGGGCAGCGGATCCAGCGCGAAACGCCGCAGCACCTCGACGTGACTGTGGCCCCCGCCGGCCAGGATCAGCCGCTTCACGCGGATGCAGGGTGCCAGGTCAGGTTATCGACCAGACTCGACAGTGAGCGCAGCTGTGCAAGCCGGGTCAGGTCGTCCGGGCGGTCCACATCCCAGCGCGTCGCCAGCTCGCTCCACCGCCACCCGAGCGCGCGCAGCCGCTCGCGGGTGGCGGCGAGAACGGTCGAACTGCTCCAGGCGATGCCCGAGAACAGCGCGGGATCGCAGCGCGCCAGGCCGATGAGCCAGTAACCGCCGTCTTCCGCGGGCCCCAGCACGAGATCGTCGCCCGCTGCCAGCGCATCGCGCGCCTCCCGCAGGTCCTCCTGCCGCATCGTCGGGCAGTCGGTGCCGACTATGATCACCCTGGATGCACGGCGCAGTCCATCCTCAGCAGCGGCGCGCATCCGCGCCCCGAGATCACCGTCGGGCTGCAGGTGCACCTGCACCCCGAGCAGACGCTTGCAGGCCTGGATGAAGGCATCGTCGCCCCGCCCGGTCGTCCACACTTCGACGGGACCGATCCGGGCGAGCGCTGCGGTAGCCAGTGTGTGGCGCATCAGCCGGCAATGCAGCTCGGTTGCCCCTCCAGGTCCCAGCACCGGAATCAGGCGTGTCTTGATCTCCCCGGGCACAGGCGCCTTGGCGAACACTTGCACCACGGTGCGTTGCACACTGCTGCCGGCCACGATCGGGCTCGCCATATGCAGGTTCGTCGCAGGTCGCCTGCCGCTGCTCAGCGGCGGACACCCTCGTACACGCGCTGAAGATGCGCCGGGGATGCCCCCAGGAAATAGCGCAGGCGCAGCCACCACATCAGGACCACGGTCCGCCACACCCCCCCGGCCTCCCATCGGCGCGCCGAGGTCGCAACCGGAACCGTGATGCGCAGCAGGCGGGAGTGCCGCCGCAGGAGTTTGGATAGCGCGATATCTTCCATCAGATCGATGGGCGGGTAACCTCCCACGCGCAGGAACAGGTCCCGACGCACGAAGATCGACTGGTCTCCGGTGCACACCGAGGTGAGCCGGGAGCGAGCGTTCATGAACCAGGCAACGACTCTGAGCAGCGGATGCCGACCCTCGATGTGGATGTCGAATCGGCCCCAGGCCGGGTTGCTTTGCGCGAGACCGTCGAGGATCAGGCGATCTGCATCGTCCGGAAGCCGCGTATCGGCGTGGAGGAACAGCAGCACGTCGCCACGCGCCACGCGCGCCCCGGCATTCATCTGGTGCGCGCGCCCGCGCGCGGACTCGATCACGCGGTCAGCCCACGGCTGCACCAGCTTGGCCGTGCCGTCGTCGCCGCCGCCGTCGGCGACGATCACCTCGTGCCCGCGCGCACGCAGCGGTTGCAGGCGAGCGAGCGCCGATTCGATGTTCGCCGCTTCGTTCAGCGTCGGGATGATGATCGAGATACTTAATACCAACTTCTAATACCTCTCAACGCTAACGACGCAAAGGACGCCACGGAACCCCAGCGAAGAACCGTGGGTCCCGGTGTCTCAGAGCACAAGCCGTTCCTGCAAGCACTTCGTGCGCAAGAACGCGTCAACAGCCTGGAAGCTGACTTCCGCATTTCCTTGGCGTCCTTGGCGTCCTTGGCGTCTAGCGCTATTGGGAATCACCCTCGCATCCAGGCATGATACCGACCCAGCCACTCCAGTGTCTTGGGCGAGACATGCGCCCGTTTCCAGTTGCCCGCGGCGTACTTGTTGGCTTCAGCGAGCGTCGGGTAGATGTGGATGGTGCCCAGGATCTTGTTCAGCCCGATGCCATGCTTCATGGCAGCGATGTACTCGATGATCAGGTCACCGGCGTGCTCGCCCACGATGGTCGCCCCAAGGATCCTGTCCTTCCCGGGAACGGTCAGCACCTTCACCAGCCCCTGCGCCTCGCCGTCGGCAATGGCGCGGTCCAGGTCGTCGATCCCGTAGGTGGTGACCTCGTAGGCGATGCCCTTCTCCTTCGCCTCGCTCTCGTTCAGGCCCACGCGCGCCACCTCGGGTTCGGTGAAGGTGGCCCACGGGATGACGGAGTAGTCGGCGCGGAACCGCTTGAGCCTGCCGAACAGCGCGTTCACCGACGCGTACCAGGCTTGATGCGAGGCGGTATGGGTGAACTGGAACGGCCCGGCCACATCGCCGCACGCATAGATGTTCGGGTAGATGGTCTCCAGGAACTCGTTGGTCTCTACCGTGCGCTGCCGAGTCGTACCGATCCCCAACTCCTCGAGCCCGTATCCTGTGGTGTTCGCGACGCGCCCGACCGCGACCAGGACCTGATCGAAGGGAATGCGCACGTCCGTCCCCGCATGCTCGGCAATCAGCACCTTTTCGCCGCCTTCCATCGCGAACTGCTTGGCCTTGTGGTTCACCAGCACGTTCACGCCGTCCTCGCGAAGGCGCTGCGCAACCATCTCGGAGATCTCTGGGTCCTCGCGGATGAGGATCCGAGGCAGCATCTCCACCTGCGTGACCTGCGAACCGAAGCGCGCGAAGGCCTGGGTCAGCTCGCTGCCGATCGGCCCGCCTCCCAGCACCACCAGCCGCCTCGGGAGCGCCCGCAGGTTCCAGATCGTATCCGAGGTCACGTACCCGACCTCTTCGATGCCGGGGATCGGCGGCACAAAGGGCTGTGCGCCGGCGGCGATGACGATCGAGCGCGTGGTCAGCGTGCGCAAGCTACCGGAGGTGCGCACTTCCACCGTCCAGGGGGAGGTGATCTTCGCTTCGCCTTCGATCACCTCTACGCCCAGGCCGGTGTAGCGTTCCACCGAATCGTGCGGCTCGATCGCCCGGATCACCTTCTGTACGCGCTCCATCACGTCGGCGAAATCGAACTCGGCCTGCGCGCTGCGGATGCCGTAGTTCCGGGCATGCCGGATCTGCGAGAGGAGCTTGGCCGATCGGATCAGCGCCTTCGACGGCACGCAGCCGGTGTTGAGGCAATCCCCGCCCATCCTGTGCTTCTCGATGAGTGTCACCTTCGCCTTGACTGCCGCTGCGATGTAGGCAGCGACCAGCCCCGCCGAGCCCGCGCCGATCACGACCAGGTTGCGGTCGAAGCGTGTCGGCCTGGTCCATTTCGCGTAGACCTTGCGGACCTTGACCAAGGCCACGATCCTCTTGGCGATGAGCGGGAACACACCCAGCAGTGCAAAGGAGAGGAGCAGACCCGGCGACAGGATGCCTTTGAGCGACTGGATCTGGGCGAGCTGGGTGCCCGCGTTCACATAGACCAGCGTCCCGAGCAGCATCCCCACCTGGCTTACCCAGTAGAAGGTGCGCGTCTTGATTGGCGTGAGCCCCATCACCAGGTTGATCACGAAGAAGGGGAACAGCGGCACCAGTCGCAGCGTGAACAGGTAGAACGCGCCCTCCCGCTGGATGCCAGCATTGATCGCGCGCAGCTTGTCGCCGAACTTCCTTTGCACCGCGTCCTTGAACAGGAAGCGTGAGGCCAGGAATGCGAGCGTGGCGCCGATGGTGGAGGCGAACGAGACGATGATCGTGCCGACCAACAGGCCGAAGATCGCGCCAGCAACCAGGGTCATGATCGCTGCACCCGGCAGGGACAGCCCCGTCACCGCCACATAGATCGCGAAGAAGACCAATGCAGTCTGCCAGGGATTGGCGTGGTAGAACGCCATGATCTCGGCTTGCTTCGACTTGAAGTACTCGAGGCTGAAGAACTGCCCGAGGTCGAAGGCGAAGAACAAGGCGATCGCGGCGGCGATCGCGGTCAGCAACGCAAGTCTGGTCTTGCTCATGATCTACTTCAACCTCTCACCACGAAGGCACGAAGACACGAAGAAAAGCGAAAGAAACCGAAAGAAAACCAGAGCACGATGCGCCCTGGTTCGTTGCCTTGGGACCGTGCTACCGTGGCCCGGGGAGCCTGCATACCAACCTCACCTCACGGGTTTCTGCTTTTCTTCGTGTCTTCGTGCCTTCGTGGTGAGCGGTAGGGGGTAATAGGTCAAGCGAGCGCCCCGCCGCAGCTCGAACCCTGGCCAGCCGTGCAGCCGAAGCAATGGTCGGCGACCGCGATCGGATTGCCCTCCAGGTCGCGGCCGATCAGCTCAGCGAGCTTGAGCTTGGGCTTGCCCGCGATGGTCAGCGGCAGGCCGAGCATCTGGTTGAAGTCGCAATCGTAGACGTAGCCCTGCCAGTCCACCGAGATCAGCGTGCGGCACATGACCGCCGCGAGGTTATCCTCGCGATAGCTGTCCCGGAGCAGCTTCATGTACGGTGCGAACTGGCCTTTGGATATCAGGGTCGAGCCGAAGCGCTGGATCGGCATGTTGGCCAGCGTGAACAGCCGGTCGAAGACAATGCCGAAGGTCTCGCCCAGGATGCGTTTGTAGTCTGCCTCGAGCTTGTCCTGTGCCGGTGGCAGCAACGGGCCCTGCGGGTTGTACACGAGATTGAGGGTCAGCCCGCTGCCGGGCTTCGCATAGCCCAGCGCGTTGAGCTTGCGGATGGCGGCGATGCTTTTTTCGTAGACGCCCTTGCCGCGCTGTCGGTCCACCAGCTCCTCCGTATAGCACGGGAGGGACGCAGTGATCTCGACGGCGTGGGCCGCCAGAAACCCGGCCAGATCCTCCTGTCCCGGCTCCCCGAGGATGGTGAGGTTGCAGCGGTCCATGACCCGCACGTTGCTGGCACGCGCCTCCTTGACCATGTCCCGGAAGTGGGGATTGAGCTCGGGCGCACCGCCGGTGATGTCCAGCAGTTGTACGCCGGAAAGGCGCATGAACTGCAGGACAGTCTGCACCGTCTGCCCATCCATCATCTCTGTGCGGTTCGGTCCGGCGTTGACGTGGCAATGGAGGCAGCTCTGATTGCACTTGTAGCCGAGGTTGACCTGCAGGGTGTCGAGTTTCGTGCGCTGGATCGCGGGGAAATCGGTCTGTTCGAGAAGCGGGAGCGTTGCGTGCATCGGTGAGCCGTCGATTCTTGTGGTGACCGGGGGGAAGTCTAGCAAGAGGCGTCCTGGGCGTATACGAATGCGGTGTCGCAGCGGATGCAGCCTCAGACGCACACCGGGCTGGTGCACAGTGAGGGCCGCCGCGGTCCACCCGATGCCGGCGACAGGCCGCGCACCGTCCCGGTTGACTCGGTAAGTCGACCGCGCCTAGGACGCCTTACAGTAACGGGCCACCGGCATCGACATTGAGGCATGGACAAGAGGGAGCGTGCGGCCGCGATCCGCACGCGGGGGATCTGCAGCGTCCTACTCGTGCTCTCGGATGAGCGTGCCGAGGAGCCGCTTGAGCTGCTCTGCCCGGCGGTCGCCCGCGTCGATCGCCTCGTGATACTCCGCGACGCGCTGGCGCAGCCGGGCAGCGAACGCCAGGCCGGCGTCGGTGATGAAGACGAGCACCTTGCGGCTGTCCGCCGGGTCGGCGGCGCGATGCGCCCATCCCCGGCTCACCATCCGGTCCATGAGCTTGGTCAGAGCGGGATGATTCATCAGGACAAGCTGCGCCAGCTCGCCCATGGAACGGCCTTGCTCGTCAGACAAGACCTCGAGCACGCGCCAGTGCTCGATCGTCGCGCCCTCCTGCGCCAGCAACCGCTCGAGCGTGGCGGTCACCACGCGGTTGGCCTGGGCCAGCAGATAGGTCAGGGAAGTCGTGATGGGGGGTTGGTCCACTCGTCGCTATCGCCGGATTGAACTTGCCCTATTATAGAAGCCATTCCAGCTTTCTTTGCGAACCGGCCGGCGCTTCCCTGCGCCGGCCGAAACGTTTGGTCGAGGTCCATGATCGTGCAGACTGCCCACGGCTTCGAGGCGCCCAGGAGCTATCCCCTGGCCGCGCTGTCTGGTGACGCGGATCGGCGCACGCGCCTGCCGCTGGGCCGGCGGCGGGCGCGGCCGCGCACCCCACTGCGGGTCGGCCTGTTCGTCCCGACCAGCGGTGCAGCGGGGATCTGGGGCCCCTCCACGATCGCCTGCGCACAGTTGGCAGCGGACGAGCTGAACCGGAATGGCGGCCTGGACGGGCGGGAAATCTCCGTCCTGGTGGTGGATGCGGCCAGCGAGAATCCCGACCTGCTCCCGGCGACGAACCGGCTAATGGTCGACCGGGCCATCGACGCGGTGGTCGGGATGCACTTGAGCAGCGTGCGCAAGTCGTTGCTGCCGCTGCTCGGCGGACGGCTGCCGTACGTCTACACGCCCCTCTACGAGGGGGGCGAGCGACACGCAGGCGTGTACACCATCGGCGAGACACCGCTGCATCAGCTCGTGCCGGCCCTGGCGGCGCTGAGCGAGAGCCGCGCGCCGACGCGCTGGGCCCTGGTCGGGAACGACTACGTCTGGCCACGTGTCTCTCACCGCTACGCACGTGACACCTTGGCGCGTCTGGGCTGCGAGGTCGTGCACGAGTCCCTCCACCCGCTCGGATGCAACGACTACGAGCCGACGGTGGCCGCGCTGGAGTGCAGCGGCGCACAGGCAGTCCTGCTGTCCCTCGTTGGACAGGACGCGATCGACTTCAACCGGATGTTCGCGGCACGACGCTTGGCCGGACGGATTCGCCGGCTGTCCTGTGCCATCGAGGAGAACGAGCTGCTCGCGATCGGCGCAGATCTCACCGAAGAGCTGTACGTCGCCGGCTCCTACTTCGCCGCGCTCGGGACAGAAGCGAACCTCTCTTTCCAGGAGCGCTACCGTAACCGAATAGGAGCGCGGGCGCCCACCCTCAATGCGCTCGGCCAGTCTACCTACGAGGGCGTGCACTTCCTGCACGCGCTGCTCGGGCGGGGCGAGCGCCCTGTTGTGCCCGGCGAGCCCGTCCTCTTCTGCAGCGCGCGCGGGGCCGTCTGGCGCGGCAACGACAGCCTGAGCTGCCCGATCTACCTGGCACGCGCAAACGGCCACGCGTTGGAAGTGGTACGCACGCTTAGTTCACCGGCTGAATGAACCTCGCATCGCTGCTGCACGCGGCCGCGGCACGCCATCCGGACGCGCCTGCCATTTCACAAGGCGCAACATCCTGGCGCTATTCGCAGTTCGCCGGCCGAGTGGCGGCGACGGCCGCCTTCCTTCGCCGCACGGGCGCGCGTCCCAGCGACCGCATCGGGATCGCAATGCATAACAGCGCCGGCTTCCTTCAGCTGCTGTATGCCTGCTGGCACGCCGGGCTGTGCGCGGTGCCGATGAACTCCAAGCTGCATCCCCGGGAGTTCGCCTACATCCTCGACAACGCCGGGATCCGTCTGTGCTTCGCCTCGCCCAACCTCTATTCCGGCATCCGCAGCGAGCTGCCGCGCGATCTGCTGGTCCTGGTGGAAGCGGACGCGAACCTGTTCGACGAGATGGCGGCTGGGCCGCCCATGCCGCTCCACCTCGGGCAGCCTACCGATCCCGCCTGGCTCTTCTACACGAGTGGAACCACCGGGCGCCCCAAGGGCGCCACGCTCACGCAGCGCAACCTGCTGTTCATGACCCAGGCCTACTACGCGGACATCGACGCGTTGGACGAGCGCGACACCATCGTGCATGCCGCACCGCTGTCGCACGGCTCGGGGCTGTATGCGCTGGCGCACATCGCCAAGGGCTCTCACAACGTGATCACCGCCTCGACGTCGTTCAGCCCGGCAGACATGTTCGCGGTGATCGAGCAGCACGCTAACGTGTCGTTCTTCGCCGCGCCGACCATGGTCGCGCGGATGCTCGATGACGGCGGTGCACGGCAGGCGGATCTCACCCACCTCAAGACCATCATCTACGGCGGCGGGCCGATGTACGTGTCGGACCTGCGGCGTGCGCTCGAACTGTTCGGCCCGCGCTTGTACCAGGTCTACGGCCAGGGCGAGAGCCCGATGACCATCACCGGGCTCACCAAGCGGGAGCACCAGCAGGCCTTCGCCGCCGGCGACTTCGACACTCTAGCGAGCGTGGGCGGGCCGCGCACCGGCGTGGAGGTCCGCATCGTCGAGACTGACGACAACGACGTGCCCGATGGCGAGATCGGCGAGATCGCCACGCGCAGCGACTGCGTGATGCAGGGCTACTGGATGGACGAGGCAGCTACGGATGCAACACTGCGCGGCGGCTGGCTGCACACCGGCGACCTCGGCTACCGGGACGCGCGCGGCTTCGTCACGCTCAAGGACCGCTCGAAGGACATGATCATCTCCGGCGGGGCCAACATCTATCCGCGCGAGATCGAAGAGGTCCTCCTGCGCCACCCCGGCGTCGCGCAGGCCAGCGCCATCGGGGCGCCGCACCCGGAGTGGGGCGAGGAAGTCGTGGCCTTCGTCGTGCCGCTGGCCGGTGCATGCGTGCCGCAGGAAGAGCTCGACGCGCTCTGTCTCGACAACATCGCCCGCTACAAACGCCCGCGGCGGTACGTCTTCGTTGACGACCTGCCGAAGAATAACTACGGGAAGGTGCTCAAGACTGCGCTGCGGGCACAGCTGGAGCGCAAAGCCTGCTAAGCCCTGAACAGGCGCCTCACACCCCAAGGCTGCAGCAGCACCAAAGATCTTTTTCCCCTCCTGCCCGAGGAGGGGTGGCAGAGAAGGACTCCAATTACGGTCGAGGGCTCGGAACGCCGCCGGCCACCTACTGCCGAGTTCGGATCACGGCACAGCGGTACCGCGCATGAAGTGCGACAAAGTGATGTGGACCCCTCGAGGTATGAAGTATAGGCCTGATAATCCTCTAGCCGACTCCTCAGACGAAGGGTACGTTGATG
>DAIQQA010000002.1:0-120829 GCA_036787045.1 Burkholderiales bacterium | reverse complement strand
TTGCGGCGCACCAGCGGCTCACCGCCCGTGATGCGGATCTTCTCCGCGCCGTGATCCCGGAACAGCCGCACCAGCCGGTGGATCTCGCCGAACGACAGCAGCTGGCTGCGTTCCAGGAACTGGAAGTCCTTGCCGAACACTTCCTTGGGCATGCAGTAGGTGCAGCGGAAGTTGCATCGATCCGTCACGGAGATGCGCAGGTCCTGCAGCCGTCGGCCGCGCGTGTCCTGCAGCGCGCCATCGAACCTCCGCCGAGGCGGCTGATGGCGCCCTGGAGAGCCGGGATCTTGATCCATCGACGCGGCACTGCTGCTCATCGTCCGTAGTCTCCGTCTTAACCGTTCATCCCATCAAGGAATGACGATTATACCGGGTCGAGCCAGTGCTGCCCGCGATGGAAAACCCTGTTGACAGTACCGATTTCCGTCTACAAATAAGCGATCAGACGCCCGCACACGATCACCGACAGCCAGAGCATGAGCGAGAGGGCGGCCTGAGCCCTTGCCAGCAACGGGGTCGGCACGCTTGAGCGCCACTGGGCCACACTTCGATAGGGGCCAATGTGAAACGCGGCCGCGTTGCATCCGGCGAGGAAGACCAGGCACAGCTTCGTGAGGAGGGCGCGGTTGGATACCAGTGCGCCCGCGTCGCTGGCGAACATCGCTAGGCCGGACGGGACGATGACCAGAAGCGCACCCGCCGACCAGGGGAGCAGGTGGCGCGCCAGATCGTCCACTGGCAGGCGCCGCGACAGCCCGAGAACGCGCAGGTCGAACATGATCACCGCCCCGACCAGGACAACAAAGCCCCAGATATGGACGGTCTCGAGGATCGGGTACAGCCAGGTCGACTCGCGCACGAGCCGAGACAACGGGCTGGCCTCAAGATGCGTGGCCAAGTCCGTGACCGGTGCCGCGGACTCCGCGGCCCAGGCGATCATCGGAGTTCGATGGTCTTGCCGCCGACCGTTATGCGTTCGGCGCGCATCTCATTGGGGTTCGAGCGATGCGGGTGCCCGACCAGCGTGACCTCCATGCCCGACCTCAGGGAGCCGCTCGGCAGCCCGCGCGTCTGCATGCCGTAGACAGGCGCCATGATCGCCTTCCAGGTCTTGCCACCGGCCTCTACCTTGATCGAGACGTGCGGGTTGGTGAAATCGACTTCCGTGATCAGCCCGGTGATCGTCACGGTCTGATCTCGGTGGTACTGGCTCCAGCCATGGTGGGCGAGAAGCCGGCTGGGCAGAAGCGCAACAGCGAATAGCAGTAAGAGGGTCAGCGGTCGCATCGATCTCTCCTGGGCTGGAATGCGGGGCGCGGGCTCGCGTTGGATCCTCCCCGCGCAGTGGCGGCTATCTTAGCCGAGCATCCGGCGCAAGGCAGGTATAATTCGCCATAGGGGCCAGCAACCCCATGAGGAATGTCATGGACAGGGTCAATCTGCCCGGCGGACCAGCGGTGATACCCGACGCAGCATCGCGTCCTGCGATCGTGCTGCTGTTTGCGCGCTTGCGCGAGGCCATCGGGACCGCGCAGGAGCACCTCACACTGCCGGACGAGGTTCGGGATGTCGCAGGGCTTCTGGCTTGTCTGCGCGCCCGTGGCGGCGCCTGGGAGGCGGAGCTTGCCCCGGCCAAGCCGATTCGCGTCGCGGTCAACCAGGAGATGGCTGACAGCGCCACCCCGGTGCGGCCGGGCGACGAGATCGCGATCTTCCCGCCTGTCACGGGAGGCTAACATCACCGTCCGTGTGCAGACGGAGGACTTCGACATCGGCGCCGAGATTGCCGCCCTGCGGCGCGCCGATGCCAGGATGGGTGCCATCGCGAGCTTCATCGGTGTGGTGCGCGATGTCAACGAAGGTGAGAGCGTCAACGAGATGACGCTCGAGCACTATCCAGGCATGACCGAACGGGCTCTGGAGCAGATCGTCGCCGAGGCGAAGGCGCGCTGGGACATCGTAGACGTCCTGGTGGTGCACCGAGTGGGGCGACTGGCACCCAACGACCAGATCGTGCTGGTGGTGGTGACCGGCGCGCATCGTGGGGAGGCGTTTGCCGCCTGCGAGTTCGTGATGGACTATCTCAAGACCCGCGCGCCCTTCTGGAAGAAGGAGGCCACAGCACAGGGGGCCCGCTGGGTAGAGGCGCGTACGGCGGACGATCTGGCGGCGGAACGCTGGAAGCAGTAGTCCGAATGCCCGGAAAGTCGCGCACGCCCTCGCTGAACAAGCCCGCCGCGGCCAGACGCAAGGTCGGGTCCGAGGCGTTGCGCCCTCAGCTTCGCATCAGCTTCAAAAAGTCCATCGCCATGGGACCGGGGAAAGCCGATCTGCTCGATGCCATCGCTGAGACCGGCTCCATCTCGGCCGCGGCGCGGCTGCTGGGCATGTCTTACCGCCGGGCATGGCTTCTGGTCGAGACGATGAACCAGTGCTTCCAGTCGCCACTGGTCGAGACCGCGACCGGTGGCCAGCACGGCGGGGGCGCGGAGGTCACCGATCTGGGGCGGGAGGTCGTGCGGCGGTACCGGGCTATGGAGAAGAAAGCGGCGGCGAGCGTGTCGCGCGAGATGGGTGATTTCGCGGCGTTGCTGGCTGCTGGCTAGAGCCGTTCCGGGTCATCGTCCACTGGGTCCGCTGGCTCCACGCGGATGCTAGCCTGCTTCGGCTCCCTTGAAGAGGGGAGAAGAACACCTCTGAGCTTCACCGCTGCTACGCAGGGCCGGACATACCTTGACGAAGTCGCTATATCTATGTAAATATAACGTGTGGCGCGGGATTACCCGGTAGCTCCGGGTAATTAGCACCATCCCTTCGAGTTGAGAGCAGCACCCCGCTGGGTCGCTGCTCTTTTTTTTGCGGGGGGCGGCCATTCCCGGCGCGGCGGGCGGCCAGCAGAGGCCAGGCGTGAAGGTCTTCTTCGGTACGGCTTGACATGCCTCTCGCAATATCCTTAAATGCACAACGGCGTTATATCTTCCAGGATATAACCATGCACTGCCTCGGGGCCGCGTCGGCCACTCGCTCACGCGCAGGGGGACAACATGATCGGAACAATTGCATCGCGCCGGCTCTTTCGGCTCACTGCAGCCGCATTGCTCGTGTTCGCGGCCTGGAGTTCCGGCCAAGCCTCGGCTCAAAGCACCGAGGAGCGGATCCGGCAACTCGAAGAGCAGCTCAAGGCTGTCAGCGAAGAGCTGAAGGCTCTGAAGGAGCAGGTCGCCGAGCAGAAGGCGGAATTAGCTCCAGCGCAGGCCGCCCAGACAGCAGAGGAGGCGCCGATCCTCCCCAAGCCGGCTCCGGCCCCGACGGCCCAGCAGGAATCCGCCTCCGCTGTTTCCAGGCGCGCGGCCGACGAGGCCGCGCAGGCGAATGAGAGGGTCGACAAGCTGGAGCAGCAAATGGGTCGGGTATGGACGCAGGGTCCCGACGGCATTATCTGGCAGGATTCCAGCGGCCGCTGGTCGACGCAACTGTTCGGTCGGCTCCAGTTCGACCATCGCACCTACGATCCCAGCGGAATGGTCCCTTCGGGCTTCAGCATCAGGCGGATACGGCTCGGCGCCGGGGTCACCTACGACAAGTACTACAGCTTCGTTCTCGAAGGCGAGTATGCGACAGGGAACGCAAGTACCACGACGCAAACGGCCAGTTTGATCAACGGTTACCTGCTGCTCGACTGGTTCCGGCCCGACGCCCGCATCTATCTCGGTCAGTTCAAGACGCAGTTCGGGCTGGAGAACACCGGATCGGACAACCTGACCGACTTCACCGAGCGCAGCCTGCAATACAGCTTCCTGCAGAACCTCACCTACGATCGAGGCGTGATGGTCACCGGCACACCCCTGCCGGGGTTCAACTACGGTCTGGCGGTCACCAACGGCACCGGCATCAATACCGAGGAGCAGGCCAGCAACGCGCAGTCCGTGTCCGCGGACGGCAAGATGCTGACACTGCGGTTGACGGAGAACTTCGCTGCGCTGCTGAACCAGCCCCGGAACGTGGTTCACCTGGGGGCCAACTACAAGAGCGGAAGCGCAGCCAACAGCCCGGCATCGCCTTATACGGCCGCCAGCGTGCAGACAGAGGGGCGCGGGGTGCTTTTCTTCACTCCGCAGGCGTTTAACGCTGCGACCGGGGTCACCGCTACCAATGTCGATCGCACCTTGACGGCGTACGAGCTGGCGCTCGCGCACGGACCCCTGAAGCTGCAAGGCGAGTACTGGACAGCTAACTACTCCGGCACACGCACGGCCCCCACACCTGTCACGCCATACGATCTGGATTTGTCCGCGTACTACATCGAGCTGCTGTGGATGGTCACCGGCGAAGAATACGCCGACTGGTACAGAGGCGGCCAGTTTGGGCGCATCCGTCCGCGCAACAACTTCAGCTGGAGCGACCGGACCTGGGGTGCATGGCAGGTGGGCGCGCGCTACAGCGAGTTCGACGGCAAGGACTTCAGCCTGACGGCGCCGAGCCGGGCGGGGCGGCTCAGCACCAATGCGCCGACGACAACACCGACCAACCAGGCGAGCGCCTGGACGCTGGGCCTGACCTGGGTGCCCAACGCCTACACCCGCTTTCTGCTCAATTACGTACACACCGACTTCGACACGCCGATCACAGTGAACGGCGTGACCACGGATCACGAGAACGCGCTCGTTTTCCGTGGGCAGATCGACTTCTGAGGCGCGGCAACGCGCGAGCGAGGATCAGATAACCTATGACCAGACTGCTCTCCATCCCCGCCGGGGCCCTGCTGCTCACCGCATCGATGCTGACTGCAGCGGCCGACCTTACCGTCTCGGCAGCCTCCAGCCTGACCAATGCCTTCACCGAGATCGCCGGGAGCTACGAGAAGGCCAACCCGGGCACACGCGTGCTGCTCAACTTCGGCTCCTCGGGGTCGCTGCTGCAGCAGATCTCCCGGGGCGCGCCTGTCGATGTCTTTGCTTCCGCCGATCTCGAGACGATGGACCGGGCGCAGAAGCAGAACCTGTTGGTACAGGACACGCGCAGCGACTTCGTGGCCAACAAGCTCGTTGTGGTGGTTCCATCGGATTCGATCAAGCGAATGCAATCGCTTGCAGATCTCAACGCGGCAGAGCTCGTGCGACTGGGGATCGGCACGCCGGAGAGCGTTCCAGCAGGACGCTACGCCAAGCAGGCTTTGGAGGCGGCCGGGCTGTGGGACGTGCTGAGCAGCAGGTACGTTTTCGGCCAGAACGTGCGCCAGGTCCTGGACTACGTTGCGCGCGGCGAGGTCGATGCGGGGTTCGTCTACGCGACCGATGCAGCGGTGATGAAGGATCGGGTCACAGTTGTACTGGAGGTGAAAACGAGCCAGCCGATCCTGTATCCCATCGCGGCGGTCAAGGGCGGCGGCCACGAGAACGCCGCCCGCCGGTTCATCGATTTCGTGAAATCCGAACCCGGCCAGCAAGTGCTGGCCAAGTTCGGCTTCTCAAAGCCGTAGCAGCACCTGGAGAATGCCATGAAGATCAGTGCGCGCAATCAGCTCAAGGGTAGAATTACGAAGGTCGTCCACGGTCCGGTGGGGGCGGAGATCTCCCTTCATGTCGCGCCGGGTGTGGAGATCGTATCGGTCATCACGGACAGCTCCGCTCGGGAGCTGGGCTTGAAGGAAGGCATGGAAGTCTACGCCGTCATCAAGGCGAGCAACGTGATGATCGCCATGGATTGACTGGCAGGCCGCGGGGCAGGCCGGTGATAGAACAACACTGATACACCGGTCCGATGCTCGGGCAAGCCGCTGTACCGCTCGTCCTCACGCTCAAGGTCGCGGGTTTCGCGACGTTGTTCGCCCTGCTGCTCGGGGCAGGCGCGGGATTCGCGCTCGCGCGCCGTGCCTTCTGGGGCCGTGACGTGCTCGACGCGGTGTTCACCCTGCCCATGGTGATGCCCCCGACCGTGCTCGGGTATTACCTGATAGTGGTGATCGGACGCCGCGGCTGGATCGGCGAGTGGCTGTGGGAGAGCTTCGGCATCGCTCTCATGTTCACCTGGCAGGGCGCGGTGTTCGCATCGGCCATCGTCGCATTCCCGCTGGTGTTCAAGTCCGCCCGCGCCGCCTTCGAGGGCGTCGACGCGCAACTCGAGAACGCCGCGCGCACTCTTGGGGCCTCGGAGCCGCGGGTGTTCTTCCGCATTACGCTGCCGCTGGCCTGGCGCGGCATACTGGCCGGGACCATGCTTGCCTTTGCCCGCGCCATGGGCGAGTTCGGTGCCACGCTCATGGTGGCCGGCAACATCCCGGGCCGGACGCAGACGCTGTCCCTCGCGGTCTACGATGCCGTCCAGGCGGGCCAGGACGACCTGGCCAACTTCCTGGTCATCGTTACTTCGGTGGTGTGTGTGCTGATCCTGGTGGCGTCGGGCAAGCTGCTGCGGCCGCGCCACTGAGCCTGTGAAGATCCGTCTCGACATCCGCAAGACCCTGCGTGCCGGGGACCGCGAGTTCACGCTGGAGGTCGCGTTCGATGCCGAGCACGAGCGCACCGTGGTGTTCGGACCGTCCGGCTCGGGCAAGAGCATCACGCTGCAGTGCATTGCCGGCCTGGTTCGTCCCGACCGCGGCCGCATCGAGGTCGGTCAACGGGTGCTGTTCGACTCGGAGGCGGGAATCGACCTGCCGCCGCAAGTGCGCAATGTGGGTCATCTGTTCCAGGACTATGCCCTGTTCCCGCACATGACGGTCGAAGCGAACGTGGCCTTCGGTCTGAAGGGGCGCTTCGGCCGCGGCAGCAAGCACGATATTGCCGGGCGCGTTCGCAAGTTCCTGGAGCAGTTCGAGATCGCCGCGCTCGCACGCAGCTACCCGCGCAGTCTTTCCGGCGGGCAACGCCAGCGCGTGGCCCTGGCGCGTGCGCTGATCCGTCAGCCCGATGTGCTGCTGCTGGACGAGCCGCTATCGGCGCTCGATCCCCTCTTGCGGGCGCGTGTGCGGCGGGAGTTGCTCGACTTGCAGACGCGCTTCGAGGTGCCCATGATCGTGATCACGCACGACCCTGCGGACGTGGAAGCGCTGGCACAGAACGTCGTGGTGTTCGACCACGGGCGGGTCGCCCGCACCCTCAACCTGTTGGAGACGGCCGGGGAGAGCGCAGACGCGCGGCATATGCGCGTCGAAGGCACACTCGCCGAGCTGTATGGCAACGGCGTAGGCGGGTGAGCTGGGTGGCGGGCCGCCCCGGAGCTCGTGAAGCCCCTCCCCGTATAATGCAGCGAGGCAACTGGGGGAGAGACGATGAGTGCGAGCGCATTCCTGGCGGTCGGGTTCGGTGCAGCGATCGGCGCATGGCTGCGCTGGGTGCTGAGTCTGCTGTTGAATCCAGTAGTGCCGCCGCTGCCGATCGGCACCCTGGCGGCCAACCTGATCGGCGGCTATCTGATCGGAGTGGCGATCGAGTATCTGGGGCAGCACACCGCAATCGCGCCGGAGGTTCGCCTGTTCGTCATCACCGGGTTTCTCGGCGGGCTCACGACCTTTTCCAGCTTCTCGGCCGAGGCCGTGCTGTTGATTCAGCGGCTGGAGTGGGGGTGGCTGATGCTGCTGGTGTCGGTTCACGTGCTGGGCTCCATCGCCATGACGCTGCTCGGCGTTGCGAGCGTGCGTGCCTTGCTGGGAGTGAGCACATGAGCAGGCCAGCGCCTTCTACGTGCTGAGTCCGGTCGAGGTCGGGTTCACGGCGACGTCGCGGTAAATCGCCTCGTTCAGCGCCGCGCGGGCAGCGTCGATCACCTCTGAGGCTGTCAATCCCAGAGGGCCAGACATCTGCCGCCAGAGGCGATCTGCTGCGTGGCCATGCAGGAATACGGCCGCACAGGTGGCCGTCTCGGACGTGGCACCCTGCGCCAGCAGCGCGCCCAAAATCCCACACAGGGCATCGCCCATGCCGGCGCTGGCCAGTCCCGGGTTGCCCGATATATTGATGTAGAACTGCCCGTCGGGCCGTGCAATTACGCTTCCCAAACCCTTCAGGACCACATGGGCACGGTAGCGCCGCGCCAGCTCGCGTGCTGCGTGCACCCGGTCCTGCTGCACCTCGCCGGTGCTGGTTTGCAGCAACCGGGCCGCTTCAGCAGGATGCGGCGTCAGGATCGTTGATGCGTTGCGTGCGCCGCAGATCTCCTGCAGCTCGGTATGCATGCCCAGCATACTGAGGGCATCGGCGTCGACCACGGTGGGAACCGGCGCCTGCAGCGCCTGTTCGATGGCATCGAAGGCAGCGACGGATTGCGACAGCCCGGGGCCGAGCACCATGCAGGTCAGGCCGTCCATGGCGAGCACCTCCGAGGCGGTGCGCAGCATCAGCTCCGGCTGCAGCACATCCAGGCGCGGGGCGTCGCTGCCGAGGAATCCGACGTACACGCGCCCGGCGCCGAGCTTGAGGGCTGCGCGGCCGGCGAGCAGGGCCGCACCCGTCATGCCGGTTGCTCCGCCGACGATTCCGACGCTCCCGAAGGTGCCCTTATGGCTGTTCAGTGTGCGTGGGGCCAGAGTCTGGGTCAGGATCTGCGACGTGACCAGCCGCCCCGGCGCTTCTGCCAGCGCCTCGGCTGTCAGGCCCAGATCGCGGAGGTGCAGCTGCCCGCAGTGATCCGGTCCGTCCAGAGTCAGGAGTCCAGGCTTGAGGGCAATGAAGGTGACGGTATGGTCGGCACGCACGGCCCGCCCGAGCACCCGGCCACTGTCCGCGTGCAGACCGCTGGGGATGTCGATCGCGAGTACCGCACCGGGCTGCCGGTCGATGTACTCGATCAGCTCCGCGTAGCTGCCCGAGATCTCCCGCTCGAGCCCGATGCCGAAGAGGGCATCCACCACGAGGTCGAAATGGCGGTGTGGGGCGGCGTTGAGGGTCGTTCCGCCGGCGGCCAGCCAGGCATCGTGGGCGGCGGCGGCATCGGGCGAGAGCCTGGCGCGCTCACCCGCGAACACAACCGCGACCTCATACCACCAGGACTTCAGATGACGCGCCAGGACGAAGCCATCGCCGCCGTTGTTGCCGGGGCCGGCAAGAACCAGCGTTGATTTTCTATCGGCGAGCAACTGATCGCGTGCCAGCTCGGCGGCTGCGAGCCCCGCACGCTCCATCAGCGGCGGGGGGCCCGCCTGCGCCGATGCGAGCGTCTCGATCCTGCGCACGTCCGCCGTCAAGTAGATCGGCAGGGAGTTGGCGACCACCATGGTATGAAAGTGTAACGTCAAAGGACGCAGCGCTGCCAACGGTGGGGGCCGCCGAGTCGAACGAGGCGCTCACCATTTGTACGCCAGAGGGCATGCCTCTGTCCTTCAAGCCTCGATGCGGCCGGCTATAATTGCACTTTGCGGTTCTCTCCCGTCTCGATGCCGACCATCCTCAGGCTTCCGGGCAGTCGCGCCCTCTCGGATTTCCGTCTCGACAAGCTCCTGCAGCAGGCTCGCAAAGCTGTCCCCCAGCTCAAGGGAATCCGTACCCAGTACTGGCACTTCGTCCAAGTCGCGCGCCCGCTCGTGGACGCGGAGCGCGATGTGCTGGAAAAGCTGCTGACCTACGGGCCGAAGTCTGCGCACGAAGACCTGCACGAGGCGGTCCTGTTGGTGGTGCCGAGGCTGGGGACGATCTCCCCCTGGTCATCCAAGGCAACCGATATCGCGCACTCCTGCGGGCTGGATGCGGTAGAGCGCATCGAGCGCGGTAGCGCGTTCCGCCTCGAGTTCGCACCCGGCTCATCCCGCGAGCAAGCGCTCCGGCGCGCACTACTGCCGTTGCTCCACGACCGCATGACGGAAACCGTCCTGGCTTCGTTGGAGGAAGCGGACGCGCTGTTTCACCACACCCAGCCGCAGCCGCTGAAGCAGGTCGACCTGCTCGGGCGCGGCACGGCGGCGCTCGAAGAAGCGAACCGGGCCATGGGTCTCGCGCTTTCCGAGGATGAGATCGTCTACCTCGGCGACTACTTCGCGCGCATTCGCCGCAACCCCACCGACGTGGAGCTCATGATGTTCGCCCAGGCGAACTCCGAGCACTGTCGCCACAAGATCTTCAACGCCGATTGGGTCATCGACGGACAGACCATGCCGGAGTCCCTGTTTGGGATGATCAAGCATACGCATGCGCAGCATCCCGAGGGGACACTGGTCGCCTACGCGGACAACGCCGCCGTGATCGAGGGGGCCAAGGTCGCGCGCTTCCGCCCGGACGGGCAGGGTGTATATCGCGCGAGTGAGGAGTACTCCCATATCCTCATGAAGGTGGAGACCCATAATCATCCGACCGCCATCTCCCCATTCCCGGGCGCGGCAACGGGATCGGGGGGCGAGATCCGCGACGAGGGCGCTACCGGGCGAGGGGCGAAGCCGAAGGCCGGATTGACCGGATTCACGGTCTCGCATCTGCGCATTCCCGGCTTCGTACAACCCTGGGAGAAGGACGACTATGGCCGCCCAGGCCGGATCGCCTCCGCGTTGCAGATCATGCTCGAAGGCCCGATCGGCGGCGCCAGCTTCAACAACGAGTTCGGGCGGCCCAACCTGCTGGGCTACTTCCGCACATTCGAGCAGCCGGTGGCGGGCGAGCAGCGCGGCTATCACAAGCCCATCATGATCGCGGGCGGCGTGGGCAACATAGCCCAGGCGCAGATCCACAAGCGTCCGCTGTCGGCTGGTGCCGCTCTGGTGCAGCTCGGCGGGCCCGGCATGCTGATCGGGCTGGGAGGCGGCTCGGCGTCCAGCATGGGCACCGGTCAGAACGTCGAGGACCTGGACTTCGACTCGGTGCAGCGGGGGAACGCGGAGATCCAGCGCCGCGCCCAGGAAGTGATCGACCGTTGCTGGGCGATGGGCGAGGACAACCCGATCCTGTCCGTTCACGATGTGGGTGCGGGCGGGCTCTCCAATGCGTTGCCAGAGCTCGTCCACGGCGGAGGCGTCGGGGGACGCTTCGACCTGCGCAAGGTGCCGAGCGAGGAGCCGGGCATGTCGCCCGTGCAGGTCTGGTGCAACGAGGCCCAGGAGCGCTACGTGCTGGCCTTGCGCACGGACCGGCTGGATGTGTTCCGCGCGCTCTGCGAGCGCGAGCGATGCCCGTTCGCTGTCGTGGGCACTGCAACGGCCGAGCACCAGCTGGTGGTCGAAGACCCGCTGTTCGGCAACTGCCCGGTGGACATGGACTTGTCCGTCCTGCTGGGCAAGCCCCCGAAGATGACGCGCAACGTGCGGCGTGTGTGGCGGGAGCTGCCGGCGTTGAAGCTGCAGCGGGTCGATCTTGCCGAGGCGGCCCTGCGCGTGCTGCGACTGCCTGCAGTGGCCGACAAGACCTTTCTGATCAGTATCGGCGACCGCACCGTCGGGGGCCTGTGCAGCCGCGACCAATTCGTCGGTCCCTGGCAGGTGCCGGTGGCGGACGTCGCGGTGACGCTCATGGGTTTCGATACCTACCGAGGCGAGGCCATGGCAGTGGGTGAGCGAACGCCGCTCGCGCTGATCAACGCGCCAGCCTCCGGTCGGATCGCAGTCGGTGAGGCGATCACCAATATCGCCGCGGCGCGCATCGATTCGCTCGGGGACGTCAAGCTCTCAGCCAACTGGATGGCGGCGGCCGGCCACCCCGGTGAGGATGCCGCGCTTTACGACACCGTCAAGGCCGTCGGCATGGAGCTGTGCCCGGCGCTCGGCATCAGCATCCCAGTAGGCAAGGATTCCATGTCGATGAAGACCACCTGGCAGGAGGCAAAGCAACCCCGGGAGGTCACCGCACCTGTCTCGCTGATCGTGTCGGCCTTTGCCCCCGTGACGGATGCCCGGCAGACGCTGACGCCGCAGCTTCGGGCGCTGCGCGAGAACACGGTATTGGTGCTCATCGATCTGGGCGGCGGCCGCAACCGGTTGGGCGGATCGGCTCTGGCTCAGGTCTACGGCCAGCTCGGCGACAGCGCGCCCAACCTCGACGATCCGGCCAAGCTCAGGGCCTTCTTCGACACGGTCCAGCGGTTGAACGCCGCGGGTCTGCTGCTGGCCTACCACGACCGCTCCGATGGCGGGCTGTTCGTCACGTTGTGCGAGATGATGTTCGCCAGCCACGTCGGCGTGACCGTGGACATCGACGCACTCGTCGACACGGACGGTGTGCTGGCGGCGCTGTTCACCGAAGAGCTGGGCGCCGTGCTGCAGGTCCGGCGACGCGACCTCGTTGCGGTCGAGGAAGCCTTCGAAGGCGCGGGCCTGGCAGCCGAGTGCCAACCGATCGGCAGCGTCAACCGGACGGGGAACCTCATCGTGCACGCGCGCGGGCGAGAGATCTACTCGGAATCCGGCATCGCACTGCAGCGCGTGTGGGCAGATACGACGCACCGCATCCAGAAACTGCGAGACAACCCGGTTTGCGCACAGCAGGAGTTCGATCGGCTGCTCGACGCCGCCGATCCCGGGTTGCACGCGAAGCTCACCTTCGATCCCGCCGATGATATCGCTGCCGCATTCATCGCCACCGGAGCACAGCCGCGGATGGCCGTGCTCCGGGAGCAGGGTGTCAACGGCCAGGTCGAGATGGCTGCAGCCTTCCACCGCGCCGGGTTCGAAGCGGTGGACGTGCACATGAGCGACATCATCGGCGGGCGCGTGAGCCTGCGGGACTTCCAAGGCTTCGTGGCCTGCGGCGGCTTCTCCTACGGGGACGTGCTGGGCGCAGGGGAGGGCTGGGCCAAGTCCGTCTTGTTCAACCCCCGCGCGCGTGATGAGTTCGAGAGTTTCTTCCGTCGTGGCGATTCGTTCGCCCTCGGAGTGTGCAACGGATGCCAGATGATGAGCAATCTGCGTAGCCTCATCCCGGGCGCAGAGCACTGGCCGCACTTCGTGCGCAATCGCTCCGAGCAGTTCGAGGCGCGCTTCGTGATGGTCGAGGTGGCCGCCAGCCCGTCGCTGTTCTTCGCAGGTATGGCTGGCAGCCGCATGCCCGTCGCCAACGCGCACGGCGAAGGCTACGCCGAGTTCCCGAGCCAGGCCGACCTGGATGCAGCCCGCGGGCTCGTGGCGCTGCGTTACGTGGACAACCGTGGCAAGCCGACAACGCTGTTCCCCCTCAATCCGAACGGCTCGCCAGAAGGCATCACCGGCCTGACCACGCCGGACGGGCGCTTTACGATCCTCATGCCGCACCCGGAACGGGTGTTTCGCACCGTGCAGAACTCGTGGCGTCCCGACGAGTGGGGCGAGGACGGGCCGTGGATGCGGATGTTCCGCAACGCCCGCAAGTGGGTGGGGTGACCCCCGCCTGCATGAGCCACCGAGGACACACAGAAACGAGAACGGCACGCCTCTCGGCCTGCCGTCCTGTCCTTGCGGTGAATTGAGCGTCGCGTCGTTTGCGACGCTGCAATTCACCGAGTTATTCCGTCAGCGCACCTGACGGAATGACTGCTACTCGATCTTCGCCGCCGCTCGCAGCTCCTCGATCGCCTTGTCGCGCTTCTGGGCCATCATCTGCTCTGCGATGCGCTCCTTCACCTGATCGAAGGGCGGGAACTGCATCTCGCGCACATCCTCGACCATGATGATGTGATAGCCGTACTGGGTCTTGACCAGCTGCTTGGTCCACTCGCCCTTCTTGAGCTTGGTCATCGCCTCGCCGAACTCGGGGACGAAGTTGCTGCCGTCGCTCCAGTCCAGCAGGCCACCGTCGGCCTTCGAGCCGCTGTCCTCAGACTTGGCCTTGGCGAGCTGGGCGAAGTTCTTGCCCTTTGCCTTGTTGATCTGCCCGAGCACCGCCTTGGCCGCCTTCTCGTCCTTCATCAGGATATGCCGGACGTGGTACTCCTTGCGCTCTCCGCCGCCGGTCTGCTGCGCCTTCACCCGCTCGTACTCGGCTTTCAGCTCGTCCTCGCTGACGGCATTGTTCTTGATGAAATCGTCGAAGTAGGCGCGGATCAGGAACTCCTGTTTGGCCATCTCGACGCCGGTCTGCACTTCGGCGGACTGGTCCAGTCCCTTCTTGATCGCCGCTTGGGACAGCAGCTCGCGGGTGACGAGCACCTCTTTGGCCTGCTTGCGCAGTTGCTCGCTGTCCTGCTGGCCCTGCTGGATCTGGCTCTTGACCACGTACTCCATCCGCGCCTGGGGAATCGGCACTCCGTTGACGATCGCGACGTTGTCCTCTGCGTTGCAGGCGGTAAGCGTCAGCATGCCTGCCAGGGCAAGGCCGGCAGCGCATGCGGGTTTGATCAGTTGCATCATGGTTCCTTCTGGTGGAGAAGATACGGCTGTTGGATTCGCTGCCGATGCTCGGGTTCAACGTGTGAAGGCACTCCGGAACTCCGCGGGGGTCCATGCGGTGATCGCAAGGGCGTGGATCCTGGACTGCATCAACCCACTCAACGCGGCGTAGACCATCCGGTGGCGTGCGAGCCGCGACTGACCGTCGAAGCGTCGCGAGACAATGGTGAGCTGATAGTGCCCACCACCGGACTGCGCACCTGCGTGCCCGACATGCTCGCCGCTCTCGTCGTAGATCTCGACGACCTCGGGCTCCAGTCCCGCAAGCCGCTCCCGGATCAAGGCGGGGGTGTCGGGCGCGGCTACGGCAGCGGCCGGGTTCACGCCGGGAAGACCTGCTTGAACGGCCTGACCGTGACCCGGGCGAATACGCCCTGAGTCACGTAAGGGTCGGCGTCGATCCAGCGACGCGCCGCTTCCAGCGACTCGAATTCCGCGACGATGAGGCTGCCTGCCATGCCGGCGGGTCCCGGGTCGGGGCTGTCCACGGTGGGCAGGGGCCCGGCCAGCATCACCCGACCGGAATCGACCAGTTCCTGGATGCGCTCGAGGTGTACTGGGCGCGCCGCCGCCCGCTTCGCCAGGCTGTCGGCGCCGTCCTCGCCATAGATCATGTAGAGCACGCTATCTCCCGTCCTCGCTCTCGGCCGGCTCATCGGCCTGAACGTAGCGCGAGAGGTACATTCCCTGGACCAGGACGAAGAGGACCATCAGGCCGATGCCGCCGAACAGCTTGAAGTTCACCCAGGTGGTCTCGGAAAAGCGATAGGCAACGAAGAGGTTGATCGCGCCCATGAGGATGAAAAAAACACCCCAGCTCAAGTTCAAGCGCGACCACACGGCGTCGGGCAGGGTGAGCTGCTTTTCCATCATTGCGCGGATGAGGTTCCGTGCGAACAGGAACTCCGCGCCGAGCAAGACGCCGGCAAACACCCAGTATAGCACCGTGGGCTTCCACTTGATGAACGTGGCGTCGCGCAGCCAGAGTGTTGCCCCACCCATCACCACGATGATGGCCAGGCTGATCCAAAGCATCCGATCCACTTTCTGGCCGCGGGCGAGCAACCAGCCGACCTGGGCCATCGTCGCCAAGATCGCGACGGCCGTGGCCAGCAGGATCGGCGCTTGCTGTAGCGAGACCTCAGCTCCAGCGCCAACCGCCCCGAGCAGCCCGGCGACCAGCCCCATGGCGGTCTCCGGTGCCTGCTTTCCTCCCATATAGGCGAGGAAGAACAACAGGACCGGGAACATGTCGAACAGCAGCTTCATCCTGAGCGCGCGCAGTAAGGTGCGGATTTGACTAAAGAAACGCCATTATGCGGGCAGCGGCAACGCATGTCCAATCGCTCCGTGGTCGGCAGAATGGCAGATGGTAAGATCTCCAGGCGATTCAACCCTGAGGAGGCAGAGCATGGCATTGGTGAAGTTGCAGGACGACAAGAGCGCCAAGCCCGAAGCGCGCGAGGTGTTCGACGACATCCGCAAGACCCGCAACACCGACTATGTGAACAACATCTGGCGGGCGCTGGCGGTGCATCCCCCGATGCTCAAGCGCTTCTGGGGCTACATGAAGGACGTGATGGTCAAGGAGAGCAAGCTCGATTCCCTGACCAAGGAGTACATCTATCTCGCGGTGAGCGTCACCAACAACTGCGAGTACTGCATCCATTCCCACATCGCCGCTGCCCGCAAGAAAGGCATGGACGACGAGATGCTGGCTGAACTGGTCGAGATCGTGGCGCTCGCGAACGCCGGCAACCGCCTGACCATGGGGTTGCAGGTGGAGGTCGACGAGCGCTTCAAGCCCAGCTTCGATAAGGCGTGACAGATGCCCCGTGACAGGTACTGCGTGACAGGAAGGACGTGACAGAGGACGCGGCTTTCCTAAGGAGCGCACGCCTCACCTGTCACGTTTCACCTGTCACGTCTCACCTGTCACGCGCCACCTGTCGCGCCGTTCAAGGCCATGGAACTCGAAACCGCAATCCGCACCCGATTCAGCGCCCGCAAGTTCAAACCCGACCCGGTGCCGGAGGACCAGCTCCAACGCATCCTGGATCTCGCCCAGTGCACGCCATCTTGGTGCAACTGCCAGCCCTGGCAGCTCGTCATCACGCGGGGGACAGCGACAGACCGGTTCCGCGAGGCCGTCTCTGCGCATGCGAGGTCGGGGGCGAGGCCGAATCCCGACTTCCCCTATCCCGCTGCCTACGAGGGCGTCTACCGCGATCGCCGCAAGGTCTGCGGCGTCCAGCTCTACCAATCTCTGGGAATCGGGAAGGACGACCGAGCGGCTGCCGCCGAGCAGGCGCTGGAGAACTTTCGGCTGTTCGGTGCGCCGCATGTCGCGATCGTCACGACAGAGGAGAAGCTTGGGGTGTATGGCGCTCTCGATTGCGGGCTCTACGTGCAGACCTTCATGCTCGCAGCCCGCGACTGCGGAGTGGACACCATCGCCCAGGCGGCGCTGGCGTCGTACCCGGACCTGATTCGCGAGTTCTTCGGGCTCGCACCCCACCGCAAGGTGATCTGCGGCATCTCCTTCGGGTACGCAGACGCGCGCGACCGGATCCATTCCTACCGCACGGAGCGTGCATCTACGGCCGAGGTGGTCCGGCTCTTCGATCGTTGAACAAAGGAAGGCCGGCTCGCGGCCAGCTTTCTCGCGGCGGCCGGGCGCTTACGCGGCCTGCAGGATCTCCCGCAGCACGTAGGGCAGGATGCCTCCATGCTTGTAGTAGTCGACCTCGATGGCGGTGTCGATCCGGGACTTGACCGTGACGTGCTGGATCGAACCGTCCCTCCGCTGGATCGCGAGCGTCAACTCCTGCTGCGGCCTGATCTCGTCCATGCCGAGAATCGAGATCTGTTCCTCTCCCGTGATGCCCAGTGATCCGGCACTGTCGTTGCCCAGAAACTGCAGCGGAAGCACGCCCATCCCCACCAGGTTCGACCGGTGGATGCGCTCGAAGCTGCGGGCGATCACGGCCTTCACGCCCAGGAGCTGAGTACCCTTCGCAGCCCAGTCGCGCGATGACCCCGTGCCGTACTCCTCGCCGGCGAACACGACAGTGGGCGTACCCTGCGCGATGTATTTCATCGCTGCATCGTAGATGGTCATTTGCTCGCCGGAAGGCTGGAACAGGGTAAGGCCGCCCTCCACCCGCGTGCCGTCCGCCCCCGTAGGCAGCATCAGGTTCTTGATGCGCACGTTGGCGAAGGTCCCGCGCATCATGACCTCGTGATTGCCCCGCCGCGCACCGTAGCTGTTGAAGTCCGCCTTGACGACCCCGCTCGCGATCAGGTACTTGCCGGCAGGGGAGGTGTCCTTGATCGAGCCGGCCGGGCTGATGTGGTCGGTGGTGACCGAGTCGCCGAAGATACCCAGGATGCGCGCGCCGGAAATCCCGCTCACGCCGCGCGGCTGCATGCCGAAGCTCTGGAAGAAAGGCGGCTCGGCGATATACGTGGACTTGGGCCAGTCGTAGGCCACGCCTCCGGCCGAGGGCACGCCCTTCCACAGTTCGTTGTCCTCGCCTAGATGGCTGTAGCGCCGTTGGAACGTCTTCGGATCCATGGCGTACTTGAGGCAATCGTAGATCTCCTGGCCGGTGGGCCAGATGTCACCGATCCACACATCCTTGCCGTCCTTGCCCTTGCCGATCGGCTCGCTCATGAGGTCCTTGAGCACGGTCCCAGCTATCGCGTAGGCCACCACCAGCGGCGGCGACGCGAGGAAGTTGGCGCGCAGGTTGGGGTGGATGCGTGCCTCGAAGTTGCGGTTGCCGGAGAGCACAGCTGCGCACACCAGGTCGTTCTGGACGATGGCTTCCTCGATCGGCTCGGCCAGGGGACCGGCGTTGCCGATACAGGTCGTGCAGCCGTAGCCGGCGAGGTAGAAGCCGAGCTTCTCCAGGTAGGGGAGCAGCTTGGCCCTGGTCAGGTAGTCGGTTACCACGCGCGAGCCGGGCGCCAGCGAAGTCTTGATGTGCGGCTTGACCGACAGACCCTTTTCCACGGCTTTCTTGGCGAGCAGCCCCGCAGCGAGCAGCACGCTGGGGTTCGAGGTGTTGGTGCACGAGGTGATGGCGGCGATGAGCACGTCGCCCGAGCCGATGTCGATGCCGTCCCGGGTCTTGACGCGCTTGGCGAGTTCCTCGGGCTTCTTGGCGAAGCCGTTCTCGGCGATTGGTTTGGAGAACAGGCTCGTGAAGGTGCTCCTGACTTTGCCGATCTCGATGCGATCCTGCGGGCGCTTGGGCCCTGCGAGGGAGGGTGCGACAGTGCCGAGTTCCAGCTCGAGCGTCTGGCTGTAGTCGATCTGACCGGCTTTGGGGATGCCGTACAAGCCCTGAGCCTTGAAGTAGGCCTCGAAGGCGGCGATCTCGTCTCTGGTGCGGCCGGTGCCCTGGAAGTACTCGATCGTGGCGGCGTCGACCGGGAAGAAGCCCATGGTGGCGCCGTATTCGGGAGCCATGTTGGCGATGGTGGCTCGGTCCGGCACCGCGAGGTTCTCCACGCCCTCGCCGAAAAACTCAACGAACTTGCCGACCACCTTGGCCTTGCGCAGCATCTCAGTGATGGTCAGCACCAGGTCGGTCGCAGTCACCCCGCCGCGCAGCTTCCCCTTCAGGTTCACGCCGACCACATCCGGCGTCAGGAAGTACACGGGCTGGCCGAGCATGCCGGCTTCGGCCTCGATGCCACCGACCCCCCAGCCCACCACCCCGATGCCATTGATCATGGTGGTGTGGCTGTCGGTTCCCACCAGTGTGTCGGGGTAATAGACGCCGCCCTTCTGGTGCACGCCGCGCGCCAGGTACTCCAGGTTCACCTGGTGCACGATGCCGATGCCCGGCGGCACTACTTTGAAGGTGTCGAAGGCTTGCATGCCCCATTTCATGAACTGGTAGCGCTCCTGGTTGCGCTGGAACTCGAGCTTCATATTCAGGTCGAGGGCGTTCTTGCTGCCGTAGTGGTCGACCTGCACCGAGTGATCGACGACCAGATCGACCGGCACCAGGGGTTCGATGACTTTGGGGTCTTTGCGCATCTGGCCGGCCACGCTGCGCATTGCGGCCAGATCGGCGAGCAACGGCACCCCCGTGAAATCCTGCAGCACTATGCGGGCGACTACGAACGGAATCTCGTCCACGCGCGGGGCGTTCGGTGCCCAGCTGGCGAGCTGCCGGACGTGCTCTTCGGTCACCTTCTTGCCGTCGCAGTTGCGCAGTACCGACTCGAGCACGATGCGGATGGACACCGGCAGGCGCGAGATCTTTGCGCCCAGGGCTTTCCCCAGCGCCGGGAGAGAGTAGAGCTTGCCGGTCTTGCCGGCGCCGACCTTGAACTCTTGCAGCGTGTTGTGCAGGTTGTGGCTCATCGCAGAGGCCTCGGGTTCAAAAGCGAGAATCTTTCAACGCAAAGGACGCAAAGGGAAAAACAAAGGACGCAAAGGAGATCCGAACACACCCGAGTCACGCCCAGATCGGAACAGGCAGGCCACACCGGAGCGAACTCGTGATCGGTTTTCTCTGCGTCTCTGCGCCTGTGCGGTTAACGCCGTTTAGATGTCGTTTAGATGGGTTTGGATGGTCTAGATCACAAACATGTCGACGAACTCGTGAACCGGCGTGTCCTCGAGCCGCTGCTGATCCTTGGTGAGCGCCAGGATGGCGGCGGCCTGCTTGGCCGGGAAGCGCCGCAGCAGATTGGTGCGGAACTTCGCCTCCAGCACAGGGATACCCTCGGCTCGGCGGCGGCGATGCCCGATGGGGTACTCGACCACCACCTCGCTGGTCTTGGTGCCACCCTTGAAGTGGACGGCGATCCCGTTGGCGATCGAGCGCTTCTCGGGATCCAGGTAGTCGGCGCTGAACTGCTTGTCCTCCACACACTCCATCTTTTCGCGCAGTGCGTCGACACGGGGGTCGGACGCAACATCGTCCTCGTAGTCGGCTGCCGTGAGCCGGCCGTGAATGAGCGGCACGGCGACCATGTACTGGATGCAGTGGTCGCGGTCGGCGGGGTTGTTGAGCGGCCCTTTCTTGTCGATGATGCGGATGGCCGACTCGTGGGTGCGGATCACGATCCTCTGGATCTGGTCAAGCCGGTCCTTGACTTGCGGGTGCAGCTGCATGGCGCACTCTACCGCCGTCTGGGCATGGAACTCGGCGGGGAAAGAGATCTTGAACAGCACGTTCTCCATGACGTACGAGCCGTAAGGCCGTTGAAACTTGAACTGGTTGCCCTTGAACAGGACGTCGTAGAAGCCCCAGGTCTTGGCCGTGAGCACCGAGGGATAGCCCATCTCGCCTTTCATGGTGATGAGCGCCAGGCGCACTGCGCGGCTGGTCGCATCACCCGCCGCCCACGATTTGCGCGACCCGGTGTTGGGAGCATGCCGGTAGGTGCGCAGCGACTGGCCGTCGACCCACGCCTGCGACACCGCGTTGATGATCTCGTCGCGGTTGCCGCCCAGCATGCGTGTCACCACCGCCGTGCTGGCCAGCTTCACCAGGACCACGTGGTCGAGCCCCACCCGGTTGAAGCTGTTCTCCAGGGCCATCACGCCCTGGATCTCGTGAGCCTTGATCATGGCGGTGAGGACGTCGCGGACGATCAGGGGCTGCTTGCCGCCTGCCACTGCGGTGCGCGACAACCAGTCGGCGGTGGCGAGGATGCCGCCGAGGTTGTCCGAGGGGTGGCCCCATTCCGCGGCCAACCAGGTGTCGTTGAAGTCCAGCCAGCGGATCATGGCGCCGATGTTGAAGGCCGCCTGTACCGGATCGAGCTGGAACTGCGTGCCGGGCACCTTGGCGCCGTTGGGCACCACCGTCCCGGGCACGACCGGGCCGAGCATCTTGGTGCACGCCGGATAGGACAAGGCCTCGAGCCCGCAGCCCAGAGTGTCCATCAGACACAGGCGCGCGGTGTTGTACGCCTCCTGGCTGGCGACGTCGTGGTGGAGAGCGTACTCGGCGATGTCGACGAGGACTCTGTCGGGATCGGGGCGGACGTTGGAGATGTGTGCGGACATATTTCCTGCCTGAAGATTGAGCCGCAGAGACGCAAAGAGCGCGAAGAAAAGCTCCGGATCTCCTCTGCGAACCTCTGCGCCCTCTGCGTCTCTGCGGTGGGGAGGCTTAAGTGCGCTTGTCCAGAGGGACCCACTTGAGATCCTCGGGTCCCGTGTAGTTGGCGCTCGGCCGGATGATCTTGCCGTCGATGCGCTGCTCGATGACGTGTGCCGACCAGCCCGAGGTGCGGCTGATGACGAACACCGGAGTGAACATCGCGGTCGGGACCCCCATCATGTGGTAGCTGGTGGCGCTATACCAATCCAGGTTGGGGAACATCTTCTTCTCCCGCCACATGACCTGCTCGACCCGTGTGGAGATGTCGAACAGCTTCATATCACCGGCGTCCTGGGACAGCCGGCGGGCGACCTCCTTGATCACCTTGTTGCGGGGATCAGAGATCGTATAGACGGGGTGACCGAACCCGATGATGATCTGCTTCTCGGCGATGCGCTGCACGATGTCGGCCTCAGCCTCGTCCGGCGTATCGTAACGGCCGATGGTGTCGAAGGCGAACTCGTTGGCGCCGCCATGCTTGGGGCCCTTGAGCGCGCCGATCGCCCCGGTGATGGCCGAGTACATGTCCGAGCCGGTGCCGGCGATGACTCGCGCGGCAAAGGTCGAAGCGTTGAACTCATGCTCGGCGTAGAGGATCAGCGAGGTGTGCATGGCGCGCACCCACAGCGCCGAAGGCTTCTTGCCGTGCAGGAGATGGAGGAAATGACCGCCGATCGAGTCGTCGTCGGTCTCCACGTCGATGCGCCGGCCCGAGTGGGAGAAGTGATACCAGTACAGCAGCATGGAGCCGAAGCTGGCCATCAGCCGGTCGGCCACGTTGCGCGCCTCGGCGATCTTGTGGTCGAGAGGCTCCGGCAGTACCGCGCCCAGCGCGGAGCAGCCCGTGCGCAGCACGTCCATGGGGTGCGTACTTGCCGGGATACATTCCAGAATGTCCTGCACGGCGGCCGGGAGGCCGCGCAGGGCCTTGAGCTTCTGCTTGTAAGCAGCGAGCTCGGCCGCAGTAGGCAGCTTGCCGTGCACCAGCAGGTAGGCGACCTCCTCGAACTCCGCCGCTTCGGCGAACTCCAGGATGTCGTAGCCCCGATAGTGCAGATCGTTGCCCTGGCGGCCGACGGTGCACAGGGCCGTGTTTCCGGCCGGGACTCCGGAGAGCGCGACGGATTTCTTCGGCTTGGGGGCGGCGGTGGCTTGGCTGTCGCTCATCGTTTCCGTTCCTTTGCGAAGAGGTCGTCGAGCTTCTGCTCATACTTGTGGTAGTCGAGGTAGTCGTACAGCTCGTCGCGGGTTTGCATGCCCCCGAGTACGTTCTTCTGGGTGCCTTCGCGCCGGACCGCTTCGTACACCATGAGCGCCGCCTTGTTCATGGCGCGGAAGGCAGATAGAGGGTACAGGACCAGGCTGACGTTGGCGGAGCGCAGCTCGTCGACAGTGAACAAAGGCGTCTTGCCGAACTCGGTGATGTTTGCCAGGACCGGCACCTGCACGGCGTCGGCGAACTTCCGGTACATGGCCAGCTCGGTCATGGCTTCAGGGAAGATCATGTCCGCCCCCGCCTCAACGCAGGCACGGGCGCGCTCGATGGCGGCGTCCAGGCCCTCCACCGCCAGAGCATCGGTTCGGGCCATGATGACGAAGTCCGCGTCGGTGCGTGCATCGGCGGCGGCCTTGATGCGATCGACCATCTCGTCCTTCGGGACGATCTCTTTGCCGGGACGGTGGCCGCAGCGCTTGGCCTGCACCTGGTCCTCGATGTGCATGGCCCCGGCGCCGAACTTGATCAGGGACTTTACCGTGCGGGCGATATTGAAGGCGCTGCCGAACCCGGTGTCCACGTCTACCAGCAGTGGCAGGCTGCAAACGTCGGTGATGCGGCGCACGTCGGTCAGCACGTCGTCGAGAGTGCTGATGCCCAGATCGGGCACTCCGAGCGAGCCGGCCGCCACTCCACCACCGGATAGGTAGATGGCCTTATAGCCCACCCGCTCTGCAAGTCGTGCGTGGTAGGCGTTGATCGTGCCGATGACCTGCAGCGGCTTTTCTGCCTGCACCGCTGCTCTGAACTTCGCTCCCGCCGACTGATTGCTCATCCCGACCTCTAGAACAGAGCCGCCAAGACGCCAAGACGCCAAGAAAACGAGAAAGGCATCACCGGTGGAGCAAGGTCAACGGGAAAGCCTTCTGGCACGTCGATGCTGAAGGGCCCAATTCCCTTACCACGGACAAGCTTTTCTTGGCGGCCTTGGCGTCCTGGCGGCCATTATGTATTCCGGCCTTGGCCCCGTCAGCTGAACATGCCCTTGACAGCGTCGCGCTCCTCGAGCAGCTCCTTGTGAGTGGCGTCCATGCGGGCACGGCTGAAGGGGCTGACGTCGATGCCTTGGACGATCTGATAGCTGCCATTGCGGCAGGTTACAGGATAGCCGTAGATCACACCCTCGGGGATGCCGTAGCTGCCATCCGAGGGGATACCCATAGTGACCCAGTCGCCATCCCGCGTTCCGTTAACCCAGTCGCGAATATGGTCGATGGCCGCGTTCGCGGCGCTGGCTGCCGATGAGGCGCCACGCGCGTCGATGATCGCGGCGCCGCGCTTCTGGACGGTGGGGATAAAGGTGCCTTCGAGCCAAGCCTGGTCGTTGATCATCGGCCACAGCTTCTGCCCGCCAACCTCGGCCTGGAACAGGTCGGGATACTGGGTAGCGGAGTGGTTGCCCCAGATTGTGATCTTCCGGATATCTGCAACGGGTTTGCCCACCTTCCCGGCGGCCTGCGAGATGGCCCGGTTGTGGTCCAACCGCATCATGGCGGTGAAGTTTCCTGGCTTGAGACCGGGCGCGTTCTTCATCGCGATGTAGGCGTTGGTGTTGGCGGGGTTGCCCACCACCAGCACGCGGACGTCGCGTTTAGCGGCCTCGTCGAGGGCTCGCCCCTGCTCGATGAAGATCTTGGCGTTCTCCATCAGCAGGTCCTTGCGCTCCATGCCGGGCCCGCGCGGCCTGGCGCCGACGAGCAGCACGATATCGGCGTCCTTGAATGCCTTGCGCGGCTCGTCCGTGCCGACCATCCCGGCCAGCAGCGGGAAGGCGCAGTCTTCCATCTCCATCATCACACCCTGCAGCGCCTTCTGCGCTTTCTCCACCGGGATTTCCAGCATCTGCAGGACCACCGGCTGATCCCTCCCCAGCATCTCGCCGGCAGCGATCCTGAACAGCAGGCTGTAGCCGATCTGGCCGGCGGCACCGGTGACGGCGACTCGGACGGGGGCTCTCATGATGATTGCGCTCTCCTGGCGATGACGAAACTTAACTGGGCGATCGGGGCTTCGAACCGCGCGAAGATCGTCGCTACGCGGGGCGAGGCGGGCGCGGCACGAGCCGATGAAAGCGAACGCGAGATGTTAGCCAAGGCCCCGCGGCGCTGTCAAACAGGTCTTGTATCTTATATAAGACCGCTTGGCGGAGGGGTATGATTCGTGCTACAAATCGACTCCGATCATGAAGCCAGGTCCGGATTTTCCCGCGTTTCAGCCGCTGTACCGACAGATCAAGGGGCTGATTACTCAGAGCCTCATGTCCGGCGAGTGGCGTCCAGGGGAGCCAATCCCCAGCGAGATTGAGCTGGCCGGGCGCTATAGCGTCAGCCAGGGCACCGTCCGCAAGGCCGTTTCCGAGTTGGCCGAAGAGCGGGTGCTGGTACGCCAGCAGGGCCGCGGCACGTTCGTCGCCTCGCACGCCGAGGAACGCAGCCAATTCCCCTTCCTGCGCATCACGCCCGACGATGCCGAGCTCAAGGAGCTCACCGCGGAGCTACTGGACCTCAAGCGGGTGCGCGACGCCGCCTCCGCCCGCCTGCTGGGCCTGAACGCGGGCAGCAGCGTGTTCCTGCTTACCCGGATCCTCAGGCTCAACGATACCCCGGTTTGCTATGAGGAGGTGCGCCTGCCGCCTCCCCGTCTCAAAGGGCTCACTGCAGCTGTCGTTCGCCAGCACGAGTGCATGCTCTACAGCATGTATGAAACCCGCTTCGGCATGCGCGTGCTGCACGCCGAGGAACGTCTCAAGGCGGTCGGTGCCCCGCGCGAGGTGTCCGCTCTGCTGCAGGTTCCGGCCGGCACGCCGATGCTGCAGATCGAGCGTATCGCCTTCAGCTACCGACACGAGCCGGCCGAGCTGCGACACTGCCTCTGCGATACGCGCCTGCACCACTACCGCAACTCGATCACCGGTTGAGCGGAGCCATCAATGAACAAGAGCAGACCCAAGTACCTGGACCTGACCAGAATCAAGCTCCCCGTTCCCGGGCTGGTGTCCATCCTGCACCGGATTAGCGGCTTCGGCTTGTTCCTGTTCCTGCCGCTGCTGCTGTGGCTGCTGCAGTCCAGCCTGGCTTCTCCAGACTCCTATGTGCGCTACCGCGATGCGATCGCCCAACCGCTCATGAAGCTGATCCTGATCGGCCTTCTGTGGGCCTTCCTGCACCATCTCTTCGCGGGGCTGCGCTTCCTGATGCTCGACATGCACTACGGGACCAGCCTGGCCGCGGCCCGCAGCAGCAGCCGTGCCGTGCTGGGAATCGGCATCGTGCTGACCATCGTCCTGGGAGTGTTCCTATGGTGAAGCGCATCGTCGTCGGGGCCCATTACGGGCTGCGCGACTGGATGATCCAGCGCGTCAGCGCTGTGGTCATGGCCCTATACACGCTGCTGTTCGTGCTGATTCTGATATTTGCCCCGCCTCGCCACTACGGCGCCTGGAAGGCGCTGTTCGCGAACCAGGCGATGAAGCTCGCTACCTTTGTCTTCCTGGTGAGCCTGTTCCTGCATGCCTGGGTCGGCATGCGCGACATCCTGATGGACTACATCAAGCCTACGGGTGCTCGGCTGAGCCTCGAAGTCCTCGTCGCGCTCGCCCTGGTGGCCTACGCGGGCTGGGCGTTGCAGATCGTGTGGAGCGTGTAAATGGCAATCCCGATTCGCAAGTTCGATGCGGTGATCGTGGGGGCGGGCGGCGCCGGCATGCGCGCGTCCCTGCAGTTGGCGGAGGCCGGCTTCAAGGTCGCCGTGCTGTCCAAGGTGTTCCCGACCCGTTCGCATACGGTCGCAGCGCAGGGCGGCATCGGCGCCGCGCTCGGCAACATGGGGGAGGACAGTTGGTTGTGGCACATGTACGACACCATCAAGGGGTCGGACTACCTGGGCGACCAGGACACCATCGAGTTCATGTGCCGCATGGCGCCCGAGGTCGTCTACGAGCTGGAGCACTTCGGCATGCCGTTCGACCGCAACCAGGACGGCACCGTCTACCAGCGTCCCTTCGGCGGGCATTCGCAGGACTTCGGCGCACGCCCGGTGCAGCGCAGCTGCTGCGCAGCCGACCGCACCGGTCACGCCATGCTGCATACGCTGTACCAGCGCAACGTGCGCGCCAACACGCACTTTTTCGTGGAGTGGATGGCGCTCGATCTGATCCGCGATGCCAGCGGCCAGGTGCTCGGCGTGACCGCCCTGGAGATGGAGAGCGGTGAGCTGTACGTCTTCCATGCGCGTGCGGTACTGTTTGCGACCGGCGGAGCCGGGCGCATCTACGCTGCCAGCACCAACGCCTACATCAACACGGGCGACGGTCTGGGCATGGCTGCGCGCGCCGGCATCCCCCTGGAGGACATGGAGTTCTGGCAGTTCCACCCGACCGGGGTCGCCGGTGCCGGCGTGCTCATCACCGAGGCCGTGCGCGGCGAAGGCGGTTATCTCCTGAACAAGAACGGGGAACGCTTCATGGAGCGCTACGCCCCCACCATGAAGGATCTTGCCAGTCGTGACGTCGTTTCGCGCGCCATGGCGACCGAGATCAAGGAGGGCCGCGGTTGCGGCCCGGACGCCGACCATGTCCTGCTCAAGCTCGATCACCTAGGCGCGGCGCTGATCGAGAGCAAGCTGCCGGGCATCCGGGAAATCGCGCGGAAGTTCTCCAACGTCGATCCGGTCACCGACCCCATCCCGGTCGTGCCCACCGTCCACTACCAGATGGGCGGCATCCCGACCAACTACCACGGTGAGGTGGTCGCCCCGGCGGGCGGCGACCCCGAGGCGGCAGTGCCCGGCTTCTACGCTGCTGGCGAGTGTGCCTGCGCTTCGGTGCACGGGGCCAATCGTCTGGGCACCAACTCGCTCACCGACCTGCTGGTGTTCGGCAAGGCCAGCGGGGACCGGGTCATCCGGTTCCTGCGCGGGAACCCCGGTCACAAGGACTTGCCCAACGATGCAGCGGACCACACGCGGGCGCGTCTGGACCGGCTGCAGCACCAGACCGGCGGCGAGAACGTCTATCAGGTTGCCAATGACATGCGCAGGACCATGCAGGCGCACTGCGGCGTGTTTCGCTTTCCCGATCTGCTAGCCGAGGGGGTCAAAAGGATCCGGGAGATCGCACAGCGCGCGACGCGCACCGAGATCAAGGACAAGAGCAAGGTGTTCAACACTGCGCGCATCGAGGCGCTGGAGCTCGACAACCTGATCGAAGTGGCGCGCGCGAGCATGGTTTCTGCCGATGCACGCAAGGAAAGCCGTGGCGCCCACGACCGGGCCGACCATCACCAGCGCGACGACGTCAACTGGCTCAAGCACACTCTCTGGTTCAAGGAGGGCGATCGGCTGGAATACAAACCGGTGCACCTGAAGCCGCTGACCGCTGCTACCTTCGAACCTAAAGTCCGGACGTACTGACCACTTCCTCCTTCCAAACGCAAAGGCGCAGACAACGCAGAGGAACGAAGAGCGAACCAATGAAACGATCCTGTGTCTGTCTGCGAACTCCGCGTTCTCTGCGTCTCTGCATTGGGTGTTGCCCTAGAGGGTAAGACATGCACTTTAGAATCTACCGGTACGACCCGGACAAGGACAGCAAGCCCTACATGCAGGACTACGACCTCCAGCTCGAGCCGGCCGACCGCATGCTGCTGGACGCGCTGATCCGCATCAAGGCGCAGGACGACACGCTGACGCTGCGGCGCTCCTGCCGTGAGGGCGTTTGCGGGTCGGATGCCATGAATATCAACGGCAGGAACGGGCTCGCTTGCATCACCCCGCTCAAGGACCTGAAAGAGCCCGTTGAGCTGCGGCCGCTGCCGGGGCTGCCGGTGATTCGCGACCTCGTGGTCGACATGTCGCAGTTCTTCAAGCAATACCACTCGGTGCGGCCTTATCTGGTCAACAACGAGCCGGCGCCGGAGAAGGAGCGGCCGCAAACCCCTGAAGAACGGGCCGAGCTGGACGGTCTCTACGAGTGCATCTTGTGCGCCTGCTGTTCCACGGCCTGCCCCTCGTTCTGGTGGAACCCCGACAAGTTCGTCGGGCCCGCCGGCTTGCTGCAGGCTTATCGCTTCCTGGCCGACTCGCGCGACCAGGCTACGAGCGAGCGGCTCGACAATCTCGAGGACCCGTACCGGCTGTTCCGGTGCCACTCCATCATGAACTGCGTTGACGTCTGTCCCAAGGGCCTCAACCCGACTCGCGCCATCGGTCGGATTAAGGAGCTTCTGGTGCGCCGCGCCGTGTAGAGCCACGAGGCATGCTTGGGCACCGGGGCAACACCCAACGCAGAGGCGCAAAGGACGCAAAGGTCGTAAAGAAAGACGACAGATCTCTTCGGGGTTCCTTTGCGTTCTTCTCGTCCTTTGCGTCTTTGCGTTGAGGTTTGGGGGAGAACGATGGCAGAGCTCGACCGGATCCGCTGGCACTGCCGCCGCGGCCTGCTGGAGCTGGACATCGTGCTGAACCGCTTTCTGGACCGGGAGCTCGGGTCCCTCAGCGCGGCCGAACTGCAGGCCTTCAAGGGCCTGCTGGACCTCTCCGATAACGACCTCTGGGATCTGGTCTCGGGGCGGGCAGAGCCCGGAACCGGGGTGAAGGGCAGGGTGGTCGAGCTGTTGCGAAGCTCCTAGATGTGCACATGCACAACGGCTGGCGAGCGCTGCTAAACTGTTGTAGCATTGGGAAATTAGCAATCCGGACGGCGGAGACAGCGATGACCCAGCAGCGCACGGCAACGATCAGCTTCAACGACGGTACGCCGCCCACCGAGCTGCCGGTGCTGGCAGGCACCATCGGGCCCGACGTGATCGATATCCGGTCTTTGTATGCCCAGACCGGGAAGTTCACGTACGACCCCGGGTTCATGTCCACCGGGAGCTGCAAGTCCGCCATCACGTACATCGATGGTGACAAGGGTGTGCTGCTGTACCGCGGCTACCCCATCGAGCAGCTCGCCGAAAAATGCGACTTCCTCGAGGTCTGCTTCCTGCTGCTGAAGGGGGAGCTGCCCACACTGGCGCAGAAGCGCGAGTGGGACCAGCGCATCACGCGCCACACCATGGTCCACGATCAGCTGACGCGCTTTTTCAATGGCTTCCGCCGCGATGCCCACCCAATGGCGGTCATGGTCGGTGTGGTGGGCGCGCTGTCGGCCTTCTACCACGACTCCCTCGACATCAATAACCCGGAGCATCGCGAGATCTCCGCGATCCGGCTGCTCGCCAAGGTGCCGACCATCGCGGCCATGTCCTACAAGTACAACATGGGGCAACCCTTCATGTACCCGCGCAACAGTCTCGGGTACGTCGAGAACGTCCTCCACATGATGTTCGGCACCCCCTGCGAGGAGCACGAACCCAACCCCGTCCTGGTGCGAGCGCTGGACCGCATCCTGATCTTGCACGCCGACCACGAGCAGAATGCGTCCACCTCCACCGTGCGGTTGGCCGGCTCGTCGGGCGCCAACCCTTTCGCCTGCATCGCGGCCGGCATCGCATGTCTGTGGGGTCCGGCGCATGGCGGCGCGAACGAGGCCTGCTTGACCATGCTGGAGGAGATCGGCGACGTGTCGCGCATCGGCCATTTCCTCAACCGGGCCAAAGACAAGAACGACAACTTCCGGCTGATGGGCTTCGGTCACCGCGTGTACAAGAACTACGACCCCCGTGCCAAGCTGATGCGCGAAACCTGTCACGAGGTTCTGGCCGAGCTTGGGCTGGAAAACGACCGTCTGTTCAAGCTCGCGATGGAGCTGGAGCGCATCGCTTTGGAAGACGAGTACTTCGTGGAGAAGAAGCTGTACCCGAATGTGGACTTCTACTCGGGCATCGTGCAGCGGGCCATAGGCATCCCCGTCAGCATGTTCACCGCGATTTTCGCGCTCGCCCGCACAGTCGGTTGGGTCGCTCAGTGGAACGAGATGATCTCTGATCCGGAACAAAAAATCGGCAGGCCTCGCCAGCTGTTCATCGGCGAGCAGTCGCGCAACGTTGTCCCCATTGCGATGAGGGATTGAGAATGGCCGCATTGCTGAAGGAGTATCTGGGCACCTCCTATCTGTTCGGCGCGAACGCGCCCTTCATCGAGGAGTTGTACGAAGCGTACCTGGCGGACGCGGAGTCGGTGGCACCTGAGTGGCGGCGCTACTTCGACCAGCTGCAGCGACTGCCTGGCTCACCGGACGTGGCGCACGAGCCGATCCGGCAGTCGTTCGTGAAACTGGTGAGGGCGCCACGTGCAGCCGCGGTCCGCGCGCCGACGGCCACAGCGGCGGAGGTCGGGCGCAAGCAGGTCTGGGTGCTGCAGCTGGCCAACAACTACCGCCGACTGGGCATGCTGCAGGCCAATGTCGATCCGCTCAAGCGCTTCGAGAAGCCGAACATCCCCGAGCTCGACCCCGCCTCCTACGGCCTCAGTGAGGAGGATATGGAGGCGACGTTCAATACCGCCTCGATGTTCGGCCCCGAGCAGATGCCCCTGCGGGAGATCCTGCGCGCGTTGCGCGAGACCTACTGCGGGTCGATCGGCGCGGAGTACTGGAACATCGCCGACCCCACCCAGCGGCGCTGGATCCAGCAGCGTCTGGAGCCGATGCGGGCTCAGCCGAGCTACTCGGTCGACTTCAAGCGCTTCATCCTCGAGCGGCTTACCGCCGCCGAAACCCTCGAGCGCTACCTGCATACGCGCTACGTCGGGCAGAAGCGCTTTTCGCTCGAAGGCGGAGAGAGTCTCATCCCGCTGCTCGACCATCTGCTGCAGCGGGCCGGGGAGCAGGGCGTTCAGGAGACGGTGATCGGCATGGCGCATCGCGGGCGGCTGAACGTGCTGGTCAACACCATGGGCAAGACGCCCAGGGATCTGTTCTCGGAGTTCGAGGGCAAGCATGCCGAGCATCTGCCGGCGGGGGATGTCAAGTACCACATGGGCTTCTCGTCCGATATCAACACCCCGGGCGGGCCCATGCACTTGTCGCTCGCCTTCAACCCTTCACACCTGGAGATCGTCAACCCGGTAGTCGAGGGATCGGTGCGGGCGCGCCAGCATCGCCGCAAGGATCGCGAGGGCAAGCAAGTGTTGCCGGTCCTGATCCACGGCGACGCTGCCTTCGCCGGCCAGGGCGTGGTGATGGAGACACTGAATTTGTCGCAGACGCGGGGCTACCGAACCGGCGGCACGGTGCACGTGATCGTCAACAACCAGATCGGCTTCACCACCTCCGACACGCGCGATGTCCGCTCCACGCTGTATTGCACGGACGTGGTGAAGATGATCGACGCGCCGGTCTTCCACGTAAGCGGTGACGATCCCGAGGCCGTGTGCTTCGCGACCGAGCTCGCGCTGGACTTCCGCATGGAGTTCCAGAAGGACGTCGTGATCGATCTGGTGTGCTTCCGGCGCCATGGGCACAACGAGCAGGACGAGCCCATGGTGACGCAGCCGTTGATGTACAAGCTCGTCAGCCAGCATCCGGGCACACGCAAGCTCTACGCGGACCGGCTAGCTACGCAAGGGGTGGTCCGGCCTGAGGACAGCGATGAGATGATCAGGACCTACCGCACCGCGCTGGACCAGGGCTATCACACTAACCAGAACATCCTGACCAGCTTCCATCCCCCCTACGCGGTGAACTGGGAGCGTTTCCGTGGCGCAAAGTGGACCGATTCTGCGCAGACCGGCCTGCCCATCGGCGAGCTCAAGGCGCTGGCGGACAAGCTCACCAAAGTCCCGGCCGCGTTCAAGCTGCATCCGCGCGTAGAAAAGGTGATTGCCGACCGGCGGCAGATGGCGCAAGACAAGCTGCCGCTGGACTGGGGCATGGCCGAGAACCTTGCCTACGCCGCGTTGATCAAGGACGGGTACGGCGTCCGATTGTCTGGCCAGGACACCGCCCGCGGCACGTTCTTTCATCGGCACGCGGTTCTGCATGATCAGGCCCGCGAGCGCTGGGATGCCGGTACCTACATTCCGCTTCAGCACATTGCCGAGAACCAGCCCACATTCGTCGTGATCGACTCGGTGCTTTCCGAGGAGGCGGTGATGGGGTTCGAGTACGGCTACGCCACCGCCGAACCCAACGAGCTGATCGTCTGGGAAGCCCAGTTCGGCGACTTCGCCAACGGCGCGCAGGTCGTCATCGACCAGTTCATCGCCTCCGGCGAGGTCAAATGGGGCCGCCTGTGCGGTCTCACCCTGATGCTGCCGCACGGTTACGAGGGTCAGGGGCCGGAGCACTCGTCGGCACGTCTGGAGCGATTCCTGCAGCTGTGCGCCGACTACAACATGCAGATCGTCGTGCCGTCCACGCCTGCGCAGATGTTCCACGTGCTGCGGCGGCAGATGGTGCGGCCGTTCCGCAAGCCGCTCATCATCATGAGCCCGAAGAGCATGCTGCGCCACAAGGAGTCCGCCTCGAGCCTCGAAGAGCTTGCCGAGGGGCGCTTCCATCCTGTTATCGGCGAGACAGACGACATCGATCCGGCGAACGTGCGCAAGGTGGTCTTCTGCAGCGGTAAGGTCTACTACGATGTGCGCGCGACACGACGCGAGCGCGGCATCAAGGACATCGCCATCGTTCGGCTGGAGCAGCTCTATCCCTTTCCGCACGATGAATACACAGCGCAGATCCAGAAGTACGCTGCGGCGAGGGACATCGTTTGGTGCCAGGAGGAGCCCGGCAACCAGGGCGCCTGGCACCGCATACAGCACTATCTGTTGCGACACATGCTCCCGCATCAGGAGCTTGCCTACGCTCTGCGGCCGTCGTCGGCGTCGCCCGCAGCAGGCTACATGGCCTTGCATGCCGAGCAGCAGAAAGCTGTCATCGAAGCAGCGCTGGCACCTGCCGCCTGAAGCATCGCGTCGTCTCGTGGCGGCGGCAGACGCGAGGCAGAACTGGAGAAGATATGCTCGTTGAAGTGCGTGTCCCGCAGCTCTCGGAATCGGTCTCCGAGGCTACGTTGCTCACCTGGCACAAGAAGCCAGGCGACTTCGTTCAGCGGGACGAGAATCTGATCGATATCGAGACCGACAAAGTGGTGCTGGAGCTTCCGGCGCCCGAGGCCGGTGTGCTGACCGGCATCGTCAAGGCCGAGGGCGGTACGGTCGTGAGCAACGAGATTATCGCCACCATCGACACGGAGGCCAAGGCGACCGCTGCGGCGCCTGCAGCGCTGGCTCCGCCGGCAGCCAGGCCGACGCCTGTGCCCACGCCGGCGGCAGTCAAACCCGCCGCGCCTGCAGCAGTGCCCAGGACTGGCGAGGCTGTGGTGATGCCGGCGGCCCGCAAGCTGGCCGCCGAGAAAGGCCTAGACCTCACCATGATCGAGGGCTCGGGCCGAGGCGGGCGCGTCACCAAGGAGGACGTCGTCGCGCAGCTCGCGAGACCTTCCAGGCCGGCTCCCGCACCCATGCCGGTGGACATCGCGCAGGTGTTGGGCGACCGTCCCGAGCAGCGTGTGCCCATGTCGCGGCTGCGGCAGCGCGTCGCGGAGCGGCTGGTGCAGTCGCAGTCCACCGCCGCGATCCTCACGACTTTCAACGAAGTGAACATGCAGCCTGTCATGGAGCTGCGCAAGAAGTACCAGGAGCGGTTCGAGAAAGAGCATGGAGTGCGCCTGGGCTTCATGTCCTTCTTCGTCAAGGCGTCGGTGCATGCGCTGAAGAAGTTCCCGGTGGTCAACGCCTCCGTGGACGGCAACGATATTGTCTATCACGGCTACTTCGACATCGGCATCGCCGTTGCCAGCCCGCGCGGGCTGGTGGTGCCCATCATTCGCAACGCCGACCAGCTTTCGCTCGCGGACATCGAGAAGCAGATCGCCGATTTCGGCAAGCGGGCGCAGGACGGCAAGCTCACCATCGAGGAGCTGACCGGCGGCACGTTCTCGATCTCCAACGGCGGCGTGTTCGGCTCGATGCTGTCCACGCCCATCATCAACCCGCCGCAGAGCGCGATTCTCGGGGTGCACCTGACCAAGGAGCGACCTGTGGTGGAGAACAGCCAGATCGTCATCAGGCCGATGAACTATCTGGCGTTGTCGTACGATCACCGCATCATCGACGGCCGCGAGGCCGTGCTGTCGCTGATCGCGATCAAGGATGCGCTGGAGGATCCCGCGCGCCTTCTCCTGGACCTCTGATCAAACCACAGAGGCACAGAGACACAGAACGAAACCAGAGAGACTAGCGGCCCGACGACCAGGGCGGCGCGGCGCACGATGCGCCTTCACCCGCTCCTGCCTTTCTCTGTGCCTCTGTGCCTCTGTGGTTCAAGAAGGGTTAGACAATGGCACAGAGTTTCGACGTCGCAGTCATCGGCGCGGGCCCCGGCGGCTACACGGCCGCCATCCGGGCCGCGCAGCTCGGTCTCAAGACCGTCTGCATCGACGACTGGAAGAACGCGCAGGGCAAACCCAGTCTCGGCGGGACCTGCCTGAACGTGGGCTGCATACCCTCCAAGGCGCTGCTGGAGTCCTCCGAGAACTACGAGCGCGTGGTCCACAAGTTCGGCGAGCATGGCATCACGATCGACGGAGCGAAGCTCGACGTGGCCGCCATGCTGGCGCGCAAGGACAAGATTGTCGACGCCTCCACCGCCGGCATCGCGCTGCTGTTCAGGAAGAACAAGGTCGCATCGCTGCACGGCCACGGCAGTTTCGTGTCCGGTGGCGATGCCTATCGTATACAGGTCAAGGACGGCGAGCGGGTGGACGAAATCGAGGCCCAGCACGTCATCATCGCCACCGGGTCGGTGGCGCGTGCGCTCCCCGATGTGCCGTTCGACAACCAGCACATTCTCGACAACGCTGGCGCGCTGGCGCTGGCGCAGATCCCGAAGCGATTGGGGGTCGTCGGGGCCGGCGTGATCGGCCTCGAGATGGGCAGCGTCTGGCGCCGGCTCGGGTCGGACGTAACCATCCTGGAAGCGCTGCCGGCCTTCCTTCCGGCAGCGGACGAGCAGGTGGCCAAGGAAGCGTTCCGCGTGTTCAACGGCGCGCTGGACCTCAAGATCTACACCGGCGTGAAGATCACATCGGTCAAGACTTCCAAGAAAGGGGTCTCGGTCACCTATACCGACCGCGAGGGCAGCACCCAGATGGCCGACTTCGACAAGCTGATCGTCGCTATCGGCCGGATTCCGAATACCGCCGGCCTCAACGGCGGGGCGCTGGGGCTCAAGCTCGATGCTCGCGGCTACATCGAGGTGGACGAACAGAACCACACCAATCTGCAAAACGTCTACGCCATAGGCGACGTCGTGCGCGGTCCCATGCTTGCTCACAAGTCCTCGGAGGAAGGCGTGGCGGCGGCAGAGACCATCGCCGGCGAGGTGAGCCACGTCAACCTGGACACGATTCCATGGGTGATCTACACCTCGCCTGAAATCGCCTGGGTGGGCAAGACCGAGCAGCAGCTCAAGGCCGAGAACGTGCCTTATCGCGCCGGCCAGTTCCCCTTCCTGGCCAGCGGACGGGCGCGGGCGCTGGGAGAGGTCGCAGGCTTCGCGAAAATGCTCGCGCATGCCGAGACCGACCGCATTCTCGGTGTCCACGTCATCGGGCCTTACGCATCGGAGCTGATCGCAGAGGCGGTGGTGGCAATGGAGTTCGGCGCCAGCAGCGAGGACATCGCCCGCATCGTGCATGCGCACCCCACCCTGTCCGAGGCCATGCACGAGGCTGCGCTCGGCGTGCACAAGCGGTCGCTCAACATCTGATGCAGGGAACCGCAGAGGCGCAGAGGCGCGGAGTTGCGCGGAGGGATTCACCGATTCTCCGTCTGGCGTTTTCGGCAACCAGCAAGCGCGCATCGGCAAGAATCCGCCTTCAACGGATGGCGGTGCTCTCTCACTCACGCGAAGGTTCTTCCTCTGCGTTCCTCCGCGCCTCTGCGCCTCTGCGGTTAGGGTTGCAGTAGGTGGGGAGTGCCGATTTCCGTAGCCAGCTCAGGCACGCAGCCGCGCACCACGGCTTCGAGCTGGATCCCGCTCAGGAGCGGGTGGCGGAGAGCTTCGAGCGCCTCGCGGCAGAACTGGGTGACAACGGCGGTGTGCTCGACCGCCTGCTGGGTCGGCGCCGGCCGGTGCGCGGGATCTACCTGTGGGGCCCGGTAGGGCGCGGCAAGAGCTTTCTGATGGACGAGTTCTTCAAGCTCGCGCCGGTGCAAGCCAAGCGCCGCCTGCACTTCCATCGTTTCATGCAGGGCATCCATCATCGGCTCAAGCAGCTACAAGGCCAGGCCGAACCGCTCGCGATCATCGCCGAGCATGTTGCGAACGACACCCGCCTGCTGTGCCTGGACGAGTTGCATGTCACCGACATCGGCGACGCTATGCTCATGCGCGGCCTACTGGAAGGGCTGTTCGTACGGGGTATCGCTCTGGTGACGACGTCCAACCAGCACCCCGACCAGCTGTACGAACATGGCCTGCAACGCGCGCAGTTCGAACCGGCGATCGCGCTGCTGAAGCAGCACACCGAGGTGGTCGAGCTGAATGGGGAACAGGACTACCGGCTGCGTACTCTGGAGCGCGCGGGCGTGTACCACTGGCCGCTAGACACGGCCGCGCGCCGCCACCTGGAGCAAGCCTTCGAGGGGGTGGCGGGCGAGCATGGCGAGGACGCAGCCTCGGTGGAAATCGAAGGGCGCACGATCCGGGCGCTGCGTCTCGCGCCGGGCACCGCGTGGTTCGACTTTCGCGAGCTTTGTGAGGGTCCGCGCGGGACTGCCGATTACATCGAGCTCGCCCGGCGGTACCATACGGTCTTGCTATGGGGCTTGCGGCACTTCGGCCCGGGAATGGCCGAGAGCATGCGACGCTTCACCTGGCTGGTCGACGAATTTTACGACCGCAACGTCAAGCTGATCGTGGCCGCTGAGGTGCCGGCTTACGAGTTGCACGCCGGTATGCCAGCCGCCTCGGAGCTGGAGCGCACGCGCAGCCGCCTGATCGAAATGCAGACCGCGCAGTACCTGAGCAAGCCGCATCTTGCGTGACTCGGATCTGTCGGGGCGGGAGCGGCGCAGGCAAGCAAAACAGGAGACCAGATATGGCGAAGTTCAAGGCATTCCGGATCTTCAGCGAAGAGGGCAAGGTCGTCTCCCGGCTGGTGGAGATGACTCTCGATGAGCTGGATCCCGGCGAGGTGGTCATCAAGACCGCGTTCTCGAGCATCAACTTCAAGGACGCGCTGGCGGCGACGGGCACCGGCAAGATCATCCGGCGCTTCCCCTGTGTGGGTGGCATCGACGGTTGCGGTACCGTGGTCTCCTCGACCGACCCCCGGTTCCGGGAAGGCGATGAGGTCATCGCCACATCCTACGACATCGGCGTTGCCCACGACGGCGGCTACGCCCAATACATGCGTCTGCCGGCTGGTTGGGTTGTGCCGCTGCCCAAGGGCATGTCGCTGTTCGATTCCATGGCGCTCGGTACCGCCGGTTACACAGCGGGTCTGGCGGTCGTGCGCATGGAGCACGAAGGCCTCAAGGCTGACAACGGACCGGTTATAGTCACCGGCGCGACCGGCGGCGTGGGCAGCATCGCAGTAGATATCCTCGCCGGGGCCGGCTACCACGTGGTCGCGCTGACTGGAAAGGAAGCCGAGAGCGACTATCTGAAAGGCCTGGGCGCCAAGGAGGTGATGCTGCGCAGCGCGCTCGATCTGACGAAGATCAAGCCACTGGACAAGGCAGCGTGGGCGGGTGCGGTGGACAATCTCGGCGGCGAGGTGCTGTCCTGGCTTGCCAGCACGATGAACGTGGGCGGAACGCTGGCGAGCATCGGGCTCGCGGCCAGCCATACTTTCAACACCACGGTCATGCCGTTCATCTTGCGTGGCGTCAGCCTGCTCGGTGTGGATTCCGTGAACACGCAGATGCCGGTGCGGCGGAGCGTCTGGGAGCGGCTGGCAACCGACCTGAAGCCCCGCCACCTTCAGTCCATGGTAACAACGGTGGAACTGGATGGCATGAAGCCAGTGTTCGATAAGATCCTCAAGGCGCAATTCCGGGGGCGCGCTGTGGTCAAGGTTGGTGGTTGAGCTGCGCGCTGAAGTTACTACCGCTCACCACGAAGATACGAAGAAAGCAAGAAAGGACGACCTGCAGGCTGAGCAAAGCGCGAGAAGTTCGAGGGAAGCGGTGGGATTGGGTCACCGCATCGCCGGATCGAGTGATGACGCTCGGTTGGTGCTCTTCTTGGTCTTGTCTTCGTGCCTTCGTGTCTTCGTGGTAAGAGGTTAGGGGTAGTAGTGAGCGGTCTAGGGAGAAGAGCATGGCAGGCGAATACAAGGCGTTCCACCGACGATCGATCGAAGACCGCGAGGGCTTCTGGGCCGAGCAGGCGCAACTGGTGCACTGGCACAAGCCGTTCGAGCGCGTGCTCGACTTCAGCCGGCCACCATTCGCGAAGTGGTTCCTGGGCGGACAGACCAACCTGTGCTACAACGCCGTGGATCGACATCTGGCGACGCGTGGCGAGCAGAAAGCGCTGGTCTATATCTCGACTGAGACCGGTGAGGAGAAGTCTTACAGCTTTCGCGAGCTGCACGACGAAGTGCGGCGTTTCGCAGCGGCCATGCTCGGCCTCGGTGTGGGCAAAGGCGATCGGGTAATTATCTACATGCCGATGATCGCGGAGGCCTGCTTCGCGATACTTGCCTGTGCCCGCATCGGCGCCATCCACTCGGTGGTGTTCGGCGGGTTCGCCTCGCACAGCCTCGCGACACGCATCGACGACGCGCGGCCGAAGCTGATCATCTCGTCCGATGCCGGTATGCGTGCCGGCAAAGCGGTCCCTTACAAGCACCTGCTCGACGAAGCCATCCGCCTGGCGAAGTCTCCGCCAGAAAAGGTGGTACTGATCAACCGGGGCATCGACAGAAACATGCCGATGACTGCGGGCCGTGACGTGGACTATGCCTCGCTGCGCAGCCAGTACCTGGATGCCGATGTGCCGGTCGCGTGGCTCGAGTCCAACGAGCCCTCGTACATACTGTATACGTCGGGCACGACCGGCAAGCCGAAAGGGGTGCAGCGCGACGTGGGCGGATACGCGACGGCGCTCGCCGCCTCGATGAAGCACATCTACTGCGGCGACGCCGGCGAAGCTATGTTCACCACGTCGGACATCGGCTGGGTGGTGGGCCACTCGTACATCATCTATGGCCCGCTTATCGCCGGGATGACCACGGTCATGTACGAGGGCGTACCGATCCGCCCCGACCCGGGCATCTGGTGGAAAATCGTGCAGGACAACCAAGTGCGAGTGATGTTCTCCGCGCCGACTGCCATCCGGGTGCTGAAGAAGCAGGATCCTGCCTATCTGAAGAAGTACGACCTGTCATCGCTGAAGCATCTGTTCCTGGCGGGCGAGCCGCTCGACGAGCCAACCCATCGCTGGATCATGGACGCGCTGGGCAAGCCGGTAGTGGACCACTACTGGCAGACCGAAAGCGGGTGGCCGATTCTGACTGCCGTGCCTGGAATCGAGAACACGGCAATCAAGTTCGGGAGCCCGTCGTTTCCGGCTTTCGGGTACGACCTGCAGCTGCTGAGAGAGACCGACGCCAGCCCTGCGGCCGACGAGGAGAAAGGAGTGGTCGCTATCGCGCCGCCCCTGCCGCCCGGTTGCATGAGCACGGTATGGGGCGACGATGAGCGCTTCGTGAACACCTATTTCAAGACGTTCAGCACCCGGCAGGTATACTCGACCTTCGACTGGGGGATCCGCGACAGGGACGGCTACTACTTCATCCTGGGGCGCACCGACGACGTCATCAACGTCGCGGGTCACCGTCTCGGCACACGTGAGATCGAGGAGGCCATGCAGGCGCATCCCAACATCGCCGAGGTTGCAGTAGTGGGCGTCAGTGACCAGCTCAAGGGGCAGATGCCGCTGGCTTTCGCCGTGGTGAAGGATCTCTCGAAGATCGCTACGCCGCAGCTGGCGGCGTTGCATGAGAAGGAAGTCATGGCCACCGTCGACCAGCAGCTGGGCGCCATCGCGCGGCCTTCCCGGGTGCACTTCGTCAACCTGCTGCCGAAGACGCGCTCGGGCAAGCTGCTCCGGCGCAGCATCCAGGCACTGGCCGAGGGGCGCGACCCGGGGGACCTGACGACTCTGGAGGATCCGGCCGCGCTGGAGCAGATCCGCTCTGCTGTTGCGGCGTCGCGCGACTAATCAGGTCAAGGTCGAAATCTCAACGCAAAGGCGCAAAGGACGCAAAGAAAAACTGGATAGAGTGGCCCAACCATACCGTCGCGATAAGAGCAACAGAGGATCCAGCCATGCTGGCACGACAAGCCGCCGTCCTGCCAGACTCTCTTGCTTTCCTTCGCGTCCTTTACGCTTTTGCGTCGAGGTGTAGGTTGGTTCCTACTTGCGCGGGTCGTCCGCCGGGTTGCCGTACTCGACGGGCGAGGACACCGGCCCCATCCCCATCTCCTGGATGATGACCTCGGTCTCGGCCCAGGCGAAGTGGCTCACGCCTGCGTCGGTCGTGTAGTAGTCGCGCGGACCGAACTTCTTCAACTTGGACTGATCGTAGCTATCTCCCACTGCGGACCAGTAGCTGCCGGTGAGCACCGTCACCGAGCGGGCGTCCTGGTGATGATGGGGGGGCAGCTTGTAGCCGGCCGGGAACTTGACCCGGAAGATGTAAGGCCCCGGCTTGTCGGGGCTCCCGTGCAGCATGATCATCCGTGCGCCGGGCGGAATCGATTCCGCTTCTACCCACTGAAGCTCCGGCGCCGCGACTGTGTCGTGTCCCTTCATCAACAGCGTCTGCTCGGCAACGGTCGGCACGCCCGCGCCCAGCAGGGCGAGACCGAGCACGGCCGCCGGCACCGATCGTTTGGTCATCTTGGTCACTCAGGCCTCCTGTTCGAGAACGCGAAGGGCGGCGCTGTGCGCCGCCCCTCGGATCGGGTGATGCCTACTTACTGCGTGCGAGGATCGTCGTCGGGGTTGATGTACGTCACGGGGTTGTCGATCGGTCCGAATCCTACCACTTGCAGAATCAACTCCGTGCGAGCCCACTGGTAGTGCGGTGTGTTGGCGGGAGTGACGAACATTGTTCCCGCCTCCCATTCCTGCATCTTCATCGGGTCGTAGCGCTCCCCCTCCGCGTTCCACATCTTGCCCTTGAGCACGGTGGTGACACGATCGTCGGGGTACTTCACTGGCGGAATCTTGTAGCCGGTAGGCACCCGGATACGAAGCACGTACGGTCCCGGTTGCGAAGGGTCGCCATGGAGATACATCATTCGCATGCCGTACGGCATGTCCTTGCTCTTCTGCCACTGCTTGTCGCCCGGGACGATGATGGTCATCCCGGAGCCTGTCTCCTGCGCGAAAGCGACTGGGATGGCGCACACGCCGAGCGCCAGGGCTGAGCCGAGCAAGGAAACAAGGGCTTTGTGCATTGTCTGCATCGAGCTTGATCCTATACGTTTGGGTTGCTGCTCCCTTGGCACATCCGTCTGATTGTCGTTATGGGCCGCAATGTTAGCACGAAGGGCCAGAACGCCGTGCGGCCGCGTCCCGGTGCGGCCGCCGGGTGACGCGCGACGTAGTACGCATCCTCGACACCAGATGGCCCCAAACTCGGCGGTGCGAGGATGTGCCTGTTACTATTCGTCCAGATGGACCGAGGAGACCATGACCCGCATCTGGGCCGCGCTGGCCGTATCACTTCTGCTGACGTTGACAGGGCCGGTCGCGGCCTTCGACGGCATCCGCCTCACTCTGCTCGGTCGGTCCGTGCCGGACGGGTCCGGCGGACCCAGTACGCTGGTCGAGGCCAGCGACGAAGTGCTGCTGTTCGATTGCGGGGCCGGCACGCTAGAGCAGCTGCAACGCGCCCGCGTCCTCCTGCGCGAACTGACCGCCATCTTCCTCACCAGCCTCGAGGTCACGCACGTCGCCGGCTGCGGCGAGTTGCTGGGTGCACGCCGCGAGACGGGAACGGAACAGCCGCTCATGGTGTGGGGGCCAGCCGGAACCATCCAGGCGGTGCGAGAATGGGCCGGGGCAACGAACACCGACGGCCCCGACGGAATCTATCCCTACGAGATCAACGAGAACATCGTCTACGAGACCGCTGATGTCAGGGTGACGGCGATTGTCGCCGACGACCCGACGCAGCCGCATGCCTATGGCTATCGTATCGACCGCAACCGTCGTGCAGTCGCACTGCTCGCTGGCTCGCGCTACACGGAAAACGTCGCGCACAGCGCACTTGGCGTCCAGGTACTGTTGAACGAGGCCACCGCGGGCGATGCCCAGCGTGCGCCAAGCGATGCTCGTTCGGGAGAAGCGTCGGCGCGTCATGCCTCCCCTGAGGAGGCCGGGAGGATATTCCGCGCCGCGCGACCTTATCTCGCCGTGTACTCGCATCTGCGGCTGTTCGGCGTCACCGAAGAAGAGCTCGTGCGCAGGACCCAGCGGTACTACAGAGGTCCTCTGCAGGTCGGACGCGACCTGATGATCGTCGAGATCCAGAACGAAGTGCAGATTCGCACGGCTCCATCGGACGGTCCACGGGAGTAGCGCGCGCGCTGCTGTCGTCCGACGACGTCACCTTCGCGGCGATGCCCACCGCAGAATCACATCGGGTTTCAGCGCATTCAATCGCCTGCACATCCTCTTGCGTGTTTTTCTCGCCCGGTGCAGTTGCGGCTTGCTACAATGCGACGCTTCTGCGAACCAGGGTTTGAGCCGCCGAGCTGAATCGACTGTGCATGTGTGGCGCGCGGGAACGCGCGCCGCGTCTTCGAGGTGCGGCCTCTACACGCGCGAGGGCCGGCCCGCAGAGACGCCTCAGCATCGGCACATGGGTGTGTCTTTCAGATTGAAAGGAGACTAGATGAACAAAGCAGAGCTGGTGGAAGCAATCGCGAAGAAGACCGGTGGCACCAAAGCTGCCGTGGAGGGAACGCTGGATGCACTCATGGACACCGTCACCCTTGCTCTCGGCAAGGGCGATTCGGTCGCGCTGATCGGGTTCGGTACCTTTTCGGTGTCGAAGAGGGCTGCCCGCAAAGGCCGCAACCCCGCGACCGGTGCTGAGATCAAGATCCCCGCATCGAAGGTCGCCAAGTTCTCCGCCGGCGCCAAGCTCAAGAAAGCGGTGAACAAGCGCTGACCACGACAACCAGACATGGCAAAGGGAGGGCGTCCCGTCGGACGCCCTCTTTGCTTTCGCGGCACTGTTCCTGATCCCTTCAGAGACCCCAACGGTTCACGCCGCGCATCGATGGCGGAGAGGGCGGGACAATCAGCCTTTGGCTGATTGCGGCGAAGGTTAAGGTCATCGCCAAGCGATGGCGGAGAGAGCGGGATTCGAACCCGCGGTACAGGTTTTGCCCGTACACACGCTTTCCAGGCGTGCACCTTCAACCACTCGGTCACCTCTCCGTTTCTGCGCCGTGATGCCTGGTCAGTGACGTAACGCCCAGGCCTGCGCGTTCAACCACCCGGTAGCGTCTTCGTCCGTCGCGACATGCGCTGATTGGCCGCATGGAAGGGGCCGAAGATTAAACCAGAAGCCATTGTCTGTCAAAGCAAAAACGGGCGCTCCGAGCGCCCGCTTCCCGACACGGCTGAGGTGCCCGAACTCATTTCACCGTGAGCTTGAGCTGCTCAAGGATCGCAGGATTCTCCAGGGTGGAGACATCCTGCGTGATCTCATCGCCTTTGGCCAATGCGCGCAGCAACCGGCGCATGATCTTTCCGGAGCGAGTCTTGGGAAGATTCTCGCCGAACCGGACGTCGTCGGGCTTGGCGATCGGACCGATCTCCTGTCCCACCCAGTCGCGCAGCTTCTTCGCGATTTCCTGGGCGGCGCTCCCTTCGGGGCGCGGCCCTTTCAGCACCACGAAGGCGACGATCGCTTCCCCCTTGACGTCGTGCGGCTTGCCCACCACGGCCGCCTCCGCCACCAGCGTGTTGGCGACCAGTGCCGACTCGATCTCCATAGTACCGAGCCGGTGGCCCGAGACGTTGAGGACGTCGTCGATGCGACCCATGATCCAGAAGTAGCCATCGAGATCGCGGTTGGCGCCGTCACCCGCGAGGTAGTACTTGCCCTTGAAGTCTTCCGGGTAGTAGCTCTTCTTGAAGCGGTCCGGGTCGCCCCAGATGGTGCGGATCATCGCGGGCCACGGGCGCTTGATCACCAGGATGCCGCCCTTGCCCTTTTCGACGGGGTGGCCGGTCTCATCGACTACGTCGGCCATGATGCCCGGCAAGGGCAATGTGCAAGAGCCTGGCTTCAACGGAACCACGCCAGGCAGCGGCGTGATCATATGCCCGCCGGTCTCGGTCTGCCACCACGTGTCGACGATCGGACAGCGGCTGCCACCCACTGTCGTGTGGTACCACATCCACGCCTCCGGGTTGATCGGCTCGCCGACGGTGCCGAGAAGGCGCAGGCTCGACAAGTCGTACTTCTTGGGCAGATCTGCGCCGGCTTTGATGAGCGAGCGGATCGCCGTGGGGGCGGTGTAGAACACGCTGACCTTGTGGTCGGCGATCATCTTCCAGAAGCGTCCGGCATCGGGGAAGGTCGGCACCCCTTCGAACACGATCTCGGTTGCGCCCACCGCGAGCGGCCCATAAGCAATGTAGGTGTGGCCCGTGACCCAGCCCACGTCGGCGGTGCACCAGAACACGTCGGTGGGCTTGTAATCGAAAGTCCACTGCATGGTCAGCATCGCGTGCAGGATGTACCCGCCGCTCGCATGCTGGACGCCCTTGGGCTTTCCGGTAGAGCCCGAGGTGTAGAGGATGAACAGCGGATGCTCTGCATTGACCCAGGTCGGCTCGCAGACGTCGGCCTGGTTGTGGACGACGTCGTCCCACCAGATGTCCCGTGGGGAATGCACGTGGATGTCACTGCCGGTGCGCTGGTAAATCACCACGTTCTTGACGGCGTCGCAGCCGCCCATGGCGAAAGCCTCGTCGACCGCCGGCTTGAGCGGGATCTCGCGACCGCCGCGCATCTGGCCGTCGGCTGTGATGACGGCGACTGCCCCCGCATCCACGATGCGTTCCTGCAGGCTCTTGGCGGAAAAGCCGCCGAACACTACCGAGTGCGTGGCACCGATACGCGCGCAGGCCTGCATCGCCACGACCGCCTCGATGCTCATCGGCAGGTAGATGATGACCCGGTCACCGGTCTTGATGCCGAGGGACTTGAGCCCGTTGGCGAACTGGCAGACGCGGTGATAGAGCTGCTTGTACGTGATCTTGGTGACCGAGCCGTCGTCCGCTTCGAAGATGATGGCAACCTTGTTCGGCTGGGTCTGGAGGTGCCGGTCGAGGCAGTTGTAGGAGACGTTGAGCTCGCCGTCGTGGAACCACTTGAAGAAGGGCGCGTTGCTCTCGTCCAGCACGTGCTTGAATGGCTTGTGCCACAGCACATGCTCGGAGGCAAGCCTGGCCCAGTAGGAGGCGTAATCGCGCTGCGCCTCGTCGCACAGCGCCTGATAGGCCGCCATCCCGGAGACGTTGGCATTCTTGACGAACTCGGCCGGCGGCGGGAACAGCCGCCTTTCGTTCAGCACCGATTCGATCGTGCTCATCGAGCTTCCTCCCCTTTTAGAGTGTTCAACGGTCTTCTGACGCCGGGAATTATAGCGGGAAGCCCAGCCATCAGGCCTGCGCAGGGACGGCGGCACAGGTCGGGGTGGTACAATTGCGGGCAGAGAACATCGCATCGGGCTCACCATCACTATGAGCACCATCCGGCAGGACGATCTGGTCGACAGCGTGGCGGACGCGCTGCAGTTCATTTCCTACTATCACCCGGCGGACTACATCTCCAATCTTTACCGCGCCTATCAGAAGGAGCAGGCCCCGGCGGCCCGCGACGCGATGGCGCAGATCCTGATCAACTCGCGCATGTGCGCCGAAGGCCACCGGCCGATCTGCCAGGACACCGGGATCGTGAATGTCTTCCTGCGGGTCGGCATGGGTGTGCGGTGGGCTGCAACGCAGAGCGTGGAGGACATGGTCAACGAGGGCGTGCGCCGTGCCTACCTGCATCCGGACAACAAGCTGCGGGCATCCGTGCTGGCAGATCCGGCGGGAACCCGCAAGAACACCCGCGACAACACGCCGGCGGTGATCCACGTGAGCCTGGTTCCCGGCGACACCTTAGAGGTCGAGGTGGCCGCCAAAGGTGGCGGTTCCGAGAACAAGTCCAAGTTCGTGATGCTCAACCCCTCCGACTCGATAGTCGACTGGGTGCTCGAGACGGTTCCCGCGATGGGCGCCGGGTGGTGCCCGCCAGGGATCCTGGGCATCGGCATCGGCGGCACTGCGGAGAAGGCCATGCTGATGGCCAAAGAGGCGCTGATGGAGCCTATCGATATGCAGGAGCTGCTAACGCGAGGGCCACGCAGCCGCATCGAAGAGCTGCGCACCGAGCTGTACGAAAAGGTCAACGCGCTGGGGATCGGGGCCCAGGGGCTGGGGGGGCTGACCACCGTGCTGGATGTCAAGATCAAGGACTATCCGACCCATGCCGCTAGCCTGCCCGTCGCGATGATTCCGAACTGCGCCGCTACTCGCCACGTTCACTTTACCCTCGACGGGAGCGGCCCGGCCCGCCTCGAGCCGCCGTCGCTGGACGACTGGCCCAGTCTGACCTATGACTTTTCGAAAGGCAGGCGGGTGTTCCTCGACAAAGTCACGCGTGAGGAGGTCGGCGCCTGGAAACCGGGCGATGTGCTGCTGCTCAACGGCAGAATCCTGACCGGCCGCGATGCAGCCCATAAGCGCATCGTCGACATGCTAGCCCGGGGCGAGAAGCTGCCGGTGGATTTCACCAACCGGTTCATCTACTACGTGGGGCCGGTCGACCCGGTACGCGACGAGGTGGTGGGCCCTGCCGGTCCCACGACCGCCACGCGGATGGACAAGTTTGCCCGCACCATGCTGGAGAAGACCGGACTGGTCGGCATGATCGGGAAAGGCGAGCGGGGGCCTGCGGCGATCGAGGCCATACGGGACTATGCGGCCGTCTACCTCATGGCAGTGGGCGGCGCGGCTTACCTGGTGTCCAAGGCGATCAAGGCCGCGCGCGTAGTCGCTTTCGAGGACCTGGGCATGGAAGCCATCTACGAGTTCGAGGTGAAGGACATGCCGGTCACCGTCGCAGTCGACAGCGCCGGCAACTCCGTCCACAATACGGGGCCCGCGCAATGGCGGGCCAAAATCGGGAAGATCCCCGTCGTCCCGGCGTAACCCCGGGACGACGATGGCGAGAGGCTAGAGGCAAGAGGCTAGAGGTGGGGGAGACAGGCGCGTGGCGATCGCTCGATCGGAAACGCCGTAGGCTTGTTCCTCTCGCCTCCCGCCTCTCGCCTATCGCCTATCGGTTTCTATGGCGGGCCTCCCCGCATTGCAGGCTAGTGAATCTGGTCAGGTCCGGAAGGAAGCAGCCACAGCTATTACCTGCAAGTGCCGGGGGTCAGGCTCGCCACCCTATCGGTGCGGCGGAGCGGACGGCACGGGTCCGCTCCGCCGCCCTCCCGCCCTTCCGCGCATGAGTCCCGCCGTCCCCGCCGGGTCCGGCCAGGCGCTGGCGCGCAAGTGGCGCCCCCGCAGCTTCGATCAGATGGTCGGCCAGGAGCACGTGGTGCGTGCCCTGACCAACGCGCTGGAGCGCAACCGCCTACATCACGCCTACCTCATGACCGGCACCCGCGGCGTGGGCAAGACGACACTCGCACGGGTCATGGCCAAGGCGCTCAACTGCGAGACCGGAGTGACGGCCTCGCCCTGCGGAAAGTGCTCCGCCTGCATCGAAATCGACGGTGGACGCTTCGTCGACCTGATCGAGCTGGATGCCGCCTCGAACACGCAGGTCGACCAGATGCGCGAGCTGCTGGAGAGCGCGCTCTACGCGCCGACCCGGGCGCGCTTCAAGGTGTACATCATCGACGAAGTGCACATGCTGTCGCGCTCGGCATTCAACGCGATGCTGAAGACGCTGGAAGAGCCGCCCGAGCACGTCAAGTTCATCCTTGCCACCACCGACCCGCAGAAGGTTCCGGTGACCGTGCTGTCGCGCTGCCTGCAGTTCAACCTGAAACAGATTCCGGTGGCGCAGATCCGCGACCAACTCAGCCGCGTGCTCGAGCAGGAGAGCGTCGCCTTCGAGCCGGCAGCGCTCAATCTGATTGCCCGTGCGGCACACGGCAGCATGCGCGACGGGCTGAGCCTGCTCGATCAGGCCATCGCTCACGGCGCCGGCAGCGTGACCGAGGCATCGGTGCGGGAGATGCTCGGTGCCGTCGACCAGACCTACCTGTACGCGTTGCTGGAGGCGCTGGCCGGCCAGGACGGGCCGCAGATGATGCGCATCGCAGAGCAGATGCAGAGCCGCAGCCTGTCTCTTGAAGCTGCGCTGCAGGAGCTGGCGGGCATGCTGCACCGGCTCGCGCTGCTGCAGACTGTGCCCGACACGATGCCGCCCGACGAGCCCGACCGGGACCGGCTGCAAGCGTTGACAGCCAGCTTCACCGCCGAGGATCTGCAGCTGGACTACCAGATCGCCCTGCAAGGACGTGCCGATCTGTGGCTTGCTCCAGATGAGTACGCAGGCTTCACCATGACCCTTCTGCGGATGCTTGCCTTCGCACCCCGGGAGGCCGGAGGGAGCGATCGGGGGGCTGGTCAAGCTCAGCCCGGAAACAGAAACCCGTCGGCGCAACCGCACGGGACCAGCCAGTCGGTGCGGCCGCAGAGCGACGCACCGCCTCCCAGCACTGCGGCTGACATCCAGGCGGTACCGGCACCAGCCGCCACAGGCGAACCCGGGAAGGTCGCTGCGCATGAGCGACTCGACTGGGGACAGCTGCTGGTCGAGCTGAAGGTCGGCGGCATGGCACGCATGCTCGCCCAGCACAGCGAACTGAGCATGTGGGACGGCCAGGGCATGCGGCTGCGCGTGCCAGAGGCGCACAAGCATCTTCTCGAGAAGCCCTACCGGGACAAACTGCAGGCGGCACTGGAGGAGCATTTCGGGCGGCGTCTGCGGATCGAGTTTGCGCTCGGGCAGCCGACCGGCCAGACGCCGGCGGAGCTGGAAGACCGCGCGCTGCAGGTGCGCCAGGAGGCCGCGGTTCAAGCGATCGACCAGGATCCATTTGTGCGCGAGCTGGTGGAAAACTTCGACGCGCGTGTCATTGACGAATCGATACGCCCCATCGGACCAGGCGATAGGCAAGAGGCGAGAGGAGCTAAAGCATGATGAAAGGACAGCTGGCAGGGCTGATGAAGCAGGCCCAGCAGATGCAGGAGAACATGCGCAAGCTACAGGAACAGCTCGCCACCGTCGAAGTCGAGGGCCAGTCCGGCGCCGGCCTGGTCAAGGTGGTGATGACCTGCAAGCACGATGTCAAGCGCGTCAGCATCGACCCCAGCCTGCTGGGCGACGACAAGGACATGCTGGAGGACCTGGTCGCGGCGGCCTTCAACGACGCGGTGCGCCGGGCGGAGAGCACCACCCAGGAAAAGCTCGGCAGCTTGACCGCCGGGATGGGCCTGCCGCCGGGCTTCAAGATGCCGTTCTAGCCCGTCGCGGCGGTTGGAGCATGTGGCAGGCGCCTCGCGTGCCACGCACATGTATCACGTGTCGCAGTTCACGTTTACCATAAGCGCATGAACACGCCGTCCAGCCTGGATGATCTCATCCAGGCGCTGCGCTGCCTCCCCGGGGTCGGGCCGAAGTCGGCCCAACGCATGGCCTACCACCTTCTGCAACGCGACCATCCCGGCGCTGCGCGCCTGGCGCAGGCGCTGTCACGGGCGCTTTCCCTCGTGCGGCACTGCGAGGGCTGCAACACCTTCACCGAGGAGTCGCTGTGCGAGCTCTGCCGCTCGCCGCGTCGCGACGAGTCGCTGCTGTGCGTCGTCGAGACGCCCGCCGATCTGCTGATGATGGAGCAATCGCAATCCTACCGTGGGCGCTATTTCGTGCTCATGGGCCGGCTGTCACCGCTCGACGGCATCGGCCCGCGCGACATCCACCTTGACCGTCTGGTCCGGCGCGCCAGCGATGGCACGGTGCGGGAGGTGATCCTGGCGACCAACTTCACAGTAGAGGGTGAAGCGACGGCGCACTACATCGGCGAGCTGCTGCGGGCGAAGGGGCTGAAGGTGACCCGCATCGCGCGAGGAGTGCCAGTCGGGGGCGAGCTGGAGTATGTCGACAGCGGTACCCTGGCCCAGGCTGTGCTAGAGCGGCGAGAGGTCTGACCGCAACGACCGCGCCCGCATCCGCCAATCGCATGTCCAAACCCAAGGCATACAGGGACCGCCGCCCGCAGCGCGATAGTCGCACCTCTCCCCGCCCGGCTGCGAAGTCGCGCGACGCCGGCCACAATCGCCGGCAGCAGACGCAGCCTGTCGCGCATTCCGAAACGCTGGACGCCGGCAGCGGCCCGCAGAAGATCCATAAGGTGCTGGCCCAGGCCGGGCTGGGATCGCGGCGTGAGATGGAGGAGCTGATCCGCGCCGGCCGGGTGAAAGTCAACGGTTCGCTGGCCCAGGTGGGCATGCGCGTGCAGCCGGGCGACGTGATCCGGGTCGGCAAGCGTCAGGTCACCGTGCGCGACAGCGCGAAACTTCCGCGCATCATCCTCTATCACAAGCCGGAAGGGGAAATCGTCAGTCACGACGATCCGCAGGGGCGTCCCAGCGTGTTCGACAAGCTCCCGCCGATGCGCCGTGGCAAATGGCTCGCGGTCGGCCGGCTCGACTACAACACCTGCGGGCTGCTGATGTTCACCACATCCGGAGAGCTCGCCAACCGCCTCACGCACCCGCGCTACGAGGTGGAGCGCGAGTATGCCGTGCGCATCATCGGCAAGCTGGGGGACGATGAGGTGCGCAGCCTCAAGAAAGGCGTGCACCTGGTAGATGGCGTAGCGCGCTTCGAAGAGCTGGAGGAGCGGGGCGGACGGGGGTTGAACAACTGGTACCGCGTCGTGCTGCGGGAGGGGCGCAACCGCATCGTGCGACGTATGTTCGAAGCCGTGGGATACAAGGTCAGCCGGTTGATGCGTGTGCGCTTCGGCACGGTGTCGTTGCCTTTTGCGTTGCGGCGGGGCGCCTGGCGCGAGTTGGACGACGAGCACACCAATGCGATCCTGGCGTGGTCTGCTACTCTCGTGAGACCAGCTCCCGAAGCGGAGCCACCCCGCCCGCCAGCCGTCAAGCTGGGAGCTGGTCCCGCTCGAGCAGGAAAACCTGGTCGCCGCCCGCACTGGTCTCCAGCCAGGTAGGCGACAGCTCCGGGAAGGCCGTCTCGACCGCGGTGCGGCCGCTGCCGACCTCGATCACGATCACCCCGCGCGGCTTCAAGTGCGCACGTGCCTGGGCCAGGATCCTGCGCACCACGTCCAGCCCGTCGTTGCCGCCTGCCAGAGCCAGCGCCGGCTCCCGGCAGTATTCCTCGGGCAGCCCCGCCATCTCGGCGGCAGCGACATAGGGCGGGTTACTCACGATGAGGTCGTAGCGCCTGCCCTTCAGGCCGTCGAACAGGTCCGACTGCAGCACGTGGACGCGTGGTTCAAGCTCGTAGTCGGCGACGTTACGCCGCGCAACATCCAGGGCGTCGGACGAGATGTCGACGGCATCGACCTCGCCCGCAGGCAAGGCGAGCGCCAACAGGACCGCGAGGCAGCCGGAGCCGGTGCACAGGTCCAGCGCGCGCTGGACCCGGCCGCCGTCGGGCAGCCAGGCGCCCAAGCCCTGTTCGATCAGCTCGGCGATGTGGGAGCGGGGCACGATGACCCGCTCGTCCACGTAGAACCGGTAGTCGCCCAGCCACGCTTCGTGCGTCAGATAGGCCGCCGGGGTGCGCTCGGTCACGCGCCGCTCGACTATGCCCAGCACCCGCCCAATCTCCTCCGGCAGGAGCGTCGCGTCGAGGAACGGGTCCAGTCGGTCCAGGGGCAGGTGGAGGCTATGCAGGATCAGATAGACGGCTTCGTCGTAGGCGTTGTCGGTGCCGTGGCCGAAGGCGAGCTGCGCAGCGTTGAACCGGCTGATGGCGTAGCGCAGCAGATCACGTACGCTGCGCAGGCTGCGCGCCGCGTCAAGATCCATGCAGCAGTCCGGCCAGCGTGCGGTAGTAGACCCGGCTCAGAGCCTCCACGTCGGCCAGGGCAATCCGCTCGTTGACCTTGTGAATGGTGGAATTGACCGGACCGAGCTCCACCACCTGCGGGCAGATGGTGGCGATAAAACGTCCATCGGAGGTGCCACCGGTTGTGGACAGCTCCGGCTCGATGCCGAGCTCGGTCGTGACCGCCCTGCCGATGACCTCCACCAGCCGCCCGCGCGGGGTCAGGAAGGGCATGCCCGACAGGGACCAGTCCAGCGCATAGTCCAGGCCATGCCGGTCCAGGATCGTCTGCACGCGCGACTTCAGGCTCTCCACCGTGCTCGCCGGTGAGAAACGGAAGTTGAACAGCACTCGCAGCTCGCCAGGGATGACATTGGTCGCGCCTGTCCCGGCCTGCACGTTGGACACCTGGAAAGTGGTGGGCGGGAAGTATTCGTTGCCCCGATCCCACTCGCTCGCCGTCAGCTCGGCCAGAGCAGGCGCTGCCAAGTGCACGGGATTTCGCGCAAGGTGCGGATAAGCGACATGCCCCTGTACGCCCTTCACGCGCAACTCACCGGACAGCGAGCCGCGCCGCCCGTTCTTGATGGTGTCGCCGAGCCGCTGAACGGAGGTCGGCTCCCCGACAATGCAGTAGTCGAGGTGCTCGCCGCGCGCGCGCAGCGCCTCCACCACCCGTATCGTCCCATCTATCGCCACACCTTCCTCGTCGGAGGTGATGAGCAGCGCGATCGATCCGGGATGATGTGGGGTTTCCGTGACGATGCGCTCCACCGCAGTCACGAAAGCCGCGATCGAGCTCTTCATGTCCGCCGCACCGCGTCCGTAGAGATAGCCGTCGCGCTCCGCCGGCCGAAACGGATCGGACTGCCATTGTTCCAACGGTCCGGGCGGCACGACATCGGTGTGACCAGCGAAGCAGACCACTGGGGCATTGCTCCCACGCCGCGCCCAGAGATTGTCCACCGCGCCGAAGCGCATCGGTTCCGTGGTGAAGCCTATCGCCTGCAGGCGCTGCGCGAGGATGTGCTGGCACCCCCCGTCGTGGGGGGTGATGGAACGGCAACGGATCAGCGCTTCGGCGAGCGCCAGGGTGGCGCTGGGTGCGGCATCGTTCGGCATGGCCACGGATTATAAGGCGTGACCGAGGAGCGTGACAGAAAGGCGTGACAGGCAAGGCGTGACAGAAAAGCGTAACCGGAAGGCGTGACCGGGAAGCGTGGTCTTCACGCTGTCACGCCTTTGTGCTCAGTTCCCAGCGTTGATATTGATCTTGAAGTCGTCGAAGGAAGACGAGGTGGCCAGGTCGGTTCGAATGGGACCCTTCGCGCCGACGCGCGCCGCCGCCTGCTCGGCATTGTTCATGATCCAGGACAGGTTCGTTGCGGAGTCGGAGTTGCGCAGCGCCTCGTCCTTGGTGATCTTGCCTTCGGCATAGAGCTTGAACAGCGCCTGCTCGAAGCTCACCGAGCCCGGCGAGAGGCTCTTCTCGATGGCTTCCTTGATCTGGTCCATCTCACCCTTCACGATCAGCTCCTGGATGTGCTTGCTGTTGAGCAGCACCTCGACTGCGGCTACCTGGGAGCCGTCCACCGCCTTGACTAGGCGCTGGGAGATGATCGCCTTCAGGCAGACTGCCAGGTCGTTCAACAGAGCAGGGCGCGCATCGTAGGGAAAGAAGTTGATGATCCGATTGAGCGCGTGGTAGCTGTTGTTGGCGTGCAGCGTGGACAGACACAGGTGGCCGGTTTGTGCATAGAGCAGCGCCTGCTGCAGCGTTTCCCGATCCCGCGACTCGCCGATCATCAGGATGTCAGGCGCCTCGCGCATGGCGTTGACCAGGGCGCTGCCGTAGGACTTGGTGTCGAGCCCGACCTCCCGCTGGTTGATCACAGAGCGGTTGTGCTTGAACACGAACTCGATCGGGTCCTCGATTGTGAGGATGTGCCCACCGCGGGTGTTGTTGCGGTGCTCGATCATGGCTGCCAGCGTGGTCGATTTCCCCGAACCGGTGGCCCCGACTACCAAAACGAGGCCGCGCTTCTCCATGATCAGGTCTTTGAGGATCGGCGGCAGGCGCAGCGCCTCGATGCCTGGCGTCTGGGTGCGCAGGTAGCGGATGACCAGCGCGACGTGTCCGCGCTGCCGGAAGACGTTGACGCGGAAGCGCCCGACCTCCGGGACCGGAAACGAGAAGTTCATCTCCCAGGTCTGCTCGAAGTCCTGCTGCTCCTTCTCCGACATCATCTCGTAGGCGATCTTTCTTACCGTCTCAGGGTCCAGCACGTCCGCGTTGACGGGCATGATCGTGCCCAGGATTTTGATGGAGATGGGCATGCCGGCCGAGATGAACAGGTCGGATGCCTGTTTTTCGGCCATCAGCTTGAGCACAGGAGTCAGGTACATGGCAATCCTCTTTGCACGCGGTCAGTCCAGTCACCAACCCGGGGGGCCAAAGCAAGTTTCAGGCGCAGCCTGGATGCGGCCGGCGATAGCCTGGCCGCGCCCCAAGGCGGGGCGACCAGCCGCAGCCGAGCGGCAGCGGCGAGACCCCCCGGCGTAAGGCTATGCGGGGAAGCTAGATGAGTAGAGTCGCGCCGCTGCTAGTCGCCGCGCAGCAGCTCGTTGATGCTGGTCTTGGCGCGGGTCTTGGCGTCGACCTGTTTGACGATCACTGCGCAATAGAGGCTGTACTTGCCATCGGCGGACGGAAGATTGCCCGACACGACCACCGACCCCGGCGGAATGCGCCCGTAGGTGACCTCGCCGGTCTCCCGGTTGTAGATCTTGGTGCTCTGCCCGATATAGACGCCCATCGAGATCACCGATCCGGCGCCGACGATCACTCCTTCGACGACCTCGGAGCGCGCACCGATGAAGCAATCGTCTTCGATGATGGTGGGATTGGCCTGCAGCGGCTCCAGCACGCCGCCGATGCCCACGCCCCCTGACAAGTGCACGTTTCGGCCGATCTGGGCGCAGGAGCCGACGGTGGCCCAGGTGTCCACCATCGTTGCTTCATCCACGTACGCGCCGATGTTGACATACGAAGGCATCAGCACGACATTGCGGGCGATGAAGGCGCCCCGGCGCACCGCTGCCGGGGGCACCACCCGAAAGCCGCCGGCCTTGAAATCCTGGGCGCCATAGGCGGCGAACTTGGCCGGCACCTTGTCGTAGTAGTTGGTGTAGCCGTCGCGCACCACGGTGTTGTCCTCGATCCGGAAAGACAGCAGCACGGCTTTCTTGATCCACTGATGAGTAATCCATTCCGCGCCGGTCTTCTCCGCCACCCGGAGCTTGCCGGCGTCCAGGCCGGCCAGGACTTCGTTCACCGCATCGCGCAGTCGCGGGTCGGTATTGGCCGGAGTGATGGCGGCGCGATCCTCAAAAGCGGTTTCGATGACCGATTGCAGTCCCGTCATGGTCGTCTGTTCCTGTTGCTTAGTGCTTGGAGAGGAAGGCCCGGATGCGCTCAGCAGCCTCAATGCATTCCGCCGGCGTGGACACCAGCGCGACGCGCACGAACCGCTCACCGGGGTTCACGCCGTGTGCTTCGCGGGCCAGGAATTCCCCGGGCAGGACCTTCACATTATAGGTTTCGTACAGGCGGCAGGCGAACTCGGCGGCCGGGATCGGCGTGCGCAGCCAGAGATAGAAAGCAGCCTCCGGCATCTTCACGTCCGCGACTTCGCGCAGGATGCGGGTGCACGCCTCGAACTTCTCCCGATACAGGCGACGGTTGTCGCGCACGTGCGCTTCGTCTTCCCAGGCCGCGCGGCTGGCCGCCTGGATCGCGAGGCTCATGGCGCTGCCGTGGTAGGTGCGGTACAGCAGGAACTTCTCCAGGATGGCGGCGTCGCCGGCCACGTAGCCCGAGCGCATGCCCGGCACGTTGGAGCGCTTGGACAGGCTGCCGAACACGACCAGACGCGGGAAGCCCGCGCGCCCCAGGCGGTGTGCCGCGTCGAGGGCACCGAGCGGCGGTGCGGACTCGTCGAAATAGATCTCCGAGTAGCACTCGTCGCTGGCGATGACGATGCCATGCCGGTCGGAGAGCGCGAAGACTTGCTCCCAGTCCTCCAAGGTCATCACGCTGCCGGTTGGATTGCCCGGGCTGCACAGGTACAGCAGCTGGGTCCTGGCCCAGACCGATTCCGGCAGCTGTGACAGATCGAGGCGGAAGTTGTTTTCGGCGATGATGTTGATAAACTCCGGCTCGGCGCCAGCCAGCAGGGCTGCCCCTTCGTAGATTTGGTAGAAGGGGTTGGGCATGACTACGCGCGCGCCGGCACGACTGCCGTCGACGACGGCCTGGGCGAAGGCGAATAGAGCCTCGCGGCTGCCGTTTACCGGTAGCACCTCCTTTGTCGCGTCCAGCGCATCGAGCTGGTAGCGCCGCTGAAGCCAGCCCGCGATTGCGCGGCGCAGTCCCTCGCTACCGGCCGTCGCGGGGTAGGACGCCAGTCCGTCCAGGTTCTCGACCAGCACCTGCTTGATGAATGCCGGTGTGGCGTGCTTGGGCTCGCCGATGGAAAGATTGATCGGCGCATGAGCCGGGCTTGCCTGCAGCCCCTTGAACAGCGCGGAGAGTTTCTGGAATGGGTAGGGCTGCAGGCGGCTGAGGTTCGGGTTCATCGGGATCGACCGGACGGCCGGTTGCTGCCGGCAAGCGGCTAATTATAAGGGGCGGGCATTGGGCAAGGCGAGCGCGGTTGCCGGTCTGCTGACCGGGGCACTGGTCTGGGGGCTGATCTGGTACCCCTATCGGCTGCTCGAGGAGGCGGGCGTGCGCGGCACCCTGTCGACGCTGGCCACCTACGCCGTTGCGCTGCTCGCCGCGTGCATCCTGTTCCGCCGCAACCTCAGCGCCCTGCACCGTCCGGACCGGCTCCTGATTCTCATCGCCCTGTCTGCCGGGTGGACCAATCTCGGCTACGTCCTGGGCATGATCCACGGACAGGTCATGCAGGTACTACTGCTGTTCTACCTCGCGCCGCTATGGACTGTCCTGTTCGCCGCGCTGCTCCTTGGCGAGCGGCCGGGCAGCACGGGGTTTTTGGTCATCCTGCTGTCGCTGGCGGGCGCGGCCACCATGCTCTGGCAGCCTGGGATGAGTCTGCCCGTTCCGCACAGCGCCGCCGAGTGGTTCGGCTTATCCGCAGGAATCGGGTTCGCGCTCTCGAATGTTCTGATCCGCAAGGCGCGTCATCTGGAGGTCCCGGTGAAAGCGGTGGCTGTATTCGCGGGCGTAGTGGCGACTGCGCTGGTTGTCGCCGCCTTGGAGGGTGCGCCGCTGAGCGAGCCGTTCGCGGCCGGGCCGGGGCCCCTTTTGCTGCTGCTCGTCCTCGGCCTGGTGATCTTTGCGACCAACCTCGCCGTCCAGCACGGCCTGATGCGCGTCAGCGCCAACCGCGCCATCGTGCTGCTGCTGTCGGAGCTGGTAGTGGCAGCGCTGTCTTCCTACGTCCTGGCACTCGAGGCCATGCGCTGGACCCAGTGGGCCGGCGGGAGCATGATCGTGGCTGCCACCCTTCTATCCGGGCGCCTCGGGCGGGAGCACGGCTGACTCACGCGCCGATGCTTGAAGCCGAGGGGACTTGTTCCAGGTCTACCCGTGCTGCGGGCTGCCAACCCGACTGGCGGTGCTCTGCCACGATCGTAGTAAAGATCCCGCCACGCACGAAGAAGCGGGCCGTCAGCCGCATGAAGCGTGGTGCCGTCGCCGCTGCGAGATCGTCGAGAATGCGGTTGGCGACCGCTTCGTGAAAGGCGCCTTCGTTGCGATACGACCAGACGTACAGCTTCAGGCTCTTCAGCTCGATACAGCGCCAGTCCGGAATATAGTCGAGCAGCAATGTGGCGAAGTCCGGCTGGCCTGTCTTTGGGCAGAGACAGGTGAACTCCGGAATCTCCATATGGATGAGATAGTCGCGCCCGGGCTGGGGATTGTCGAAGGTCTCCAGCAGCCGGCCAGGCTGTGCACTCATTGTCACTGCCAATGACGAATCGGTTAAAATGCGTTCCCAGGTCGGGCAGCGATCCGGCAATTGAGCCTGATGTGATTGCGCCGCGACCTTCCAGCAGCTCTGCCGGCCCGTGAACTGCGCCCGGTCCTGATGCGTTGTGTAGGACTGGGCGTTTGTTTTCTGTCGCTGCCGGGAGGGCTTGAGGTTACCCGCTAATTCTAATCCGGTCCGGTCCAATTGCGTCTCTCCCACATCAAACTCGCCGGCTTCAAGTCCTTCGTCGATCCAACCCACATCCCCGTGCCGGGCAGCCTGGTCGGTGTAGTCGGCCCGAACGGGTGCGGCAAATCCAACGTCATCGACGCCGTGCGCTGGGTGCTGGGGGAATCATCGGCCAAGCATCTGCGCGGCGAGACGATGCAGGACGTGATCTTCAACGGCTCGGGCGAGCGCAAGCCGTCCAACCGCGCCAGTGTGGAGCTGGTGTTCGATAACAGCCTGGGCAAAGCGGGCGGCCCCTGGGCCCAGTACGCCGAGATCTCGGTCAAGCGCCTGCTCGAGCGCGACGGCGAATCGTCCTACTACATCAACAACATGCACGTGCGCCGGCGGGACGTGGCGGACATCTTCCTGGGCACTGGGCTGGGTGGGCGAGCCTACGCCATCATCGAGCAGGGGATGATCTCGCGCATCGTCGAGGCGCGTCCCGAAGAGCTGCGCACCTTTCTGGAGGAAGCCGCCGGAATCTCCAAGTACCGCGAGCGGCGCAAGGAAACCGAGCAGCGGCTGGAGGACACGCGGGACAATCTGGCGCGCGTGGACGACATTCTGCAAGAGCTCGGCAAACAGCTCGCGCATCTCGAGGGCCAGGCCGAAGTCGCGGCTAAGTACCGCGCACTCGAGGCCGACCTCAGGCTCACGCAGCACCTGCTGTGGCTGCTGCGCAAGCAGGACGCCGTGAGTAGCCGCACCCGGCTGCAGCGCGAGCTGGACCAGGTGGCGATCGACCTGGAGGCCGAGACGGCGCGCATGCGCGAGCTGGAAAGCCACGTGGAGGAGCAGCGCGTGGCGCACTACGCTGCCAGCGACCACGTGCATGCGGCACAGGGTGCCATGTACGAAACCAACGCCGAGGCGGCCCGCCTGGAGCAGTCCCTGCAGCACCTGCGCGACAGCCGGCGCCGGGTGGACAGCCAGATCGGCGCGGTGTCGCAGGAGCGCACAGAGTCCGCCAGCCAGCTCGAGACTCTGCACACTGGCCTGGCGGAGGAGCGCAGCGAGCTGGAGACGGCTGCGCAGCAGCTCGACGAATGCCGCGAGCAGGAGCGCCTCGAATCCCAGCAGCTTCCGGCCGCCGAGCAGGTATTTGCGACCACGCGGACCGAGGCGGATCGGTTGACCCAGGACCTTGCGCGCCATCGCCAGGAAGAGCAGGTCGAGCTGACGCGCCACGACCACGCGGCCGGACTGCTAGTCCAGCTGGGCCAGCGCCGCGAACGACTCCTGCAGGAGCAGCAGACCCTGGAGGACGTGGACCGCGAAGAGCTCGATCGGCTCACCCGCGAGCTGGGCGAGCTGGACTACCAGCACCGGGAGAAGCGCGATGCGCTGACGCAGGCCGAAGCCAGTCTGCCCGCATTGGAGCAAACCCACCGCCAGACAACAGAAGCGGCCGAAACTGCCTCCCGCGAGCTGGCCGCGCTGGATGCCCGCGCAACGGCGCTGGAGCTGCTGCAGCAGCAGGTCAGCCGCTCGGGTGAGATGCACGCCTGGCTGGACGACCACCAGCTCGATGGTTTTGGCCGCCTGTGGCAGGGCATCCGCATCGTGCCGGGCTGGGAAGATGCCCTGGAGGCGGTGCTGCGGGAGCGCCTGAACGGCATCGCTCTGGAAGACCTGCAGCGTGCCGCCAGCTGGCTGACTCAACCGCCGCCCGGCAAGGTGTCCTTCTTCCAGAAGCGCAGTGGCGAGGCCGACAGCACGGCAGCCGGCGGCCGCACGCCCTTGCGCGAATACATCACGTGCACCAACGCGGGTGTTGCCGCAGTCTTGACCGATTGGCTCGCCAACGTATTCGTCGTCAGCAACGCAGCCGAGGGCTTCGCGCAACGGGCAGAGCTGGCCGCCGGCGCGATGATTGTCTGCCCGCAGGGCCACGTTTTCACACGCAGCAGCGTGAGCTTCCACGCCGCCGATTCGGAGATCCACGGCATCCTGTCGCGCCAGCGCGAGATCGAGGAGCTCAAGGCCCGACGCGAAGACCTGGAGCAGGCCCAAGCGGCCGCGCGCTCGGAAGTGGTAGAAGCGCAGGCCGAGCTGGATCACGCGCGTCTGGAGCTGCAGAAGCTGCGCCAGGAAGCCGACGCGGCCCAGCAGCGGCGGCATGACCTGGAACTGGACCAGGTACGCCTGTCGGAGCAGATGGAGCGCATCGTGCACCGCCGGTCGCAGCTCGCCGACGAAGTACAGGAGGTCGCCGGACAGATCGAGCGCGAGGCGGCCGCCCGCACCCGGGCCTCGTTGCGGCTCGAGGAGCTGTCCGCACGTCTGGAGGAGGCTGCCGCGCAACTGGACGGTGCCCGAGAGGCGCATGCACGCGCGGGTGAGACGCTGGCCCAGCGGCGCGAGAGCGCGCAGGTGGCTGCACGGCGACTGCAGGAGGCCATCTTCAACCATCGGTCGGCATCGCAGCGGATTGTCGACACGGAGAACGGCATCCGTGCGCTCAGCGACAAGATCGAGCGCCTGGACCGTTCGCTGCAGGGCTTGAACGAGGAGCTGTCCGGTCTGGACGAACGCCCGTTGCAGACACAACTGGGGGCGGCACTCGAGCTGCGCCTGCAGCGCGAGCAGGCCTTGAATCTCGCTCGCCAGGAGCTCGAGGAGGCCGAACGCAATCTGAAGGAGACCGAGCAGCAGCGAATGGCAAGCGAGCAGAAGCTCGCGCCGCTGCGGGAGCGCGCTGGCGACCTGCGGCTGAAGGAGCAGGAGGCCCGGCTCGCCGAGGAAAACTTCTCGGCGCAGCTGGTGGAAGCGGGGGTCGACGAGACGGAGCTGGCCGGCAAGCTGGAGAAGGGCATGCGGCCGGGCGCGCTGCAGACCGAGATCAACCGGCTGGGTGAGGAGATCGCCGCGCTGGGAGCGGTGAACCTGGCCGCTCTGGACGAGCTCACGGCGGGGCGCGAGCGGCGCTCCTACCTCGAGGCTCAGTCGCGCGATCTGCACGAGGCGGTAACCACGCTGGAGAATGCCATCCGGCGCATCGACCGGGAAACGCGCGAGCGCCTGCAGGCTACGTTCGACCAGGTGAACGGCAACTTGAGCCAACTGTTCCCGGCCCTGTTCGGGGGCGGCGAAGCGCGCCTGGTCATGACGGGCGAGGAGATCCTGGACGCCGGCATCAGCATCGTCGCGCGCCCGCCGGGCAAGCGCAACGCATCGATCCACCTCCTGTCCGGCGGGGAGAAGGCGCTGACCGCGCTGTCGCTGGTGTTCTCGCTGTTCCAGCTCAATCCCGCGCCCTTCTGCCTCCTCGATGAGGTCGACGCGCCGCTGGACGACACCAACACCGAGCGCTTCTGCAAGCTGGTGCAGCAGATGGCGCAGCAGACGCAATTCCTGTTCATCAGCCACAACAAGATCACCATGGAGATGGCCGAGCAGCTGGTCGGCATCACCATGCCCGAGCAGGGAGTGTCCAAGGTGGTAGCGGTGGACATCGACGAAGCGTTGCGGATCCGCGAGGAGACCGAGGCGGCGGCGTGATCCGGCAAGCCGTGGCCGCTCGCCCGTGCTGCGTGTATCGTGACGGCCTGATCGAAGAAGCGCCGCATGAGCGCGCGGGCACGAAATCACGGAGGGCAGTGTCCGCGGTGACGCGGACCCAGAGGGAGGACCCCGTCCGGGGATAGTCATGAGCGAGTTGCAGATCGGCCTGCTGGTCGTAGGTGCAGCGGTGATTGTCGGCGTGATCGCCTACAACCGCATCCAGGAATCGCGCTTCCGGCGGCGGGCAGAAGAGGCCTTCGCGCCCGACCGCGGAGATGCGCTGCTCGAGCCTGCTCATGCGGCCGGCACCCGCATCGAGCCGCAGCTGCAACCCGAGCCCGATGGCGGGGCCTTCCACAGCGCCGGCCGACAGGAGCCGCGTGCGGTGCCTGTGGCCCCCGCTGTCCCGCCGCCGCCCGACTCGCCCGCGCCGACAGTGCTCGCCGCACCAAGCGCAGACACCATCTCTTACGCAGTCGAGCTGCAAACCCCGCAACCCGTCTCGTCCGCTGCCCTGGAGACCCTCCTGGGCGATCTTGGCCCGCTGGCGCCTCGCGTAAGGGTCGAGGGCTACTCCAACGCCGACGGTTGGGCCCCATTCGAACCCACTGGCGGCGGGGTATTCAAGCGCGTGCGCCTGCTGCTGCAACTCGCCGATCGCAGCGGCGCCGTCACCCCTCAGGACCTCACCGCCTTCCAGTCTGCAGTGGCACGCTGCGCCGCGACGCTGTCGGCCAGCGCCGAGATTCCCGAGAGCGCTGCCTTTGCGCAGCGGGCGCGCGAGCTGGATGCGTTCTGCGCCAAGGTGGACGTGGTTGTCGGCATCAATATCCTGGCTGGTCAGGGCAAACCGATCAGCGGCACACGCCTGCGCGGCCTGGCAGAAGCAGCTGGTTTCCGCTTGGGCGGACGGGGAGCGTTCGTTTACGCAGATGCGGTGGGCACGCCCCGTTTCACTCTGGAGAACCAGGAGCCACCGGCGTTCTCCAGCGAGTCTCTGCGCAGTCTGTCCACGCAGGGCGTCACGCTGCTGCTGGATGTGCCGCGAGTGGCCGACGGCGTGGCAGCGTTCGATCAGATGGTCGGCATCGGCCGCAGCCTGGCCACGTCGCTGGGCGGGACCCTGGTGGACGACAACCGCGTTCCGGTAACGCCGCAGGGCCTCGAGCAGATCCGCAACCAGCTGCGCACGATCTACGCAGCGATGGAGGCAGCCGGCATTCCAGCCGGCGGACCGCTCGCGCTCCGGCTGTTCGCCTGAGCGGGAGAGGGCCGGCTTGTCGAGCACCAGCGTCCCAGCCGCCGCCCGGCAGCGGGCGCTCGAGCTGCGCAGCGAGATCGAGCACCACAACTACCTCTACTACGTCAAGGACGCGCCGGTCATCAGCGACGCGCAGTTCGACAGCCTGTTCAGCGAGCTGCAGGAACTGGAGGAGCGCTATCCCGAGCTGCGCACCGCGGACTCGCCCACCCAGCGGGTCGGGGCACCGGTCGAAGGTGAGTTCGCCCCGGTTGCGCACGCAGTGCCCATGCTGTCCCTGAACAACGCGCTTTCGGAGGAGGAGGCTGCCGCCTTCGACCGGCGCGTGCGCGAGGGCCTCGGCGTGGACGAGGTGGAGTACGCGGCCGAACCCAAGTTCGACGGTCTGGCCATCAGCCTCACCTACGACGACGGAGTGCTCGCGGTGGGCGCCACGCGCGGCGACGGGTATACGGGTGAGGACGTCACTGCGAACCTGCGCACGGTTCGCGCCATCCCGCTGCGGCTGCATGCCGCTCGTCCTCCACGTCTGCTGGAAGTACGCGGCGAGGTTGTCATGCTGCGCAAGGACTTCGACGCCCTCAACCGGCGCCTCGAAGCCAAAGGCGAGAAGCCCTTTGTGAATCCGCGCAATGCGGCGGCCGGCTCATTGCGGCAGAAGGACCCGCGCCTGACTGCCGGCAGGCCTCTGCACTTTTTCGCCTATGCGCTGGGGCGCTTCGAGGGCAGAGGGCTGCCCACCGACCGCCACAGCCGGCAGATCGGGTATCTCGATACGTTGCATTTTCCGGTCTCGCCCAACCGTCGCCTGGTCAGGGGGTTGCGCGGGATGCTCGACTACTACGCCGAGATCGGCAGGCAGCGCGCCAGCCTGCCCTACGACATCGACGGCGTGGTCTACAAGGTCGACGACCTCAAGCTGCAGGAGCGCCTGGGCTTCGTGTCGCGCGCCCCGCGCTTCGCGGTGGCTCATAAGTTCCCGGCCGAGGAGGCGGTCACTGAAGTCGTCGACATCCACGTGCAGGTCGGCCGCACCGGCGCGCTCACCCCGGTGGCCCGGCTCAAGCCTGTGTTCGTAGGCGGCGTCACAGTCACGAACGCGACCCTGCACAACGAGGATGAGGTGCGACGCAAGGATGTCCATGTCGGTGACTTCGTCGTGGTGCGGCGTGCCGGCGACGTCATCCCGGAAGTGGTACGGGTCGTGCTCGACAAACGTCCGGCCCAGGTGCGCGCTTTCAAGATGCCCCGCAAGTGCCCGGAGTGCGGGTCGGCCGTGGTGCGCGAGGAGGGCGAGGCGGTCGCGCGCTGCACCGGCGGACTGGTCTGCCCGGCTCAGCGCAAGCAGGCGCTGCTGCACTTCGCCTCTCGCCGCGCCATGGACATCGAGGGCTTGGGCGAGAAGCTGGTCGATCAGCTGGTCGAGCAGGATCTGGTGCACACTCCCGTCGATCTGTACCGGCTCGACGTCGAGCGCCTGGCCGAATTGGAGCGCATGGGCGAGAAGTCGGCGGCCAAGCTGGCGGCTGCGATCGAAGCCAGCAAGCGCCCGAGCCTGGCGCGCTTCATCTATGCGCTGGGGATCCGCAACATCGGCGAGAGCACCGCCCGCGATCTGGCGCGTGCCTTCGGCGACATTCATGCATTGATGGCGGCGGAGGAGCAGCGGCTCCAGCAGGTGCCGGATGTGGGTCCGGTCGTAGCACAGAGCATCAGCGCGTTTTTTGCCGAGCCGCACAACCGCGAGGTGATTGCCCGTATGCTCGACGCAGGTGTGCACCCGGCCCGCGAAGCATCCCTGCCGCGCGCTGCGCAGCCGCTAGCTGGCAAGACCCTGGTGCTCACCGGAACGCTCCCGAGTCTGTCCCGCGAAGAGGCCACCGCGCGCATCATGGCTGCGGGTGGAAAAGTGGCGGGAAGCGTATCGAAGAAGACCAGCTACGTCGTGGCGGGCGCCGATCCGGGCAGCAAGTACGAGAAGGCCGTGTCGCTGGGAATTCCTGTGCTGGACCAGGACGGGTTGCTAGAATTGCTGGATGCAACCCGATGAGACGACAGGAGGCAGCTTGAAGCAGGTCACCAAGGCCGTGTTTCCGGTGGCAGGTATGGGCACACGGTTTCTTCCGGCCACCAAAGCAAGCCCGAAGGAAATGCTCCCGGTGGTCGACAAGCCACTGATCCAGTACGCCGTCGAGGAGGCGGTCGCGGCCGGCATCACGCACATGGTTTTCATCACCGGCCGCAACAAACGCGCCATCGAGGACCACTTCGACAAGGCGTACGAGCTCGAAGCGGAGCTGAAGGTCCGCAACCGGCACAAGCTGCTCGAGGCAGTGCAGGATGTGGTCCCCAAGAACGTAACCTGCACCTACGTGCGCCAGTCGGAGGCGCTCGGGCTCGGGCACGCCGTCTTATGCGCGAAGGCGGTGCTGAGCGATGAACCCTTCGCCGTGATCCTGGCCGACGACCTGATCGATGCGGCCACGCCGGTTCTCAAGCAGATGGTAGAGATCTACGATCGTCGCCACCGGTCCGTGATTGCGGTCCAGAGTGTGGCCCGCGAGGAGACCGGCAGCTACGGCATCATCCAGGGCGAGCCCGATGGCGAGCGCCTCGTGCGCATGAGCGGTATCGTCGAGAAGCCACGGCCGGACGTCGCGCCGTCGACCCTCGCGGTGGTGGGGCGCTACATCCTCACCCCCCGGATTATCCATCATCTGGAGCAGATTCAACCCGGTGCCGGCGGAGAGATCCAGCTCACCGATGCCATCGGCTCGCTGCTGCGCGACGAAACAGTCCTTGGCTACCGGTTCGAGGGCACTCGCTTCGACTGCGGGTCCAAGCTGGGCTATCTCCAGGCCAACGTGATGTACGGCCTGAAGCATCCGGAGACGGGCGCCGATTTCGCCCAGTTTCTCGCCCATCTCGGCGGGCACACCGACGCCTGAGCACATGGATCGGGATCGGGCCTGGGCGGTCCTGCGCAGCGCGGAGCTGGTCTGCAGCGAAGCAGCCGTGGGCGAGGCGCTGCGACGCCTGGCCGAGGAGATCGCCGCGCGCCTGCGCGACCGGCATCCGCTGGTGCTCAGCGTGATGGGCGGCAGCGTGGTGTTCAGCGGCCAACTCCTGCCGCTACTTCGGTTCCCGCTGGAGTTCGACTACCTGCACGCGACCCGCTACGACGGTGCGACCCGTGGCGGCGTGCTGACGTGGAAGGTCCTGCCCCGCCAACCCATCGGCGGCCGTGTCGTTCTGGTGCTGGACGACATCCTGGACGAAGGCGACACGCTGGCGGCGATCAAGCGACGGCTGCTCGACGACGGCGCCGGGGAAGTCTACTGCGCCGTGTTCGCCAACAAGGACATCGGGCGACCGAAGCCGGTGCATCCCGACTTCGTCGGCGTCACTGTGCCCGACCGCTACGTCTTCGGCTTCGGCATGGATGTGGAGGAGGCGTGGCGGAACCTGCCGGCAATCTATGCACTGAAGGAGAAGTGATGAGCGCTGAGTGCTGGGGACCGAGTGACGTCGCAAGCCCGACGCAGATCACACGGTACTCGATACTCGGTGCTCAGTGCTCGTATTCATCATGCTAGCGATCATCGGAGGCACCGGCCTCACCCAGCTGTCCAACCTGGAGGTCAGCCGACGCCAGGTGGTGCGCACGCCGTGGGGCGAGCCCTCTGGTGCGCTCACCTTCGGCAAAGTCAATGACCGTCAGGTGGTGTTCCTAGCGCGGCACGGCTACGGCCATACCATCCCGCCGCACATGGTGAACTACCGCGCGAACATCTGGGCGCTGCACGTCGAGAAGGTCACGCACGTCGTTTCGGTCGCTTCAGTCGGCGGCATCCGAGCGGATCTGGGCCCCGGCGTGATCGCCGTGCCGCATCAGATCATCGACTACACGAGCGGGCGCAAGCACACCTTCTACGAAGGCGATGAGCGCGGCGTCGTGCACATCGACTTCACGCATCCCTATTGCGAGCAGCTGCGCCAGAGCTGCCTCGACGCAGCCCGTCGCGCCGGCCAGGCGATCGTGGACGGTGGCGTTTACGCCACCAGTCAGGGACCACGGCTGGAGACTGCCGCCGAGATCGATCGGTTCGAGCGCGACGGTGCGGACATGGTAGGCATGACCGGGATGCCTGAGGCTGCGCTCGCCCGCGAGCTGGACCTGCGCTACGCAGCGATCGCGGTGGTCGCGAACCATGCCGCCGGCCGCGCCGGCAGCCGCGAAGGCATCCGCATGGAGGAGATTAACGCGACGCTGCAGATCGCACTGGGCAAGGTGCGCAGGATCATCGAGGAGCTGGCGGATCACCATGGCGGTTAGAACGGTCCTGCGCATGGGGGATCCACGGCTGCTGGAACGTGCGCGCGAACTCGAGGAGCTGGACACGCCCGAGCTGCACGCGCTGCTGACCGACATGCACGACACCATGGAGGCGTTGAGTGGCGCCGGCCTGGCGGCGCCTCAGATCGGTGTGCCGCTGCGGGTGGTGATCTTCGGCGTCGCGCGCAATCCGCGCTATCCCCATGCCGAGCCGGTGCCTCACACCGTGCTGATCAACCCCGTCATCACACCGTTGTCGGACGCGATGGAGGAGGGCTGGGAAGGCTGCCTCAGCGTGCCGGGCATGCGGGGCCTGGTGCCACGCTACAGTCAGCTGCGCTACCGTGGCGTCGACCAGTATGGCGCACCGATCGACCGGGCCGTCGGGGGCTTTCACGCGCGCGTCGTTCAGCACGAATGCGATCATTTGGATGGCATACTCTACCCGATGCGCATACGAGACATGCGCAACTTCGGCTTTCACGCCATTCTCTTTCCGGACCAGCCGGCCGGGGACGACTGACGTCGCGCGGACTTCTGTCCGCTAAAGTTTTTCCGGCTCGTGCCGTAAATCCGCTTCAAGCGGCGCATCGATCAATCCTCGAAGATCGAGCATCCACGCCGCTTTCCCTACTCCTTCCCATCCTCTTCAGCGGCAACCGGCAACTCAAGTTCCGGCAACTTCTGCCGTTAATCTGGAGCAACGGTCGCAGCCAGAACACAACGTTACTGGACTTCGCTTTCCGGCTCTCAACAAAGGAGTAAGGAGTAAAGAATGCCTCAGATCATCAACACCAACGTGCCATCGCTGACCGCGCAGCGAAACCTGAACACTTCGCAGGGCGCGCTCGCGCAAGCATTGCAGCGCTTGTCCTCCGGTCTGCGCATCAATAGTGCGCGCGATGACGCCGCCGGTCTGGCAATTTCGGAACGCTTCACCGCGCAGATCCGCGGTCTCGACCAGGCACGCCGCAACGCCAACGATGGCATCTCGCTCGCGCAGACCGCGGAGGGTGCGCTCGCCTCGGCTGGCGATATCCTGCAGCGTATCCGTGAGCTGGCGGTGCAGTCGGCCAACGCGACGAACTCCGCCGGCGACCGCCAGGCGCTGAACTCCGAAGTCGCCCAACTCACCGCCGAGCTGGACCGCATCGCGCTCACGACGGAGTTCAACGGCCAGAAGCTGCTCGACGGCTCGTTCACGTCTGCTCAGTTCCAGGTCGGGGCCAACGCTAACCAAACGATCATCGCCACCTCCGCCAATTTCCGCAACACCGCCTACGGCAACTACCGTCTCGGTTCGCTGGCCGCGACGGCAACTTCTACCGCAGGCGACCTCGTTCTTGGCACCGCGGCCGAGGATGCCACGCTGGGCTTCGCAACGACAACGACCAGCCGTGTTGCCGCTGGCAGCTTTACTGTAAACGGTGCCGCCGGCTCTGCGACGATCACGGTCGCGGCCGCTGCGAGCGTCAAGGATGTCGCGGCTTCCGTGAATGCAGAAGCGGCGAAGACGGGCGTGACCGCGAGCGCGCGTACCGAGGTGCTGCTGGATGGATGGGTGGCCGGGGCAACCTACTCCGTCGACGTCACGTCCGACAATACGACGGCGGTCACGCTCTCGTTCACCGTTGGCGGTACCGTGAATGCCGATGGCCTGTCCGCGGTGGTCAATGCGTTCAACGACACCTCGTCGAAGACCGGCGTGACGGCGCGTGTCAATGCTGCCGGTACCGGAATCTTCCTGCTGAATGCGTCCGGCGAGGACATCACGCTCGACAACAACTCCGTCGCTGCGTCGGCATTCAATATCAAGGACATCGCCGGAGGCAACAACCTGGCGGTTGCGGGCGGTGCTGCGGCAGCGGTCATCACCGGCGCGATCACGCTCGATTCCGACAAGAGCTTCGGCATCACCGGCGCGACGGCCGGGGACATCTTCGACGTCGCCGCCGCAGCCGGGCAGTTGCAAGACGTCAGCAAGCTCGATGTGTCGAACGTCGACGCCGCTAACCGGACCTTGGCGATCGTGGACAACGCGCTCAATGCGGTGAACGGTCAGCGTGCCCGGTACGGCGCCCTCCAGAGCCGCTTCGAGACGACCATCTCGAACCTGCAGACGACCTCCGAGAACCTGTCGGCATCCCGCTCGCGCATCCGCGACGCGGACTTCGCCGCTGAGACGGCGAATCTGACGCGTGCGCAGATTCTGCAGCAGGCGGGTACGGCGGTGCTGGCGCAGGCCAACGTGGTTCCCAACAACGTTCTGACGCTGCTGCGGTAACGCGGTAGGCAGTAACCGGTAAGCCGAGCAGGGCAGGGGGAGCGATCTCCCTGCCCCTCATGCAGCCCACGGGCCCACCGCGCCACGCAACTTCACGCGAGGCGAGGAGCTGGCTGAATGAGGTGAGGTTATGGCGATTCAATCCATCACGAGCAGTGCCGCGGGGCTGCGTCCGGACACCCCGCAGCAGCCGGCGCCCGCGCGCAGCGAGCCCGTGAGCGCGGCTGCACCCAGTACCGGTCCCGCGCAACCCCAACAGCCAGATACCCTGCAGCTCGGGACTGCGGTCGAGCGGATCAACGAGCAGCTGCGTGCGGCTGCGCAGAACATCCGCTTCTCCATCGATGAGGACACCGGCAAGACCATCGTCCGAGTGGTCGACAGCGACAGCGGCGAGTTGATCCGGCAGATCCCGTCAGAGGAAGTGCTGGCCGTCAGCCGCTCGCTGGAACGGCTGCAGGGGCTTCTGCTGCACCAACGGGTGTAGCTTCCGGCCGGGCCGCAGGGGGCATCCTGCGCCCTGCTGCAGCCCGAACGGCAGGTTAAAGCCAGCACCAGCCCGGACGTTAATATGCTCACACTAGATCCCAGGAGGGGCGCATGGCAATCTCGGCGCCGGGCGTAGGCTCCAACCTCGACGTCAACAGCATCGTCACACAGCTGATGACCATCGAGCGGCGCCCGCTCACGCTGCTCGACAGCAAGGAGGCGGCGTACCAGGCGAAGTTGTCGGGTTACGGCAACCTGCGCGGTGCGCTCTCGGCGTTGCAGACCGCTGCGTCGGCACTGGATAGCCCGTCAAGCTTCCAGGCCTTCAAGGCAACGGCAGCGGACAGCTCGATTCTGTCCGCTTCGGTCTCCAGCGCGAAGTCGCCGGGCGGCTACGCCATCGACGTCAGTCAGCTGGCGCAGAAGCAGACCTTGGTTGCCGCAGGCCAGACGAGCGCAACCGGTGCGATTGGAGCAGGTGCGAGCACGACGCTGACTTTCGAGTTCGGCACGATCGCCGGCGGCACCCTGTCGAGCGGTATCTACACTGGCGCGAGCTTCACGCAGGACGGCAGCGTCCCCGCAGGCACGGTCACCATCGATGCTTCCAACAACTCCCTGCAGGGCGTGCGCGATGCGATCAACTCCGCAAGCCTCGGCGTGACCGCGAGCATCGTCAAGGACGGCAGCGCGGCACCCTACCGCCTGGTGCTGCAAAGCGACGGCAGCGGCGCAGCGCGCAGCCTGCGCGTCTCGGTGAGCGGAGACGCCGCTGTGCAGGCGTTGCTGGCGTACGACGCTTCTGGCACCCAGAACCTGACGCAAAGCGTTGCGGCTCAGGACGCCAAGCTTTCGATCAACGGCGTTGCCATCTCCAGCTCATCCAACGTGGTCGGCGACGCGCTGGAGGGCATCAGCCTGAACGTTGCGAAGGTCGGCAGCACGACGCTCACACTGGCGCGGGACACCGCGGGCGTGACTCAGGCGCTGCAGGCGCTGGTGAAGGCCTACAACGACTTCAACACTACCCTTAGCGAACTGACCAAGTACGATCCGCAGACGCGACAGGGCGGGCCCCTGCTGGGCGACCCGGCTGCGCGAGCGGTCCAGTCCCAGCTTCGCTCGGCACTCTCGACCGCCCTCCCAGGACTGCAGACCAGCAGTGTGCGCATCCTCGGTCAGGCCGGGATCGCTTTCCAGCGCGACGGTTCACTGGGGTTCGACTCAGGCAAGCTGGGGGAGGCACTGGCCAGCCACCCCGACGATGTCGCGCGACTGTTTGCGTCGCTCGGGACAGCGACCGATGTTCAGGTGCAAGTGATCTCCAGCGGAACGCGCACGGCCCCGGGGCTGTATAGCGTGGATGTCACGACACTCGCGAGCCAGGGAACGCTCACCGGGTCGGCTCCAGCCGGCCTGACGATCTCCGCTGGCGTCAACGACGCCCTGTCGGTGACCGTGGACGGCGTGGCTGCCAGCGTCACGCTTGCTGCCGGAACCTACACCGCGTCGGCACTCGCTGCCCAGGTGCAGGCGGCCGTGAACGGCAGCGCGGCACTGAGCGGTGCGGGCGCCCAGGTCGTCGTGACGGAATCCGGCGGGTTGCTGACGATGACCTCCAAGCGATTTGGCTCGAATTCGACCGTCGCCGCAGCAGGCAGCGCCGCGACTACACTGTTCGGGCCGGCTCCGGTGGCTGCGGCCGGAGTGGACGTGGCGGGTGCCATCAACGGCTTGGCGGCGACCGGATCCGGTCAGCGCCTGACCGGCGCATCCGGGTCTGCGGTAGACGGACTGGTACTCGAGGTCACCGGTGGCAGCATCGGGGCGCGCGGCGCCGTCAACTTCACGCGCGGCTACGCAGAGCGGCTGACCGGTCTCCTGGAGAGCTGGCTGTCCGGGGAGGGGGGCGTCGCCGGGCGCACCGAAGGAATCAACCGCAGCATTGCCGAGCTCGACCGTCGCAGGGAGACGCTCAGCCGGCGCCTGGAAGATGTCGAGCGGCGCTATCGCTCGCAGTTCACTACTCTGGACACGCTGATCAGCAACCTGACGGCAACGAGCAACTTTCTGACGCAGCAGCTCGACAAGCTGCCTGACCCGACTCAGCAGTAACCGAACCCAACCAGGAGAACAGCGATGACGGCTCGGGTAGAGCAGGCGCTGGACGCGTACCAGCGGCTCGAGATAGAAACGGGGGTGGCAGCCGCCAGCCCGCAGAAGCTAGTGGTAATGCTCTACGAAGGCGCGGCGAAGGCCATCTACAATGCCAAGGCGGCCGTGGCGCGCAAGGACGTCGGCGCGCGCGGGGCATCCATATCCCGGGCCATCGCGATCATCGACGAAGGGTTGCGACCTGCGCTGGATTTGGAGGCTGGCGGCGACATCGCTGCCAACCTCATGGCGCTTTACGAATATATCGTGAATCGCCTGTTGTACGCGAACCTGAAGGGCGACGAGCCGTCGCTCGACGAGGCGGCGAGCCTGCTCGTCGAGCTCAAGGGGGCCTGGGAAGCGCTCGAGCGGCAAGGCCGTCAGGCCCAACTGGAACGCAGCCAGGCCGATGAGCCGGCACAACGTCCGGCGCTGAGCTACGGGCGGGTCTGACGGGGTGGAGTCCCGGAGCGTGCTCCAGTGCTACGAGCGCGCGCTCGAGCTCACGCGCACCATGCTGGAGGCGGCGCAGAAGGGCGACTGGGATGCGCTCGTGCAGCGGGAGCGGGAGCGCTCTGTTCTCGTGGATCGCCTCAGACAGGAGGATCCCGACCCCGGTAGCGACGCTTCGTCGCGCAACCGCAAGCGCGAGGTCATCCAAACGATGCTGCGTCTGGACGAGCAGATACAGCTGCTTACCCAGGACTGGATGCACGAGCTGCGCGAGGTGCTGGGCAGCATCAGCGCCGAGCAGCGGCTGAACCGTACCTACGGGCCCTGAAACCGGCCCGGCTCCTTCGCCGAAATGTCAACCGATCCGTTGCCGATGGCCCGTGTTGACGCCCACTGCCTAAAGTAGCAAACTCGATGCGGTTCGTGTGGCGAAGCGGTGGGAGCGCGCAGTGGAAGCCCTGGTCATTACCTGGCGTGAGTTGTTGGTCGTCGTTATCGCCGTCTTGGCCATCTACGTGGCGGAAGTGTTGCTCCTGCTGCGCTGGTCGGGCCGCCGGGTGAATCCGTGGGCACGCACGGCATCCAGCTCCGAGGGCCAGGCCCTGAACGCGTTGAGCCTGGAAATCGGCGAACTGCGCAGCCAGGTGGTAAGGCTGCAAAGCGAGTTGGACCGCCTGAAGTCGGCTACGCCCCCTGCCGTCTCGCCTTACAACCACGCGATCCAGATGGCCCGCCAGGGACTCAGCGCCTCGGAAGTGTCCAGTCGCTGCGGCATCTCCCGGGGCGAAGCCGAGCTGATCGTCGCGCTCTACCGCAAGCTGCGCATCTAGTCCACCGCCCGGAGGCACTGTCCCGCGGCCATGGCCGGGGGGATCAGCAATGGCGGTGACCCTGCAGGCCCAGGTCCTCGCACTGCGCACGGCGGTCGACGCGTCGCTCACCGGAACGAGCGACGAGGCCCATGGGCCACAAGTGCCCTGGACATCTGGGCAACGCCTGACCGCCCAGGTCGAGCGCGAGCTGCCTGGCGGGCGCTATCAGATCCGCGTGGCCACCTTCCAGTTCGACGTCGAGCTGCCGGTCAAGGCGCAGGTGGGCGATGCGCTGCGGCTCGAGTTCTTGTCCGCTTCTCCGCGTGTCGCCTTTGCCGTGCTGACCGACGCCGGCCAGGGGCAAGCCGCCGAGAATGCCCTGCCTGGTCGGCCGCCACAGGTCCAGATCAGCGCTGCCGGACGCGTGCTCACCGCGGCGCTGCAAAACGAAGCGAACGTCGCACGCTCGGCAGCCCCGTCGCCTGCACCAGTCGAGGACCCGGTGCCGCTCCTGCCGGGCCCGCCAAGTACGGCCGCGGTCCTGGCTTCCGCGTTCCAGCGTACAGTGGATCGCAGCGGGCTCTTCTACGAGTCGCACCTGATGCAGTGGTTTGCGGGGGAGCGGCCGCTCGCGGCGCTGCTGCACGAGCCCCAGGGGCGGCTGTCGACGATTTCCCCGCCCTCTCCGCCGAGTCCCCAGGACCTCGATGCGGAACCGGTCCGCAACCCCGTGACGTCTGCGCCCGACGCCGGCGTCCCGCGTGCGCAGACAGGCGAGCCCCGGCGCGACGCGCAGCCGTTCGACGCCCAAACGCTCGCCCAGATCCGCAGTCAGCTCGACGTTATCGAGCACCGCCAGATTTCTTGGCACGGGCAGGCCTGGCCCGGGACGCCACTCGAATGGCGCATCGAGGAGCCGCCCGAACATGACACCGCACGCGCTGAGCCAGCGCCGTGGACCACGCATCTGCGACTGACGCTGCCCCGGCTGGGCGAGGTGAGCGCAGAGCTGGGCCTGAGCGCCGGCCGTGTGCGCTTGCGCCTCGCTGCGGATGACGGGGTAGCCGCGGGCCTCCTACGGGACGGGCAGGGTGCGCTTGCCGACGCGCTGCGAGAGGCCGGGCTCACGCTTTCAGGGTTTTCGGTAGCGACCGATGATCCAGCCTGATCCACCGAATCTGGCGGTCGCCCTGGCCTACCAGGAGGAGGAAGGGGCTCCCCGCGTCGTGGCCAAAGGCCGGGGATTGCTCGCGCAGGCCATCGTCGAACGCGCGCGTGACGCCGGCGTGTACGTCCACGAGTCGCCGGAGCTGGTCGCGCTGCTCATGCAGGTGGACCTGGACCAGCATATCCCGCCGCAGCTCTACGTCGCCGTGGCGGAGCTGCTCGCGTGGTTGTACCGCATCGAGCGCGGGGAAGGCCTACCATTACTCCCTGCCGCTCCGCGGTCTACCCCATAACCGCAGAGGCGCAGAAACGCAGAGGAAACGCAGAGGAAGAAACGGCTGTCCCTTCGTGGTCACCGGACATGAGATCTGACGCTGGACAGGTGATCGGACTCACAGCGAGCTGGTCACTCTACTCGATTGCGTTCATTGCGCCGGCGAGCCTCGCGCCGATCTTCCTCGTTTCTTCTCCTCGGGTCCTCTGCGTCTCCGCGCCTCTGCGGTCAGGCCTAGGCAGTAGTCAGCTGGAGAGCCCGGATCAGATCGCTCTCGAGTCGGATGATGTTGCGCGTCTCGCGCAGTGCATCCCCACGGATCACGAAGCTGTCCTCCGCACGCTCCCCGAGCGTGTTGATCTTGGCCGTCTGCACCTCGATCCCATAGTCCACCAATACTCTCGCCACGCTCGACAGCAGCCCGGGACGGTCGCCGGCCGTGAAGTTCAGATAGAACAACCGGCCTCTCTCGTCGGGGCGCACGGTCACCTCGGGTGTGATGGGGAAGCTGCGCACGCGCCGGCTCACACGCCCTTTGGCCGGCGGCGGCAGCGGGCCGTCGCGCTTGAGCTGCTCGGCCAGCTCGTGCTCGATGTAGGCGATCAGATCGCGGTAGTGAGCCGTGGCCTTCGCCGGGTCGAGTACCTGGAAGGTGTCGAGCGCATAGCCATGCAGAGTGGTGTAGACCCTTGCCTCGACGATGCTGAAGCCGATGCGTTCGAAGAACGCGCAGATCTGTGCGAACAGGTTCTTGCGGTCGGGGGTGTAGATCATCACCTGCACACCCTCACCAACCGGGCTCAGCCGTGCCTTCACCACGGGATCGGGGGCATTCACGCGGTAGTTCAGCAGGCGGGTATGCCAGGCGATCTCGCGCGCGTCGTGGCGCAGGAAGTAGGTGGTATCGAGCTGCGCCCACAGCTTCTCCTGCACGCCGTCGGGCAGCGCATATAGCTTGAGCTTCTGCAAGGCGAGCTGCTGCCGGTTGTGCAGCCGACTGCCGGCCGGATTGGTGTCGCCGCCCAGGAAGCGCCGCGTTGACCAGAACAGGTCTTCCAGCAGCTTGCCCTTCCAGGCGTTCCACACCTTCGGGCTGGTGCCGCGGATGTCGGCAACCGTCAGTACGTACAGCGCTATCAGCCGGCGCTCGTTTCCCACGAGGCCGGAGAAGTCACTGATCACCTGCGGGTCGGACAGGTCCTTCTTCTGCGCCACAGAGGACATGACGAGATGATGCTCCACCAGCCAGGCAACGAGCTCGGTATCCTCCCTGCGCAGTCCATGGGCCTGGCAGAAGCGCCGCGCATCCACTGTGCCCAGCACAGAATGATCTCCTCCGCGTCCCTTCGCAATGTCGTGAAACAAGCCGGCCAGGTAAAGCAATTCCGGCCGCTCGAACTCGCTCACCAGCCGGCTGCACAGCGGGTACTCGTGCGACATCTCGGTGACGGCAAACCGGCGCAGGTTGCGCACTACCATCAGGATGTGCTCGTCCACCGTGTACACGTGGTAGAGGTCGTGCTGCATCTGGCCAACAATCCGCCCGAAGGGAGGGAGATACCGGCCCAGTACATCGTAGCGGTTCATGCGCCGCAGAGCGTGCGTCAGGCCGCTGCCATGGCGGAAGATGCCGAGGAAGCGGTTGCGGTTGACCGGGTCACGGCGGAACCCTGCGTCGATACCGCGTGCCGAACGCCACAGGGCGCGCAAGGTGCGAGCACCGATGCCCTTGAGCTCGGGATGCTGCTGCATCAGCTCGAACACCTCGAGGATCGCGGCCGGGTCGCGCTGGAATAGGCCCTCGTCTGCCGCTTCCAGCAGCTCATGGTGCACTTCGAAGCGTTCGCTCAGGCGCCACGCCGAGACTTGGGCCGGGGGGAATACGCTCGCCCGCAGGTTCTGCAGGATGATCTCGTTGAGCTGCATCACCGCGCGGGCGTTGCGATAATAGCGCTGCATGAGCTGTTCGCTGGCCCGGCGCGTGTCGGTGTCGACCAACCCATACTGTAGGGCCACCGGAGTCTGCAAGTCGAACACGAGACGGTCCTCGCGCCGCCGCGCCTGGTAGTGCAGCCGGATGCGCAGGTCCTGCAGCAGGCGCTCATGGCTGCCGATCCGCCTTGCCTCCTCCAGGGTAATGACCGACTGCCTTGCCAGATCGCGCCAGTCGCGGCCGACTCCGCTGGCTCCGGCGATCCACAGGATATTGGTCAGGTCGCGCAGTCCGCCGGGGCTTTCCTTGATATTGGGCTCGAGGTTGTAGGCAGTGTCGTTGAATCGGTTATGGCGCTGCTGCTGCTCGAGCAATTTGGCCTCGAAGAATGCGCGTGGATCGAGTGCTTGCCTGATCGTCCACTGGAAGTCTTCGAACAGTGTGCGGCTTCCGGCAACGCGACGCGCTTCCAGCAGATTGGTCTGGACCGTGACGTCCTGCATGCCCTCCGCGATGCACTCGGCCACGGAGCGCACGCTGTGCCCCAGTTCCAGGCCTACGTCCCATAGCTGACCCACCAGGTCGGAGATCTGCTCGCGCGAGACGTCGTCGACCTCCGCCGGCGTCAGCAACAGAACATCGACATCGGAGTAGGGGAACAGCGTGCCTCGCCCGTAACCGCCGACCGCCAGCAAGGCGAGCTCGTCCGGCATGCGCGCCTCGCGCCACAGGGTGCGCAGGAGGCGATCGACCAGCTGCGCCTGTCGCCGGAGGAGGACTGCGGGGTTGGGACGCGCCAGGTAGGCTGCTTCGAGCGCCGCTCTGCCTTCGGTCAGCGCCCGGCGGTGTCGCGCAAGGCGCGGTTCCACCCGGGTCGCCGTGGGCGGGGGAGTGGTAGCCGCGCCCGACATGCTGCGCCCGATCAGGCGGCGAGTGCCGCAGGCTGGGGCGAGCCGGTCGAAAGGGTGAGTACCTCGAACCCCGTTCCAGTCACCAGAACGGTGTGCTCCCACTGCGCCGACAGGCTGTGGTCCTTGGTGACGATGGTCCAGCCGTCGGCGAGCTGGCGGATGCCCGCCTTGCCAGCGTTGATCATGGGTTCGACCGTGAAGATCATCCCGGGCTGCAGCTTGAGCCCGGTCTGCGGGCGGCCATAGTGCAGCACCTGCGGCTCCTCATGGAAGCGCCGGCCGATGCCATGACCGCAGAACTCGCGCACGACGCTGAACCCGTGCGCTTCCGCGTGACTCTGAATCGCGTGGCCGATGTCCCCGAGAAAACCGCCCGCCCGCACCGCGCGGATGCCGAACCACATGCACTCGTAGGTGATCTCGACCAGCCGCCTGGCTTGGATGGACGGCTCGCCCACATAGAACATGCGGCTGGTGTCGCCGTGATAGCCGTCCTTGATGACGGTCACGTCGATGTTGACGATGTCGCCGGCCTTCAGGCGCTTGCTTCCAGGCACACCGTGGCACACCACCTGATTGACCGACGTGCACACTGACTTGGGGTAGGGCGGATAGCCGGGCGGCGCGTAATTGAGCGGCGCCGGCACCGTTTTTTGCACTTTTACCATGTAGTCGTGACACAGTGCGTCCAACTCGTCGGTAGTCACGCCAGCCTTGACGTGTGGTGTGACAAAGTCGAGCACCTCGCTGGCGAGGCGGCCAGCGACGCGCATCTTCTCGATCTCGTCTGGGGTCTTGATGGTGACCGACATGGGAATCCGCGCGTAATCAACGCGGCAGGATAGAACAGCTGCGCCGTTCCGCGCAACGCAGCGCTGGCCGTTGCGTCAACGCGCGAGACGCGCATCGGGCTTGGCCCAAAACTTGTATCACGCTGGGAAGAGGGAGTGGTTGGCTCCCCGACCTGGGCTCGAACCAGGGACCTGCGGATTAACAGTCCGTCGCTCTACCGACTGAGCTATCGGGGAACTCGCGAAGGCGCGTATCATACAGACGGCTCGATAGTCGGTCAATGCGGCGGGCCTGCGGCTCATGTCTCGCAAACTCAAAGCATTGACCCTCACCCTGGCCGGGATCCTGGCCCTGCTGATCGCCGCGCCCTGGGTGGTGCCGCTGGGCGCGTTCATCCCATCGGTCGAAGCGCGGGCCAGCGAGAGCCTGGGCCAGCCGGTCAAGCTGGCGGCGCTGCGCCTGTCGCTCCTGCCGCCGCAAGTCACCGCGATTCAGGTCACCTCCCCTCTGGCCGAGGTCGGGCGCATAACCGTGCGTCCGAGCCTGCTCCACCTCTTCTCGCATACCCGCGTCCTGGACGAAGTGAGGCTGGAGCGCGTCCGGGTCAGAGCGGAGTTTTTCCGCCGAATGGCGGCCCGACCAGCATCCGCGGGTCCATCCGGGGTGCGCGTCCGTCGCATCGTACTCAGCGACGTTGCGCTGCGTTTCGAACGCACGACACTCACTTCGCTGGACGGGCTCATAACACTTGCCAGCGACGGCACCGTGAAGGAGATTCGGGTGCAGCATCAGGGCGAGCGGCTGCGCATCGCAGCCACGCCCATCGCAGGGGGATTCGAGCTTGCCATCGACGCTCGTCGGTGGACGGCACCTGCCGGCCCGCCCATCCTGTTCGACCGGATCAAAGCGACCGCACAGCTCACCGCGAAGGGGATCAGCACATCGGCATTATCTGCCAGCCTGTACGGCGGCAGACTTGCGGGTCCGGTCGCGGTCACGTGGCGGCCGGCCTGGTCGATCGCCGGCGAGCTCGCACTCGAGGGCATCGAGGTGCAGCCGCTGGCGCGGCTGCTCTCATCGAATGCGGCACTGAGCGGACGGTTGCAGGCCAAGCCCCGCTTCGCAGTGCATGCGCGCGATTCCTCGGCGCTGATCGCAAGCCTCAAACTGCAGTCGAGTTTCCAGGTTGAGGAGGGGGTGCTCCAGCAGATCGACCTGGAAGCAGCCACCAGGAATCCTCTCTCGCGCAACGCTGCACGCCGTGGCTCGACTCGCTTCGAGCGCCTCACTGGGCACCTGGAGATCGACCGCGAGGGCTACCACTTCAGCGGGCTCGAGGTCGAGTCCGGGCTGCTCGCGGCGGCCGGTGAGATCTCCGTCTCTCGCGATCAGCAGCTGGATGGGCGTATCGATGCGCAGCTGAAGGGTACTGGGCCCTTGCTCGCCGTCCCGTTACGGGTCGGCGGCACATTGCGCGATCCCAGCGTGAGGCCCACCACCACGGCAGTCGCAGGGGCGGTCGCGGGCTCGGTCCTTTTTCCAGGGATCGGTACCGCCGTCGGTCTGAAAGCAGGGCAGCTCACGGACAGGCTGTTCGGGCGCAAGCGCAGCCCGGACCCCACCCGCTCCGCTCCGGACCCCGAGCCCGTACCACCTCCCGGCCGCGCCGCTAAATGACTTGCGCGATGGCCTCGGTCACGTAGTCGAGGTTGTGCGAGTTCAGCGCCGCGACGCAGATGCGTCCGGTGTCGATGGCGTAGACGGAGAACTCCTCACGCAGCCGCTGCACGGCCGCCTTCGACAACCCGGAGTAGGAGAACATGCCGCGCTGGCGGGTGACAAAGCCATAGTCCACTCCCCGCACGCGCGCATGGATCTTGTCGACCAACTGCTGCCGCATGCTGCGGATGCGGGCGCGCATCTGCCCGAGCTCCTGCTCCCATAGCGCGCGCAGCTCGGGATCGCCCAGCACGGTCGCCACGACTTTGCCGCCGTGTGTCGGTGGGTTCGAGTAGTTGGTGCGCACCAGCCGCTTCAACTGGCTCAACACGCGCGCTGCCTCGTCGCTGCTCGCAGCGACCACGCTCAGCGCACCGACTCGCTCGCCGTAGAGCGAGAAGGACTTGGAGAAGGAGTTGGACACGAACACCGGCATGCCGGCCTCCGCGAAGCGCCGAACCGGCGCGGCGTCGGCATCCAAGCCGTCGCCGAAGCCCTGGTAGGCGATGTCCAGGAAGGGCACCAGCGCCCTGGCTTTCACTGCGTTGATTACCCGAGTCCACTGCTCGGCGGTCGGGTCCACGCCGGTCGGGTTGTGGCAGCAGGCGTGCAACACGACGATGGTGCCGGCGGGCAACCCCTCCAGCGTATTCAGCATGGCGGCGAAATCGACTCCATGAGTCGCGGCGTCGTAGTAGGGGTAGCTCTTCACCACGAAGCCGGCGTTCTCGAAGAGTGCGCGGTGGTTCTCCCAGCTCGGGCTGCTGATCCACACTTCTGCCGCCGGATCGACGCGCCGCAGGAAGTCCGCGCCGATCTTCAAGCCGCCGGTGCCGCCGAGGGCCTGCACCGTCACGATGCGCTTGTCGCTGCGCGCAGCGCTGTCCTCGCCGAACACCAGTGCCTGCACCCGACGATCGTACTCGGGCAGGCCGTCGATCGGCAGATAGCTGCGCGGCGGGGCGTTCTCCACCAGCTGCCGCTCGGCCCGCCGCACGCACTCGAGCAGCGGGACCTTCCCGTTGTCGTCGTAGTAAACACCGACCCCCAGATTGACCTTCCGAGGATTGGGGTCGGCGTTGAAGGCTTCGGTCACGCCGAGGATCGGATCGCGCGGCGCCATTTCGATGCCGGTGAGTATGGATGCGCTCATGGGTATGCGGGCATGAATTGGTGGGGAGACGAGCGCATTCGGTTGCGCCGGACGCTATTCTACTGCGTCGCAATCCGGTGCTGGCGGCAGGCACCCAGCTATGGGAAAATAGCCGTCCTTTCTGCGCGCCCTCGCGCTCCCATGGCATCCATCGTTCCTGCACCCGCTGCAGCGGAGCAATCCAGAGTGCTGCTGTTCCCCGGCAGCCCGTTCCAACTGCACCAACCCTTTGCCCCGGCAGGCGATCAGCCCGAGGCGATCGAAAAGCTCATGGAAGGGGTGCAGGACGGCCTGTCGTTTCAGACGCTGCTCGGCGTGACCGGCTCGGGCAAGACCTACACAATGGCCAACGTGATCGCACGGCTGGGCCGGCCGACCATCGTGCTGGCGCCGAACAAGACTCTGGCCGCGCAGCTCTACTCGGAAATGCGCGAGTTCTTTCCCGAGAACGCGGTGGAGTACTTTGTGTCCTATTACGACTACTACCAGCCGGAGGCGTATGTACCGGCACGCGACCTGTACATCGAGAAGGACTCCAGCATCAACGAGCACATCGAGCAGATGCGCCTGTCGGCGACCAAGTCGCTGCTGGAGCGCCAGGACACGGTGATCGTGGCCACCGTATCGTGCATCTACGGGATCGGCGACCCGGTCGACTACCACAGCATGATCCTGCACCTGCGCGCCAACGAGCGCATCGGTCAGCGCGACATCATTAAGCGCCTGGCCGAGATGCAGTACGAGCGCAACGAGCTGGAGTTTCGCCGCGGCACCTTCCGCGTGCGTGGGGACGTGCTGGACGTATTTCCTGCTGAGAACTCCGAGGTCGCCGTCAGAGTCAGCCTGTTCGACGACGAGGTGGAGGAGCTCACCCTGTTCGACCCACTCACCGGGCACAGCCTGCGCAAGGTGCCGCGCTACACGGTGTACCCCTCCAGCCACTACGTGACCCCGCGCGGCACGACGCTGCGTGCGATCGAATCGATCAAGCCCGAGCTGCGCGAACGCATCGAGTTCTTCCAGCAGCACGGCAAACTGCTGGAAGCGCAGCGCATCGAGCAGCGCACGCGCTTCGATCTGGAGATGCTGGCCGAGCTGGGCTTCTGCAAGGGGATCGAGAACTACTCGCGCCATCTCTCCGGGCGGCAGCCCGGCGAGCCGCCGCCCACGCTGATCGACTACCTGCCCCACAACGCCTTGATGATCATAGACGAGAGCCACGTGACGATTCCACAGGTGGGAGGCATGTATCGCGGCGACCGCGCGCGCAAGGAAAACCTCGTGGAGTACGGCTTCCGCCTGCCTTCGGCGCTGGACAACCGCCCGCTCACCTTCGAGGAGTTCGAGCGGATGATGCCGCAGACCATCTTCGTGTCGGCCACGCCGGCCGACTACGAGGCGGCGCACCAGGGTCAGGTGGTGGAGCAGGTGGTGCGGCCCACGGGCCTGGTGGATCCCGAAGTGATCGTGCGCCCTGCCAGCACCCAGGTGGACGACCTGCTGTCCGAGATCAACAGCCGCGTGAGCCAGGGCGAGCGTGTCCTGGTGACCACGCTGACCAAACGCATGGCCGAGGACCTGACCGACTATCTTGCCGAACACGGCGTCAAGGTCCGCTATCTCCACTCGGACATCGACACCGTGGAACGCGTCGAGATCATCCGCGACCTGCGGTTGGGCGCCTTCGACGTGCTGGTCGGGATCAACCTGCTGCGGGAAGGGCTGGACATACCAGAGGTCTCGCTGGTGGCGATTCTGGACGCAGACAAGGAGGGCTTTCTGCGCTCGGAGCGCTCGTTGATCCAGACCATCGGCCGCGCGGCGCGCCACATCCACGGCACTGCCATCATGTACGCCGATCACCTGACCGGGTCGATGCAGCGCGCCATAGGTGAGACGCAACGTCGCCGCGACAAGCAGACCGCCTTCAACGCTGCGCACGGCATCACGCCCAAGGGCGTGAGCAAACGCATCAAAGACATCATCGACGGTGTGTACGATCCCAAGGCTGCGCACAAAGAACTCAAGGCGGCCCAGGCGGAAGCCGGCTACGGGGCCATGAGCGAAGTCGATCTGAGCAGGGAGATCCGTCGCCTGGAGAAGGAGATGCTGGAGCACGCCCGCAACCTGGAGTTCGAGCAGGCAGCGCAGGTCCGTGATCGCCTGCGCGGGCTGAAGGAGAAGCTGTTCGGTGTAGCCAGCGGGGAGCTTCCGGACGCAGCCGGCGAAGCGCAGCGCGCCGCCCCACCATACCGGCGCGCCCGGGGCACCAGGTGACCACTTTCAAAGTCCTGTTCGTCTGCACGGGCAATATCTGCCGATCGCCCACGGCCGAAGGCGTGTTCCGGCAGCGCGTGCAGGCCGCCGGTCTGGCCCGCCGGATCGTTGCCGACTCGGCCGGCACGCTCGACTATCACGCAGGCGAGCCGCCCGACCCGCGTGCCCAGGCCGCGGCAAGGAAGCGCAAGTACGATCTTTCCCGCCTGCGTGCGCGCCAGGTGAGGCCCGAGGACTTCAGCGAGTTCCATCACGTGCTGGCTATGGACACGGGGCACCTGGCGGACCTGCGTCGCCTGAGCCCGGTCGAGCACCGCCACAAGGTGCGTCTGTTCCTGGACTTCGCTCCACACCTGGAACATCGCGAGGTGCCGGATCCCTACTATGGGACCACGGAGGGCTTCGAACTGGTGCTGGATCTGGTGGAGGAGGCTGCTTCTGGCCTCCTCGACCATCTGAGGCGGGAACTGGAGGGCAACGCTCCCGTGCGACCTCTGGGCCGCACGGGAGACGGCCCGACCTGACAGTCTATTCGGAGCCGGACGTCGCGGACCGCGTCTCCACCTGCACTAGCGGCTCGCTTTCCACAGCAGTCTCCTCGGGCCGGGGACGGCGCACCCTGCGCGGCTGGCTCTCCGCCTGCACATCGGGTTCCGCCGGTACGGCAGCATGGGTCGTTTCCACCTGTACCATGTCAGGGGGAATCGTGTAGGCCTGCACTAGAGCCGGCGCACGATACGCCAGGGGCTCGGGCTGGGGCAGCGCCGGCGCTGTCGTTTGGCGGGGTTCGACGGCAGGTTCGTACCGGGGAGGTGCAGCAGGCTCCGGCTCGGGTCTCTGCAGCCCGACCTCGGTCACGGTGTGCGCGACAGGCGCTGCCGCTGCCGGCTGCGTCCACGTAGACACCGTCAACGCCGACGGCATTGGCGCCGACTCTACTGGCGTGGGCTCCCGATAAGCGCGCGGGGCGGTTGTGATGGGCTCGGTCGCGACCGGCTCGCTCAGCGGTGCTGCGCGTTCGTCGCCACGCTGTTCCAAGCTGGGCTCGATCCCCAGAGGCGCCTCTGCTGCCGCCACCAACTCACGCCGGGTTCCCTCGGCCTCAGGCCGTAATGCCTCGCCCTCGGCACGGCCACCGCGCTCACGCCTGCCGCGGCGTCGGCGGCCGCGACCTTCTCCGGCCTCCTGCGCTCCACTCTCGCCGCGCGGCCGATCCTGACGTCCTGGCCGTTCCTGACGTTCTGGCCGTTCCTGGCGCTCCGGTCGCTCCTGCCGCTCGGCCCGCTCGCGACGCTCGCCCCGATCCGGGCGCTCGCGCCGTTCGCCGCGCTGCTCCCCAGCAGCGGCGCGGGCGTCGGTCTGGGCCACGTGCTCGGCCCGCGCAGGCTGACCTCCCGGTTGCGGCTGTCCGCGCTGCTGGCCCCGTTCGCCACGCTCCCGCCGCTGCGGCGGCTGCTGGGTCGCGCGTGTGCCTTCCCCCTGGCCGTGCCGCCGGGCACCTTGTTCGTCCCGGCCGCGCCGCTCGTGCCGGCCACCCTCGCGGGACGGGCGACGCTGCTCGCGTGGCTTGGCCTTGACCGGCTCCGGCTTCTCCTCGGGTTTGCGTGTGAGCCAGCCGAAGATCTTCTGCAGGATCGAGGGCTTGGCCGGCGCTGTGGGCTCGACCGGCACCGGTGCGGGCTGCTCGGGCGTGATGCCCTGAACGGCTGCCTGCGGCCTGACTGGCTTGACCTCGGCGCCGGGGACAGCCGGCTTCTCTGCCTCGGTCGGTTGGTCCATCATGCGGTAGCTGGCCGGCAGCGGCTCCATCTGGTTGAGCTCGTCGTGGCGCAGCCGCGTGACGGCGTAGTTGGGCGTCTCCAGGTGGATGTTCGGGATCAGTACGACGCTGACCTTCAGACGCTGCTCGATGGCATGGAACTCGGAGCGCTTCTCGTTCAGAAGGAAGGTTGCAACGTCGACCGGGACCTGTGCGTGCATCGCAGCGGTGTTCTCCTTCATCGCCTCCTCCTGGAGGATGCGCAGGATGTGCAGTGCCGAGGACTCCACGCTGCGGATGTGTCCGATGCCGTGGCAGCGCGGGCAGGACATGTGGGTCGTCTCGCCCAGAGAGGTCTGCAGGCGCTGCCGGGACAACTCCATGAGCCCGAAGCGCGAGATCTTCCCCATCTGCACGCGGGCCCGGTCGTAGCGCAAGGCGTCGCGCAGACGGTTCTCGACCTCGCGCTGGTTGCGCGCGCTTTCCATGTCGATGAAGTCGATCACCACCAGGCCCCCGAGGTCGCGCAGGCGCAACTGCCGAGCGATCTCGTCTGCCGCCTCCAGGTTGGTGCGCAACGCCGTCTCCTCGATGTCCGCGCCGCGCGTGGCGCGTGCCGAGTTGACGTCGATCGTCACCATCGCTTCGGTGTGGTCGATCACGATTGCACCGCCGGAGGGGAGGGCGACCTGGCGCGAGTAGGCTGTCTCGATCTGGTGCTCGATCTGGAACCGCGAGAACAGCGGAACGTCGTCCTTGTACAGCTTGACCCGGTTGACGTTCCCCGGCATCACGTGGGCCATGAACTGCCGGGCCTGCTCGTAGATCGCTTCGGTGTCGATCAGCAGCTCGCCGATTTCCTGGTGGAAATAGTCGCGGATCGCGCGGATCACGAGACTGGACTCCTGGTAGATCAGGAAGGCCCCGGACTGCTGCTTCGATGCGTTCTCGATGGCGCGCCACAGCTGCAACAGGTAGTTGAGGTCCCACTGCAGTTCCTCGAGCGAGCGTCCGAGCCCCGCAGTGCGGCCGATGATGCTCATCCCGGCAGGCACCTCCAGGCTGGTGATGAGGTCGCGCAGCTCGTTGCGCTCCTCCCCCTCGACGCGGCGCGACACGCCGCCGCCGCGAGGGTTGTTGGGCATCAAGACGAGGTAGCGCCCGGCCAGACTGATGAAGGTGGTGAGCGCAGCGCCCTTGTTGCCGCGCTCGTCCTTGTCGACCTGCACGATCAGCTCCTGGCCCTCGCGCATTACGTCCTGGATGCGCGCACGGCCCGGGTCGACGTCGGATTGGAAGAAGGAGCGGCTTACTTCCTTGAATGGCAGGAACCCGTGCCGCTCCGCCCCATAGTGGACGAAGGCGGCTTCGAGGCCGGGTTCGATGCGGGTGACGACTCCTTTGTAGATATTACCTTTGCGTTGCTCTTTCCCTGCGGTTTCGATATCCAGGTCAATGAGCTTCTGACCGTCTACTATTGCGACCCGCAGCTCTTCGGCCTGGGTCGCATTGAACAACATGCGTTTCATTCTGTTTACCCCCGCGCTCAAGCTCGCGGGCGCGGCAAACATCGAGCGCCTCCCGAGGCGCCCCCCGCTTGGTGACTATTCGACCGGTGCTGCCATAATTGAGGACCTACGAATAGCTAATGGGCGTTTGCCATGCCGGTCCCGAAGCGCGCTTCGGGAGGGATTGGGTGCTCTTGCTGTGAGCGCGTGTATCGGTCGCTACTTTCTCGGGCCAGCGACGTTAACCCGTCATGATTGATTCAGGTCACGAGCCTGGGGAGCCGCCCGCCATCGTGCGGGAACGTCGGTCTCCGCGGTGGCGCCAGATGTGTACTTTCCGGCGCATTCAATAGTATAAGCAAAATGAACGGCTTAAGGAAAGGCCCAGAAGCCCGGCCAGACGCCGCCACGTGGACCGAGATCGACGACGAGGCGGCCGGGCAGCGAATCGACAACTTCCTGCTGCGGGCGCTGAAAGGGGTTCCGAAGACCCATATATACCGGATCTTGCGTACGGGGCAGGTGCGCGTGAACAGCAGCCGAGTGGACGCCACATACCGATTGCAGGCCGGGGACCGCCTGCGGATTCCCCCGGTACGGACCGCACGCCCGGCCGCCGCACCCATACCACGGACACCCGTCCTCTCCCGACAGGTCCTGGTCGAAGACGACTGGCTCCTGGTGCTCGACAAGCCTGCGGGCGTGGCGGCGCATGGCGGCAGCGGTGTAAGCCGGGGGGTGATCGAGCAGTTGCGTCTGGAGCGCCCCGAGGCCCGCTTCCTGGAGTTGGTCCACCGGCTCGACCGGGACACTTCGGGGGTGCTGCTGCTGGCGAAGAAGCGCAGCGCGCTGACGGCCCTGCATGAGCAGATCCGCGCAGGCAGCATGCGCAAGTGGTACCTGACCCTGGTTGCCGGGCAGTGGCGCGATGCCCACCGCGATGTCCGGCTGCCTCTGACCAAGTTCGTGACGGCTGCCGGAGAGCGGCGCGTGAGCGTGGACCGGGAGGGGCTTCCGTCCCAGACGTTTTTCCGTCTTCGGCACAGTTACTCCGGCTTCACGCTACTGGAGGCAGAGCTTAAAACGGGCCGCACACACCAGATCCGCGTCCACCTCCAGCACCTCGGGTTCCCCATCGCGGGCGACGACAAGTACGGGGATTTCACGCTCAACCGGGCGCTCGCCAAACAGGGCCTCAAGCGCATGTTCCTCCACGCGCTGGCGGTCGAGTTTGTTCACCCGGCTTCGGGAGAAGCAGTGCGCGTCGAGGCACCGCTCCCACCGGATCTGCAGGCGTTCCTCGACCGGCTGGAGCGGCCGGACGACATCGCCGTGGCCTGACATGGGCAAGCGGTTCGACCTGCTGGTGTTCGACTGGGATGGGACGGTGGTGGACTCGGCGGGCCACATCGTCGAATCGATCCAGGCGGCCTGCCGCGATCTGGGTCTGCCGGTGCCCAGTCCCGAGCGTGCCCGGTACATCATCGGGCTCGGGCTGACCGACGCGCTGGCATATCTGCTGCCCGACCTTGCGCCAGCCGACTATCCGCGCCTGGCGGAACGCTACCGCTATCACTATCTGGCGGGCGACCACCAGGTCACGCCTTTCATGGGGGTCCGCGAAGGCCTCGCCACCCTGCACAACGGCGGTTTCCTCCTGGGCGTAGCGACCGGCAAAAGCCGGCGTGGCCTCGACCGTGCCCTTCAGGACTCGGGCCTGCTGCCGTTCTTCCACCTGTCGCGTTGCGCCGATGAGGGGTTTCCCAAGCCGCATCCGGAGATGCTGATCTATTTAATGGAGGCGCTGGCAGTGGCACCTGAGCGCACGCTCATGATCGGAGATACCTCCCATGACATGGAGATGGCGCGAGGGGCAGGGGTGACCGGACTGGCCGTGACCTACGGCGCCCATGAGGAATCAGCGCTGCGCGCCTGCGCGCCGGCAGCCTGCATCGCCTCCTTCCCCGAGCTCATTGCATGGCTGCAGGCCAACGCCTAATCTGCGAGAGCACCGATCTGAAGGAGCGGGGCAAAGCCGTGCGCTTCAGCGTGGACTGGTACGGACGGAGCGAACCGGCCTTCGCCGTGCGCTTCGACGGCGTCGTGCGGGCTTACCTTAACCGCTGCGCGCACGTGCCGGTCGAGCTCGACTGGAGTGAAGGGGAATTCTTCGACCTCAGCGCGTTATACTTGGTCTGCGCCACTCACGGCGCCACCTACCTGCCGGAGAGCGGCCGCTGCATTGCCGGGCCGTGCAGCGGCAGAAGTCTCACGCCCCTGCGAGTGGCGGAGGCAGAAGGCAAGGTCTTCCTGATCGACTGACAGGGCACTGCGATGGCTGAATCCAGCCCCGAACCGAGCTCCGGGACTTCCTGGGAGCGTGACGCCCTCGAGCGGCTTGCCCGTGCAGCTCTGGATGAGCAGCGGCGGGCGCGCCGCTGGGGGATCTTCTTCAAGGGCCTCACATTCCTGTATCTGTTCATCCTGCTGTTCGTCTTCCTGGGGATGATCGGGGGAAAGGAACGCTCGCTACCTGGGCGTCATACCGCCCTGGTCGAGATCAACGGCGTGATCGCCGCCGACAGCGACGCGAGCGCCGATCGTGTGAACGCGGGATTGCAGGACGCTTTCAAGGACAAGAACACCGTCGGGGTGATCCTGCGGGTGAACAGCCCCGGCGGCAGTCCGGTGCAGGCCAACCAGATCAGCCAAGAGATGCGCCGCCTGCGCGCGCTGCATCCTAAGGTGCCTCTGTACGTGGTGGTGGATGACGTTTGCGCCTCGGGCGGATACTACGTAGCCGCCGCGGCGGACAGGATCTACGTCGATCAGGCGAGCATCGTCGGCTCCATCGGAGTCTTGATGGACGGGTTCGGCTTCACCGGCACCTTGGACAAGCTTGGCGTCGAGCGGCGCCTGCTCACCGCGGGGGAAAACAAGGGGTTTCTGGATCCGTTCTCGCCGCTGCTTCAGGAGCAGCGGGAGTATGCGCAGAAGCTGCTCGACGAGATCCACCGCCAGTTCATCGACACGGTTCGACAGGGGCGCGGCGCGCGCCTCAGGGAGGTGCCGGAGCTGTACAGCGGGTTGATCTGGACGGGTGCACAGAGCATCGAGCTGGGGCTCGCCGACGAGCTCGGCAGCGTCGACTACGTTGCCCGCGAGGTGATCAAGGCCGAGGACATCGTCGACTTCAGCACCCGCGAGAGCATCGTCGAGCGGTTTGCCCGACGCCTCGGCGCCGCAATGGCGCAGACGTTGGTGCGGCATACCGCGGGCCCGCAACTTCATTAGGCCCGGTCACCTTGGTCGAGCCTTGCGGGGGATGTGCTGGCCAAGGGAACCCCGGCAAGGCGCTTCGCTCAAGCCGGCCGACACAGCCTGGAGCAGAAACACCGTCGGCCGACGTTGGAGGTCGACGGCCACGCTGCGCCACTGTGCGACCGTCTTCGTCGCTATTTGCTCTCCTGGCAGCGTGAGCTCGGCGGCGAGGCAAAGGAGGGTGTCCGCGCGGCACGCGCTGAGGATGGTCTCCAGCAGCCTTGCGTTCCGGTACGGCGCTTCGATGAAGATCTGCGTGCTCTGCCTGGCGAGCGACTCCGATTCCAGCATTCTGAGGGCACGCGTGCAATCGTCACGCTCCACCGGCAGGTAGCCGTGAAAGCAGAACCGCTGGCCGCTGAGGCCGGAGGCCATGAGCGCCAGCAACAGGGAGGAAGGTCCAACCAGTGGCACCACACGCAGCCCCTCCCGATGCGCCAAGGCGATCAGGGCAGTGCCCGGATCCGCGACCGCCGGACATCCGGCCTCGGACAGCACGCCGATGCGCTGTCCGGCACGCACGGGCGCAAGGAGCGCGGGCAGTGCGGCCGCTGGTGTGTGTTCGTTCAGCTCTGCAATCGGCACTTTGGCCAGCGGCAGCGGATAGCCGAGGGCTTTGAGGAATCGCCGCGCGCTCCTGGCGTTCTCGGCGATGAACCCCTCCAGGCCCAGCACGGTCTGCTGGACGCCCGGCGGGACGCTGGCGGGCAGCACATCGGGACCCAGCGAGGTTGGAACCAAGTACAACGCGCCGCCCATTCAAAGGACTTCCAGCCCCTCTGCCTGCAGCATCTCCGTCAGGGCGATCAATGGCAGGCCGATCAGCGCCGTAGGGTCGGTTCCCTCGATGCGCCGGATCAGTGCGATCCCGAGGCCCTCCGACTTGGCGCTGCCTGCGCAGTCGAACGGCTGCTCCCTCTGCAGATAGGCATCGATCTGCCGGCTGGTGAGCGGGCGGAAGAAGACGCGCGTGGGAACGAGCCGCGCCTGCAACCGACCGGAGGCGCTGTTCACGACGGCTACCGCAGTATGGAAATCAGCGAACCGGCCACTGAGCAGTTCCAGCTGCCGCGCCGCGCGCTCGTGGGTCCGGGGCTTGTCGAGCCGATGCCCGTCGAGCTCCGCGACCTGGTCCGAGCCGATCACCAAGGCATCGGAATAGCGCGCCGCGCCCGCCCGCGCCTTGGCTTGCGCCAGCCGTATAGCGGTATCTGCCGGTGCCTCGTCGCGTAGCGGTTCCTCGCCCACTCCGGGCGAGAGCACCTCGAAGGCAAGGCCGAGGCGCGCCAGCAGCTCGCGTCGGTAAGGGGAGGTAGAGGCCAGCACGAGCATGCAGCAGAGGGATGCGCCCGAAGCCCAGGGGAGGTGGTCTTGCCCGGTAAGGTTTTGACAGTGTGTAGGAAAAATACTAACATGCGCCGTTTCAATTCGGACAGCCCAGGGTCGCGAGACAGCCGATGCAGCCGGCGAGGTCGCAACGGTTGGGTCGTACGAGCAGGTCATGGTCGACCCCGCTATCATCGATCCGCTGGTTATCGAACCGAGGAAGTTCGCACGCGCGGGGGCGAGTGCGAGCGGGTCGTTCGGGGCCGAGACGCTGCAGCGGCTTGCGGAGCTGCTCTTCGACTCCCCGGGCGACAGCAGACAGCAGGGCAGCACGATCGAGTACCGGGTGACCGGCTTCATCACGCCCAACGATCAGCCCGCCCTGCGCATCGAGGTAGGCGGGGAGATCGGCTTGCGCTGCCAGCGTTGCATGGAGCGATTGAGCTTTCCGCTGGCGCTGCGGCGCGAGATCGTGTTGGTGGCGGGCGCGGAGGAGTTCAACCAGCCTGCAGACGAAGAGGAATTCGTCGATACCATCCCGGCGATGGATCGAGTCGATTTGCGCGAGTTGGTGGAAGAGGAGGTCCTGCTGGCCTTGCCGATGGCGCCGCGACATCCCGCGGGCGAGTGTCATCTGCGGCCGGTGGGAGAGGTTGGCGCGCAGGGGAGCACCTCTCCTTTCGCCTCGCTCGCCCGGCTGAAGCATTGACGCTGCGCAAGCGTCCATACGATACAGGAGCACACCATCATGGCTGTACAGCAGAACAAGAAGTCGCCGTCGAGGCGCAACATGCGACGCGCGCACGACCGGCTCGGCAACCCTCCGCTCGCGCTCGAGCCGGTCTCCGGCGAAGTCCACCTCCGCCATCACATCAGCCCCAACGGCTACTACCGGGGCAAGCGGATCGTCAAGTCCCAGGACGACTGATCCTGGCTTTGCCGAACGTCACTCGCGATCCCGGACGGGTCACGACGCGCCGGATCGCCTCAGTTCGCCTGTGCGATGACACGCCCGGTAGCCCGGGACACTGGATGTTGACGGGCACCACATCCGCAATACGGGCCGTCAGTTCGCGCGCGCCTCGGCGCACCCGCTACCGGGCGCATCCAGCACGATGGGTGTAGCGATCGCGCTGGATTGCATGGGGGGCGATCACGGCCTGCCCGTGACGATTCCCGCTGCCCTGAACTTTCTCGACCGGCGCGCCGATGCCAGGGTCGTGCTGGTGGGCGACGCGGAGAGCATCGCGAATGCTCTGCGGGCGCGCAATCGTGCGGACGATCCGCGCATCCGCGTGCAGCATGCGTCGGAGATCGTGGGCATGGACGACCCGCCCGCCATCGCCCTGCGCGGCAAGCGCGACTCCTCGATGCGGGTCGCGGTGGATCTGGTCAAGAATGGCGAGGCCGACGCCTGCGTCAGCGCCGGAAACACCGGCGGGCTCATGGCGATCTCGCGCTTCGTGCTGAAGATGATGCCGGGTGTCGAGCGTCCTGCCATCGCCTCGATGGTACCCACGATGCGCGGGCGTTGCTGCGTGCTGGATCTCGGCGCCAACGTCGACTGCACTGCGCTGCATCTGCTCCAGTTCGCCGTCATGGGTGCAGCCCTGTATTCGGTCGTGGAGAAGGTGGAGCGCCCGAGCGTCGGTCTGCTCAACATCGGCGAAGAGGATATCAAGGGCAACGAGGTGGTGAAGCAGGCCGGCGAGCTGCTCAAGACGAGCGGCCTGAACTATTACGGCAACGTCGAAGGCTTCGATATCTACAAGGGGACCACCGATGTCGTCGTGTGCGACGGCTTCGTGGGCAACGTGTTCCTCAAGTCCTCCGAGGGCCTGGCGCGGATGCTGGCTTCCTACCTGCAGGAGGAGTTCAAACGCAGCGTGTTCAGCAGGCTCGTCGCGTTGGCATCGCTGCCGGTGATCAACGCGTTTCGCCGACGGGTAGACCCGCGCCGACTGAACGGTGCCAGCCTGCTGGGGCTGCGCGGCATCGTGGTGAAGAGCCACGGCTCGGCCGATGCCTTGGCCTTCGAGGTGGCGATCGACCGTGCCTGGGAGGAGGCGAACCGCGGCATCCTCGAGCGCATCAGAGAGCATCTGCCGCCGCTGGACGAAACGCCTCCCCGCGTCCAGGGAGTGGGCTGACGTGCACTCCCGGATCATCGGCACCGGCAGCTACCTGCCGGAGAAGGTGCTGACCAACCGAGATCTCGAAAGCATGGTCGATACCTCGGACGAGTGGATCGTCTCGCGCACGGGCATCCGCGAGCGGCGCGTGGCCGCTGACTGCGAGATGGCGAGCGATCTGGCACTGGAGGCCTCGCAGCGCGCCCTGGCTGCGGCAGGGATCGCCCCGGAGGAGCTTGGCCTGATCGTCGTCGCGACGACCACTCCCGACATGATCTTCCCCAGCACCGCCTGCATTCTGCAGGCCAAGCTGGGCATCCGTGGCGGACCGGCCTTCGACGTCCAGGCTGTGTGCAGCGGATTCGTTTACGCGCTGACCACCGCAGACCTGTTCCTGCGGGCAGGCCACTGCCGTTACGCACTGGTAGTGGGCAGCGAGGTGTACTCCCGTATCCTGGATTGGACCGACCGAACCACCTGCGTTCTGTTCGGGGATGGAGCCGGAGCGGTCGTGCTGGCCGCGAGCGACCATCCCGGACTGCTCGCAAGCCGGCTGCACGCCGATGGAAGCCACAGCAAGGCGCTGGCGGTGCCCGGCCAGGTCTGCGCCGGGGGCGTTCGGGGCAAGCCCTTCGTTACGATGGAGGGCAACGTCGTCTTCAAGTTCGCGGTGAAAGTGCTCGCAGAGGTGGTGGAGGAGGTGATGGCAGCGGCCGCTTTGCCGAAGGAGCGCATCGACTGGCTGATTCCCCACCAGGCCAACATCCGAATCATCGAAGCCACCGCGCGGAAGCTGGGCCTGCCGATGGAAAAGGTTGTCGTCACCGTCGACCGGCACGCCAATACCTCTGCAGCCTCCATCCCTCTGGCGCTGGACGAAGCGGTGCGCGATGGCCGCATCCGACCGGGCCAGCATCTCCTGCTGGAGGCCGTGGGTGGCGGCTTCACCTGGGGCGCCTGTCTGATGCGGTGGATCTGATCCGGATCGTCTCTCATGACCCGATTTGCCTTCGTTTTTCCCGGCCAGGGCTCCCAGTCGGTGGGCATGATGGCACCGTTCGAGGCGCTGCCGGAGGTGCATCAGGCTTTCTCCGAGGCGGGCGCCATTCTGAAGCAGGACCTCTGGGCGCTGGTGGCAAACGGTCCAGCAGAGGAGCTCAACAAGACCGTCAACACGCAGCCCGTGATGCTCACCGCGGGCTATGCCCTCTTTAAGGCCTGGCGCGCAGCGGGTGGCCCCGAGCCGACGCTGCTGGCTGGGCACAGCCTCGGGGAATATACGGCCTTAGTGGCCAGTGACGCGCTGCGTTTGGATGAGGCCCTGCCGCTGGTCCGTTGTCGCGCGCAGGCGATGCAGGAAGCGGTGCCTGAGGGCACCGGCGGAATCGCCGCGATCCTCGGACTCGACGACGATGCCATCCGCGCCGTCTGCGCCGACGCGGCGCAGGGCCAGGTGCTCGAGGCGGCCAATTTCAACGCCCCCAGTCAGGTCGTCATCGCCGGACACCGCGAGGCGGTGGAACGCGGGATGGAGCTGGCCAAGGCCAGGGGCGCCAAGCGCGCGCTACTGCTGCCCATGAGTGTGCCGTCTCATTGCAGTCTGATGCGGAATGCCGCCATGCGTCTTGCCGAGCAGCTTGCCGGCATCAGCCTCCAGCCTCCGCGCACACCCGTGCTCAACAACGTCGATGTGGCGTCTCCAGAGCAGCCTGCGCAGATCAAGGACAGCCTCGTGCGCCAGCTGCACTGCCCGGTGCGCTGGGTCGAGTGCATGCAGGAGATGCCGCGGCGGGGAATCACGCAGGTGATCGAATGCGGACCGGGCAGCGTGCTGACCGGGCTCAACAAACGAAGTGCCCCGGGGGTCGAGGCCGTGGCGTTGAAGGACGGAGCGCAGCTGCAGCAGTTGGCACAGCAACTGAAATCGATGTGAGGACGGCATGAAGCCACTGGAGGGCAAGCTCGCACTGGTGACAGGCGCCAGCCGCGGCATCGGTCGAGCCATTGCGCTGGAGTTGGGGCGGCAGGGCGCGGCCGTGGCCGGGACCGCAACCAGCGAGTCTGGCGCGACCGCGATCACCGAGCTGCTGGGGAGCGAGGGCATACGCGGAAAGGGCCACGTGCTCAACGTGGCGGATGAGGCCGGCATGCAGCGCCTGATCGAGTCCGCTCAGGCCGACTTCGGGCGGATCTATGCCCTCATCAACAACGCGGGGATCACGCGCGACAACCTGCTCATGCGGATGAAGGATGAAGAGTGGGACGAAATTATGGAGGTCAACCTGAAGTCGGTGTTCCGCCTGTGCCGGCTGGTTGTGCGCGACATGTTGAAGGCGCGCGAGGGCCGGATAGTCAATGTGACGTCCGTCTCGGGCGAGATGGGCAATGCGGGGCAGACCAACTACGCGGCTGCCAAGGCGGGCGTCATCGGTTTCAGCAAATCCCTCGCGCGGGAGATCGGGAGCCGGAATGTGACGGTGAACTGCGTGGCACCGGGTTTCATCGATACGGACATGACCCGCGTTCTGCCGGAGGCACAGCGCCAGGCTGCCACCCAGCATATCCCGCTGGCGCGTTTCGGGACGGCGGAGGAGGTCGCCGCGGCGGTCGCATTCCTTGCATCGCCTGCGGCCGCATACATCACAGGGGCAACGCTCGACGTCAACGGCGGCATGCTCATGCGCTAGCGGGACGCTGGGCGGGTCACGATACAGGCCCGGCGCACCCACTGTGCTGGTGCAATTTTGGTAGAATTCGACGTCTTTTTCGGGGCCGCAGCTCACCACAAGACGGCCGTTTTGAAACGGGGCGACACCAGCGCGGCCCGGAGGTTGGGGACAGTCGCCCGCGCACACTCTCGTAAACAGGAAGGGCAACTTGATGGAAACCGTTGAACAACGCGTCAAGAAAATCGTTGCTGAGCAGCTCGGTGTGAACGAGGCGGACATCCGGCCGGAATCGACCTTTGTCGACGACCTGGGCGCCGACTCGCTGGACACCGTCGAGCTGGTGATGGCCCTCGAGGAGGAGTTCGAATGCGAGATCCCCGATGAGGAGGCGGAGAAGATCACCTCGGTCCAGCAGGCTGTCGACTACATCAACACCCATCTCAAGCAGTAACCTCGCTCCGGGGTCGATTTGTCCAAACGCAGAGTCGTCGTTACCGGGCTGGGGATCGTCAGCCCGGTGGGCATCGGAGTGAGCGAGGCCTGGGCAAATGTCCTTGCCGGCCGGTCGGGCATCACGCGCATCACGCGGTTCGACGCCGCCCCTTTTGCCGCGCAGATCGCCGGCGAGGTCAAGGGTTTCGACGTCAGCAAGTACCTGGCGGTCAAAGAGGCTCGCCGGTTCGACCTGTTCCTGCACTACGGCACGGCGGCCGCGATCGAGGCCATCGCAGACGCCGGTATCAAGGCAAGCGAGGCCAATGCCGAGCGCATCGGCGTGAACATCGGGTCGGGCATCGGCGGGCTGCCGATGATCGAGGACGGGGCACGTACGCTGACACAGCAGGGGCCGCGACGGATCTCGCCGTTTTTTATCCCTGGCACGATCATCAACATGATCTCGGGGAACCTGTCGATCATGTACGGCTTCAAGGGCCCGAACCTGGCGATCACGACAGCATGCACGACCTCGACGCATTGCATCGGCGAGTCGGCGCGGTTGATCGCCTATGGCGATGCCGACGTCATGGTCGCGGGCGGCTCGGAATCCACAGTGTGCCCGCTGGCGATCGCGGGTTTTTCGTCGGCCCGCGCGCTCAGCACGCGCAACGACGATCCGGCAACGGCGAGCCGCCCATGGGACAGGGGGCGTGACGGGTTCGTGCTGGGGGAGGGTGCCGGCGTTGTGGTGCTCGAAGAGCTCGAGCACGCCAAGGCGCGCGGCGCGAAGATCTACGCAGAGCTGGTCGGTTACGGTATGAGCGCCGACGCCCATCACGTGACCGCTCCTTGCGCAGACGGCGACGGCGCGCGGCGCTGCATGATCAACGCCCTGAAGGATGCGCGCGCCAACCTCGACGAGGTGGACTACATCAACGCGCACGGCACCTCGACGCCGCTGGGGGACCTGGCCGAGACCATCGCGGTCAAGCGTTGCTTCGGCAACCACGCTGCGAAGCTCGCGGTGAGCTCCACCAAGTCGATGACCGGGCACCTCCTGGGTGCAGCCGGCGGTGTGGAGGCGGTATTCACCGTTCTAGGTATCGAGCACCAGATCGCCCCGCCGACCACAAATCTGCATGACCCCGATCCGGAGTGCGACCTCGACTACGTGCCCAACCAGGCACGCGAGATGCGCATCCGGCTTGCCCTGTCGAACTCCTTCGGCTTCGGCGGGACCAACGCGACGCTCGCCTTCCGGCCGGTCTGAGAGCCGGTCCGCCGGCCAGGGTCACGGGACGGCTGATAGGGTGGAGGGCCGGGCCGCATAATTGCATCAGCGGTCGGTGGATCGGGGCCGGGCTGCGCGCCTGGCGCGACAGGTCATCCCATGCGCGTGATTCGTCTTGTCAAGTTCACCTTCGCCGGACTGCTCCTCGGCATCGTTGCCGCCGCGGGGTGGCTGTCTCACTTCGCTCTCACTCCGGTCGACGTCCCCGTCGATGCGAGGGAGCTCACGATAAAGAAAGGGCGGTCCGTGCGGGGGATCGGGCGCGACCTGGTCGCCGCGGGCGTGCTTGGGGAACCCTGGAGCTTCGTATGGATGGCCAGGCTGTTAGGGCAGGCCAATGCGGTCAAAGCCGGTAACTATGAGCTCCCGACGCGCATCACCCCCTATCGCCTGCTGGAGATGATCGCGCGTGGCGAGGTAAGCCAGGCGCAGATCACCTTCATCGAGGGCTGGACTTTCGCGCAGATGCGCGCTGCGCTGGCCGGGCATCCCAGCGTGACCCACGACGTCGGTACCCTGTCGGACGCGGAGGTGCTGCGCGCCATCGGCGCGCGCGAGATGCATCCGGAAGGCCTCTTCTTTCCGGATACCTACTACTTCAGTCCCGGTACCCATGAGCTCAAGATCCTGGCGCGCGCGTATCACACTCTCCGAGCGCGTCTGGACGCACTGTGGACGACGCGAGCGCCCGGACTCCCCTATCGCTCGCCTTACGAGGCACTGATCATGGCGTCGATCGTGGAGAAGGAGACCGGCCTCGAGTCCGACCGGAGGATGATTGCGGCGGTGTTCGTGAATCGGCTCAAGCGCAACATGCGGCTGCAGACCGACCCCACAGTGATCTACGGGCTGGGTTCCGGCTTCGATGGCAACCTGCGCAAGATCGACCTGGAGACCGATACGCCGTACAACACGTACACGCGCACCGGCCTCCCGCCGACCCCTATCGCGCTGCCCGGACAGTCTGCGCTCGAGGCGGCGTTGCAGCCGGCCAGGACCCCAGCGCTGTACTTCGTGGCGCGCGGCGACGGATCGTCGCACTTTACGGATACCCTCGATGACCACAACCGCGCAGTTCGCAAGTATCAGCTGGGGCGATAATGCACAGTGGGCCACCAGTTGAGAGGACCCCAGACTGATGCGCGGCCGCTTCATCACACTGGAGGGCATGGACGGTGCAGGCAAGAGCACGCACCTGCCTTGGCTTGCGCGGCGGCTGGAGCAGCGGGCGCCGGTGTGCCTGACCCGGGAGCCCGGCGGCACCCCTCTTGGCGAACGCTTGCGGGAACTGCTGCTGGATGCTGCGCACTCGCCCCACCCGGAGACCGAAGCACTCCTCATGTTCGCGGCTCGGCGGGAGCACCTGGTGCGCGTGGTTGTGCCAGCGTTGGAGGCGGGACAATGGGTCGTCTGCGACCGGTTCACCGATGCGACCTTCGCCTATCAGGGTTGGGGCAGGGGGGTAGCGCTGCCCAAGCTCGAGATCCTGGAGCGCTGGGTCCAGGACGAACTGCAGCCGGATCTGACGTTCTACTTCGATCTCCCGCCCGAGGTGGCACGTGCCCGCATAGCGCATACGCGCGACCTGGATCGCTTCGAGCAGGAGCAGCTGTCCTTCTTTGAGCGCGTGCGCGCCGGCTATCTGGATCGCGCCCGCTGCAGTCCCAGGAGGATTCACGTCATCGACGCGTCGCAGACGGTGGAGGCAATCCAGCGCCAGCTGGCATCCCTCCTCGATGGGCTGTGAAGACCGGCCTGCACCCCTGGAACCTACCCCTGTGGCGGGCGCTCGGGTTGCCGGCGCGCGTCCAGCCGTCCGCACTGCTGTTGAGCGGGCCACGCGGGGTCGGGAAGGGCGACTTTGCCCTGGGCCTGGGGCAAGCGCTCCTGTGTCATCAGCCCTCGGGGGAGGGGCAGGGCTGCGGGGCGTGCCAAGCCTGCCGCCTCTACCTTGGTGGCAATCACCCGGACTTCCGTCTCCTCCAGGAGATCGGCTCGGATGACGATGCCGGCGAGGACGAGAGCGCGAAAGGCCGGGGATCTGTCGGTGCGCGCTGGATTCGCGTCGAGCAAGTCAGGAACCTCGAGGAGCTGCTGGTACTGCGTCCACATCTCGCTCGCCGGCGCGTGGTGCTGATCAACCCCGCCGATCGCCTGCACGCCAGCGCTGCGAACGCTCTGCTGAAGACCCTCGAGGAGCCGCCGTCCGACACCCACTTCATCCTGGTCACCGACAACCCCAGGCGCCTGCCTGCGACGGTTCTCAGTCGATGCGTACGGCTCGAGTTCCGGCTGCCGGCCACGGCGGAGGCGGTCGCCTGGCTGGAGGCCCAAGGTGTGACCCAGGCCGAGCTGGCCCTGGCGCAAGCCGGCTTTGCACCGCTCGCCGCGCGCGCACTGGACACACCGGAGCACTGGTCGCGGCGGGAACGGTTGATCAGCCAGGTTCTCGGCAGCCCGGACTTCGATCCCGTTGGGATGTCGGAGCGAATGACCAGCGAGGAACTCGGATTCCTGGTGGCAGGCCTGCAGCGCTGGTGCCACGATCTGCTGCTGGCGCGGACCGTCCAGACCGTCCGCTACAACCCTGATCGCGCTCAAATCTTGCATCAGTTGGCGACCCGGTTGAATCTGCACCAGTTCATGAGATATCTCAAAGATCTCCAGTCCACCGCCCGCTTCCTCGAGCACCCGCTGAATGCACGGCTGGTCGCCGAGCGGTGCCTGATCGGATACAAACGGGCCTTGACCCGGTTTTGAAGGGGTAGCGCATGTCCAACGAAGCACAAGGCACCCACAGCCGTCCCGGCGCGATCTCGCTCAACATCAAGGAGAAGTCCATCCTCTACGCCGCCTATATGCCGTACGTCACGGGCGGAGGGATCTTCATCCCAACGGCACGTCCCTACCGGCTGGGCGACGAGATCTTCATGCTAATCAGCCTGATGGACGACCCCAACAAGCTGCCCGTGGCCGGGCGGGTGATCTGGCTCACGCCGCCGGGCTGCCATGGCAACCGGGTTCAGGGGGTGGGCGTCCAGTTCAAGGACGACGAAAGCGGCACGCTGGCGCGCAGCCGGATCGAAAGCCTGCTGACCGGCCAGCTTCAGCTCAACCGCCCGACGCACACGCTCTAACTGGCCGCGCGTTCCCGCCCGTCTGCGCCGACCGGCACGATTTGCAGCGAATGCTGGTCGACTCGCATTGCCACATCGACTTCCCTGAGTTTGCAGACGACCTCGAGGGGGTGTTTGCCCGCATGCGCGAACATGCCATCTCCCATGCGCTCTGCGTCGGCGTCACTCTGGAAGACATGCCACGGGTTCTGCGGCTGGCGCAGGGGGCAGAGAATGTGTTCGCGTCGGTCGGTGTCCATCCCGATCACCGGGGTGGCGAGGAGCCGACTCAGGCCCGCCTTTGTGCCCTCGCAGCCGCGCCGAAAGTCGTGGCCATCGGCGAGACAGGATTGGACTATTACCGGACGCAGGGCGATACGCAATGGCAACGTGACCGGTTTCGCACCCATATTCGCGCCGCCAGGTTGTGTCGTAAGCCCCTCATCATCCATACCCGAGACGCCGCGATCGACACGATATCAATCATGCGTGAGGAAGGCGCCGCGGACGTGGGTGGGGTCATGCACTGCTTCACCGAGTCCCTGCGCGTGGCCGAGGAGGCCATGGAGATGAATTTCCACATCTCCTTTTCCGGGATCGTCACCTTCAGAAATGCCTCCGTGCTGAGGGAGGTGGCCCGGCGCGTGCCGCTCGAGCGCCTGCTCATAGAAACGGATGCACCGTATCTGGCACCAGTGCCTGTGCGGGGGCAGCGCAACGAGCCGGCTTTCGTCCGCTACGTTGCTCAGCAGCTGTCCAGCCTAAAAGACATTTCTATTAAAGAACTTGCAGAGGCTACCTCATCTAATTTCTTCAGCCTGTTCCGGCCAGACCATGTTGAGGTTAAGGAGGATAAAATTATATAAATCAGTGTAATGAGGTGATTTATTCGGGTAACTTAGCCTAAACAAACTTAACACTAGATTGTCGGAAAACAACAACCGTGTAGTAGCAGTCAGGGACGAAGGAAATGCGCTGCAGTCAGTGACACGCCTTAACAGGGCTACCTGACCAGCTTCTGGTCAGCACAATCGGGTTCGTGGACGAAGCACCACACGGCTCGAAGGGAATCCCGTAAGGAACGACGGAACGCTACCATCCGAAATCTATAGCCATGCTGCTGGGGCGAAGGCGGCAAGACACGACGGGCGGCGCAGTCGGATCAAACCGTCATAATATTGCGCATAATGTGTATTATGTGAAGTTATTGGCACCTATTGTGAGGCCAGTCCAGACTCTAGCCCGTGCGTCGTCTCCTCCACTCGAAAAACAACACCGCTGCCGCTGCTGCTGCATTCAGCGATTCCAACCCGGTCTCCATCGGAATCCTGACTCGGGCGTGGGCGAGATCAGCCAGATCTGGCGAGACGCCGCGGCCCTCCGCACCGATGACAATGGCCACAGCTCCAGACAGGTCGGTGTCGTAGAGCGACTCACCAGATCTGCCGTCCGCAGCCAGGACGCGGCACGCGACTTCCTGCACAGCCGTCTTCAGATCGATCCGGTCCCGGACCGGGAGGTGGAATTGCGCTCCCATCCCGCCGCGGAGGCATTTCGGCGACCATGGATCGGCACTGCCCTCCGAGACCCAGGCGGCCGATGCACCGGCTGCCGCCGCGCTCCTGAGGATGGACCCGAGGTTGCCCGGATCCTGCACGCCGTCGATTAGTACGAGCAAGGCGTTGCCTGCAAACACCATAGGCCTTGCCCTGGGAACGGCCGCCACTGCAAGAATCCCGGTTGGCGTCTCCACCGGGGAAGCTGAATCGAACAGGCGGTCTGACAGACAAATCGTTCTCCCCTCGCCCGCCTCGCACAGCATGCGGATCTCGGCTCGATCGGCGGCCGACTCCTGCACGAACAGCTCGACTCCCTCACTTCCGAACGCGGCCATGTAGGCCTGCACAAGATGGGGGCCGTCCAACACTATCAGGCCGCTGTCCCGCCGTTCCGAGACCCTCTGAGTCAGGCGCAGAAGACGGCGGTACTCGGGGTTCTCACGCGAGGTCACGCTCTTCACTTGAGCAGTCTGACCTCGGGGGTATTTGTGGGGCCAACAAAGAGTGCCAGGAGAAGGAGCACCAAGACAACAGCGACCAGGGTGCCAACCACGAGCCAGCCGCGCCCCTGCGCCCCTTGCGATGGCACCGTGCGGGTTGTCGCTCCCCGAGGGTTGGCGTCGCCACGCCTGCGGTCGACGCCCGCGCCGCGGGCACCGGGTTCGGCAGGAGGCGCCCGCCGCTCCTGCCCAGCCCGCTCGTTCGCCCAGCGGCGCAGAGCCTGTCGCCGCTCCTCGGCCCACGGGTCGCGATCGCCGGGTTGCAGAAGCTGGGAGAACGCTTCGAGCTCGGCGGCCGGAGCCCAACCGACCCCGTCGGTGCTGAGGAGCGTTTCCGGCGGCAGGCGCCCCAGCGCGAGGTCCTGGACGACCGCCGCAGTTGGAAATGGCCCACGGATCTCTTCCGCCAGCCTGACGTACCAAAGCCGTTGTGTTTCGCTACCCAAGCGCAGCCTCGCCGGCAGCGCCCGTCACGCGGTCAGGCGCTCCAGCGCCTGCGCCGCGGCGGTGCAGATCTGCTTGAAGGCATTGTAGCGGCTTTCATCGAGCACCCCGCGTTCCTCTCCTGCATCGGCGTAGATCAGGCCGGACGGCGCGCCATTGACATGCATGGACATCGCGAAGAACTCGCGGCCGGCGTCCCGCACGGCCTCCGGCAGCAGCGCCATCAGACGGTCACGGTTGGCGGCGCTGTACCACACTCCCTGCGCGCGCTCCATCAGCCTGGCGAAGAGGTGTCGGGACCCGAGGTCGAAGCCCAGGTCCCCGAGCATGCGCCCGCTGTCCAGGCCCAGCGTGACAAGGGCGTCCACCCTGTCGCCCGCTCCATTTACGCCGCCATACCAGAGGCGCTGCAAGCCCAGACCTTCATGCAACGCATGAAGCGCGACGGCTATGACGCCCGCCGGCTCCGCTGTGGCCGCCGTTGCCGAGCCGAGCTGCTCCAGGCAACGTCCAACCAGCGCGCCCCGTCCCTTTCCGTCCCGGGCCTTTGCCTGCCCCTGGACTACGGGCCAGTTGCCGCGCCCCATCGGCAGCCACGCAGCGGCCGGGCGGACGCCGAAGTCGCGCCAGTGTCTGGCTGCCTGCAAGGCCGACTGCCGCACCCAGCGTTTGACCAGATCGGGCGGCAGGCTGACGAGCTTCTGAAGCCCGCTGTAGTCGTCGGGCAGTGCCGGGTCGTACCAGCCGTTGGCAGAGTGTCGCGCGAGGCTTACCGACAGCCTTACTATCTGTACCCGCGGTTTGCTAGCCTGGCTATCGTCCATCAGGTCCAGCAGCAGTGCGGGCAGGCGCCATTGCCGCGCCAGGGCGAGCTGCAGCTCCGACAGCGCAAACCCGAGCACGACCTTCTGCGCGCTGGCGCTGCGCATGCCCGGGGTAGAACGGAGCATCCACTGGATCTGGATCGCCAGCTCGGGCGCCGTGCACCACAACAGCATCTCCGCGAGGTCATGCAGCAGCGCGCTGATCAGGACCTCCTCGCTCTCCACGTCGTGCCGCAGGGCTGAGAAGTTGCGCGCATTCACCGCGGCGTGATGGGCCCGGCTGGCCACGGCTAGTGCGCCCTCCAGGGCGCCAGGATGGGAATCGAGGGAGTCCTCCAGGCTGACGAGGTCGCGAAACTGCCGGAAGAAGCTCGCCACACCATGCATCATGAGCGCGTGCTCGACCGTGGTCACTTCGGTCGGCTGACGCCTGGTGAGACGCGCTTGCGAGAAGCGCAGCACCTTGACGGTCAGGAACGGGTCGCGCAACACCAGCTCGGCGATGTCCCTCGCCGTAACGCTGTCCTCGCGCCCGCGCAGTTCCGCCATGGCTCGGACGGATCTTTGCAGCACCGGGAGGTTGTGCCCACCCAGGCTGTGCACCCATTCGGCCAGGCGCCGCATGCGGCTGCGCCGTCAAAGGCGCCAGACGTACAGCCGGGAGCCCGCACCGTCGAGCGGCACGACCCGGTCGGGCTCCATGCCGGGTACGGCGAAGCTGTTGCTGACGAACAGCGTGCCCGGCCGCATTTCCCGCCGTACCTTGTCCCAGAGCTTCGCCATGGGCGCAGGCGATAGGAAGGCATACACGACATCGTACGGCGACAGATCCAGCCGCCAGAAATCAGTGCGACGCACTTTGCATCCGGCCAACCCGCGCAGCCGCAGCCAGGCCACCAGTGCAGGCAGCGGTGCGATCTCCACGCCGTCCAGCGTTGCACGGGGGCGCAGCCGCGTCAGCTGCCGCAGCAGGCCACCGAAGCCGCAACCCAGATCGAGTAGCCGCACGCCGGTTGTCTGCGGCACCAGCTCTGCGAGCTTTTCACCCGCTTCCCGGCTGCTCAGGTACAGTGGGACACGAGTCCGGAAGGTGGTCCAGAACATGAGGGCGAGAAGAATGAAACCGCCAAGAAACACCGGTGGCGGGAGCTCCCATTCCCGCAGCATTACCGCGGCCGGAATGAACAGGAAGTTGATCGGCAGCCACCACGCCGGCAACCGCAGACATGCACCCAAAGCGGCAGCAAGCAGTCCATGCGCCACTAGGGCGACCGGTGCCGGTGCCTGAACCGCACCCGATAGCCGCAGCGCGAGCAGCGTAGCGCCTGCAGCGAGCTGCGCGACGAGTGCGAGGACTACCGGAGGAATCTGTCCGGAGGGAAAGGAACGCAAGCGTGCACCAATATCACTGACTGGTTCCAGCGGCACCGACTACCTCTCTGGTCACGTCCGCCGATTCATCGACCTCGATTGTCCCGCCGTCCTGTGCTGCCGCTTCCTCCGCTTTCTTGTTCATCACGATGATGCTCACGCGACGGTTGATCGGGTTGAACGGATCGGTGGAGTCCAGCAGCACCGACGAGGACAACCCCACGACACGGGCGATCCGGGCATCGCGCATGCCGCCCGCAAGCAGCTCGCGGCGCGCCGCGTTGCTGCGGTCGGCAGACAGCTCCCAGTTGCTGTAGCCAGCCTCTCCGCCATAGTAGGGCGTGGCATCGGTGTGCCCGGAAAGCGAGATGCGGTTGGGCACGTCGTTCAACGCCTTGCCGATCTCCCGCAGGATATCCTGGGTGTAGGGCTGCGGCTGCGCGCTGCCGATCGCGAACATCGGGCGGTTCTGCTCGTCCACGATCTGGATGCGCAACCCTTCGGTGGTGATGTCGATGAGCAGCTGGTTGCGGAACTGGCTCAACATGGGGCTGGCGGCGATCACGCCCTCGATCTTCGCCTTCAGCTCCTTGAGTGCTTGCTTCTCGCGCCGTGCCAGCTCCTGCTCGGCGGACTTGATGTCCTCGATCTTGCGGCCGGTCGCGCTCTCGCCCTTCTTTTGCTGCCCTTCAGCGCGCAACAGATCCGTGCCGCCGCCCTTGATCACCGAGGTGGCCTCCCCTGCCCCTGATCCGCCCAGCAGCGCGACTTTCAGCGGCGTCTGGAAGTACTCCGATATCCCCTGCAGATCGGCCTTCGTGGTGGAACCCAGCAGCCACATCAGAAGGAAGAAGGCCATCATGGCGGTAACGAAGTCCGCGTATGCGATCTTCCAGGCACCGCCGTGGTGTCCGTGCGCAGCCTTCTTGATGCGCTTGACGATGATGGGCCGCTGGGAGTCGTCGCTCATGGCGAGAAAGAAGCCCCCCTTACTTGCCCTTGCGCTGCTTCACTTCGCTCTCCAGCTCGGTAAAGCTGGGCCGCTCGGTGGAGTACAGCACCTTCCGCCCGAACTCCACTGCCACCTGCGGTGCGTAGCCGTTGAGGCTTGCCAGCAGCGTCACCTTGATGCACTGGAGCATCTTGGTCTGCTCGTGAAGCTTGTGCTCGAGCAGGGTGGCGAGCGGACCGACGAAGCCGTAAGAGAGCAGGATCCCGAGGAACGTGCCGACCAGCGCAGCGGCGATCAGTTTGCCCAGTTCGGCGGGTGGCAGGCCGACCGACTCCATGGTGTGCACCACCCCCATCACGGCCGCTACGATGCCGAATGCCGGAAGGGCGTCCGCCAGCTTGGCCATGGCACCCACTGGGATCTCGCCCTCGTGGTGATGGGTGTCGATCTCCACGTCCATCAGGTTCTCGATTTCGAATGCGTTGAGGTTCCCGCCCACCATCAGCCGCAAATAGTCGGTGAGGAACTCCATGGCGTGGTGGTCCGCGAGGATTCGCGGGTATTTGGTGAAGATCGGGCTCTGCCCCGGGTTGTCGACGTCGGCCTCGACCGACATCAGGCCTTCCTTGCGCACCTTGGCCAGGATGTCATACAGCAGCGAGAGCAGCTCGAGGTACAGAGCCTTGGAGTACCTGGAGCCTTTGAGCACTGTCGGCAATGCTCTGAGCGTGCTCTTGATGACTTTCCCGGAATTCGCGACGAAGAAGGCCCCGAGTGCCGAGCCGCCGATCATGATCAGTTCGACCGGCTGGAGCAGTGCGCCCACGTGGCCGCCCGCGAGTGCGAAGCCACCGAGGACGGCGCCCAGGATGACGAGGTAACCGACGATGACCAGCATGATTTGCGCGTTGTTATGGAGCCGCCGAGAAAGCCGGCGTGCAGGCGCGGGCCAGCGCGCTGCAGTCCCGCGGCTTCAGGCTTTAACGGAAGTTCCCGGAGGGAACTTTAGGGCCCCGCAGAGCGGCGCCCGAACAGAGTAGACTGCGCGTTCGTCGCTGGTGCCCGGAGCCGGAGTCGAACCGGCACCGCTTGCGCCGAGGGATCTTAAGTCGGGAATGAATCAAAACCCGGCGACACGCGGCAATCAACCACAAGAGAGCAAGACCACTCCCCTGCCCTCTTGTCCAGGGTTGTCAGTTGTTGCCCGTTCTTGCGCACCGGTGTCCCACACCGGCGGGGCTCCCCCGCTACGGTTCAGTAAGGATCACTTTCGCCCCCACCCCCCACCCCCGACAACAGGGGCGGGGGGTGGAACAGTACTGGGTAGTCGCTTCCGCTCACTCGCGGTCTGCGGACAAGCGATCCTTCCTTGCAGGTGTGGCTTGAAAAAGGGACCCAACAGGGATGAAACTCATCCCTGAGCGCCGCTGTCAGCTGGTTCCCGCTATGACTCGCGTCCTGGATCTGGCTCAGCGATACAGCGTTACGTGTTTTAAGTCTATAGTCACCTGTCCGTTTAGCGGTATGAACTTCGCCCATTCAACGACCCTGACCCTGTGTTAGCTCACCTGTGCGTTTGGCCTCAGCTGCCTGTTCTTCTCCTTCTGATTTGGCTGTTTTCACCAGGCCATGTTCAGGCGGGGGGAAGCCCGGAGACGACCCTTGTGGTGGTCAATGCGAATTCAATCGAATCCCGACGGATTGCCAATCACTACGTCGCCTTGCGTGACATTCCGTCGACCAACGTGGTATGGCTCGACGAAGTGCCAGAATCACCAAAGATCGACATCGAAACGTTTCGGGAGCGCATCTGGAGACCGATCCGCACCTATCTGCGAGAGCAGGGGCTTGACGATCAAATCGATGTCATCGCCTATTCCGCCGGTTTTCCATACGGAGTCGATTTCAGCAAAGACTTGCGAGGGCAGGCTGTCCCAAATGCGAGTCGGACCTTGATTGGCAAGATCGCATCGCTGACTGGACTCACGTTCTTCGCGCGCCGTGTGCAGATAGGAGACATCGGTTACCTGGGCCGTAACCAGTATGCTCGTCGCGACTTGACGGCGCGCGTGCATGCACCGCGACCGCCTAACGAGGTTGAAGAGGCGCTCTTCAAGCGGGCTGAGAAGCTCGCGCGGCGCGGACAATACGACGAGGCGGTGGCCGTTTTGACGGCGCTGGCAGATGCCTATCCGTGGAGCCCTCGTATCTGGTACGAACTGGCTATCGGTCAGGCAGCCCTGGAGCGAGACAGTGAAGCGTTGTGGAGTCTCGAGAAGGCAGTGGAAGCGGGCTGGCGTCACAGTCTAACTGCGCGCTCGGAGCGGCGGTTCAACCGACTACGTGATGCGTCACGATTCCAGGAGCTTCTCGAGCGTATGCAGCAACAGCATACCTTTTTCCAGCCGGCCCATGGCTTCCGGGGGCGTTATGTGTGGCACGGTGGGGTTCGGTCCGAGCAGAACGGTCCACACGATTCCTTGGACCGCTATTTCCTCTCGGTAATGCTGGGCTACACGGGCTTCCAGGGGAACAGCGCTCAGGAGGTGCTGCGCTATCTAGAGCGCGCGGCAGCAAGTGATGGCACTCATCCCAACGGCACCGTGTATCTCCTGGAGAACCGCAACATTCGCGCGCAGACACGCGAGCGCTACTTTCATGCCACTGCGAAGGCGTTGGAGAAGCGCGGTCGCCGAGTGGAGATCATTGGGCCCGGAAAGGGCCAGGACGGTATCGTACCGCGCAAGAAACCAGACGTCATCGGGGCTGTAGCCGGCACAGCCGACTTCGACTGGCAGCGCTCAGGCAGCCAGTTCCTTCCGGGTGCTATCGCGGAGTCTCTTACAAGTTACGGAGGGGATTTCGAACGTCGTAAGCAGACCAAGCTCAGCGAGTTCCTGCGCCATGGGGCAGCCGGATCCAGTGGTGCTGTGGCTGAACCCTATTCGATCCAGGCAAAGTTCCCCGTCTCTTATATGCATGTCCACTACTCTGATGGGAGTTCTCTGGCTGAGGCGTTCTATCAAAGCATAGAGGCCCCGTATCAGCTCATTATTGTGGGCGATCCGCTAGCACGTCCGTTTGCGACGTTTGCACAGGTGAGCCTGGAGAGCCCGGATATCGGCCGGCTCTGGAAAGGCACGGTATTACTCAAACCCAGGGTGGTTCTACCAGAGGGCCACGAAATGCAGCGCCTCGAGCTGTGGGTCGATGGCAAGTTGGTCGATGCCATCGCGCCCTGGGATGCGTTCCTCTGGGATACACGCACGGTCGATGACGGCTATCACGATCTGCGGATTGTGGCCGTGGACGCGGACCGGATGGAAACGCGTACGGATGCGAAGATCGGGATCAATATAGCCAATAAAGGGTGCTGGGTAACTGCAAGTGTCAAAAAGAGGAGTGTCGCGTTTGAGGAGAACATCGTCCTCGAGGGTGCAGCTCCAAACGCGACGGAAGTACTTGTTTTCCACGGTGGGCGCCAGTTAGGTTCGGCGCAGACCGATGGCGAGAAGTGGAAGGTATCGCTGCCAGCCAGTGCTGCGGGTCCGGGGCCAGTTGAACTGTATGCACGTGCCCGCGTCCCAGACGACCATGGTTGCCGCAGCATCCCCGTCATGATCGATATCGCCTCCCCAATTGTCGTGGAAGCGGCTCAGCCCACGCCAGCCAAGCAGGAGTGATGATGGTTGACTTGATTCGACCGCGATGGACAGGAATCTGAACCGCTCCACGCGCTCGCGCGGGGCTGAACGCGGAGTGCTGGGTCGGGCTGCGGGGGCTGAGGAAGCGGTTGGGAGACTGCGCTGGGTCAGCCGACTCTGGTGGACTGGGATGACAGGCGGGTCAGTGTCAGCGTCACGGTTTCGGGCGAGCGGGTGAAACTTGGCCGTCGAGCAAAGCCGTATATCGCGGCCCCGGGAAACTTCGACCGGTGCAGCGAGTCGAATGAAAATGACATGTCTGGCATCAGGGCTTCACTGCTCTTCCCGCGCGGACTTGGCCCGCCGCGCCGCTATACTGGTAATCGTCACAGCCGCCCTGGTCGGTTGCGCGAACGTCCAGCCGCGCCCGCCGGTCACCACCGAGCAGGTCGTGCAGATGAGCAAGGAAGGCGTGCCCACCGCGGACATCCTCCAGAAGATGCGCGATGCGGGCACCGTGTACCGGCTGTCCGGATCACAGCTCGCGCGCCTCAAGGCCGAAGGAGTGGCTGATGAGGTGCTCGACTACATGCAAGACACCTACCTCGCGCAGACATGGCAGCGCGGGGCGTACGCATACGGCTCGTACTGGGGTGGGCCCTGGGCCTGGGGGCCATACCCCTATGGCTACTGGGGGCCGCCAGGGTACTGGGGGCCTTATCCGCCGTACTATCCCTACCCGCCCTACCGCCCGCCGCCGCACGCGCGCCCGCCGTCTGGTCCGCCGCCCCCGGGGGCTGCCCCCCCAGCGCGCCCGCCCAGACCCATCTCGCCCCCGCGCAGCTACCGCCAGCAGCGCAACTAGGCCGCCATCTCACACCTGGCCCTCACTGGGGCCAGTACGAGACGTGCGGGCTAGCTTTCGCGCACACCGCGGTGCTGCGGCCCGCCCTCTTTACAGGGGTTGGCGGCAACGAGACATCTACAGGCTCGAAATGTCAGAGCCTTCTAGGTAGTGGCCTGTGCATTCCTTTCGGACTGACCCGGCCGAGTCGGGGGGCGTCGCGTGGCATAATGCGAGTTCTATTGGTGCCCGGAGCCGGAGTCGAACCGGCACGGCTTGCGCCGAGGGATTTTAAGTCCCTTGTGTCTACCAATTTCACCATCCGGGCCGCCGGCGCCGGTGGCCGAGCCCGCCAACCCACGCTACCGACACTCCAGTATTCTAGCGGCTCGGTGTGACCGCCTCCGCCGGCACCGTCCCCAGAATCCACACGCGGATTGTCCCCGAAGCTCTTCTACCAGTCACTGCCGATGAATCGCCCCCTGCTCTGCCTGCTGCTGGTTGTCGTATTCTCGATAGCCCGTGCCGAGGAATTCGATTGCCTGATCGAAGCGCGCCAGACCGTCGATATCCGCAGCCCGGTCGACGGCCTGCTCGAGAGCGTCCAAGTGCAGCGCGGCGATCTCGTTCGCAAAGGCCAGGTGATCGTCAAGCTGGAATCGGGCCCCGAGCAGGCAGCACTCGAGATTGCCCGCGCCCGCGCCACCATGGCTGGTCCCGTGGAGGCCGCGCAGGCGCGTGTCGAGTTTGCCAAGACAAAGGAGAAGCGCCAAGAAGAGCTGTCGCGCCAAAAGTTCGTCTCGCCGAGCGCGCTGGACGAGGCGCGCACCGAACGCAAGCTCGCCGAGTCGGAGCTGCGCGTGGCGCTGGAGAATCAGAAGCTGGCCGAACTGGAGGTGCAGCGCTCGGAGGCGCTGCTGCAGCTGCACGTTATCCGTAGCCCGTTCGACGGCGTTGTGGTGGACCGCTTGCTCGATCCGGGAGAGTTCGCCACGACGAACATCAAGGAGCCCATTCTCAAGCTTGCCGAGATCGATCCCCTGAACGTCGAGGTGGTGTTGCCGGCCCCGCTGTTCGGCCGCATCCGCAAGGGCGCCCGTGCGGAAGTCGTACCCGAGACGAGCACGCGGTATTTCCCGGCGCAGGTATCCATCGTGGACCGTGTCATCGATGGCGCCAGCGGCACGTTCGGGGTCCGTCTCGATCTGCGCAATCCTGGTGGAGCCATTCCTGCAGGCGCTAGATGCCGCGTGCGCTTCGCCAAATGAACGCTCTCCCGCGCCGATTCAATCACGCTGTGTCTGCTCTTGATCGAATTGAGCGGCAGCGCCGGGACAACCTCTGCAGCGGAAGCGACCATGTCCGTAGACCTGCCGGCGGGGAAGCACAAGGCGGTGCGCCTGCGCAACCTTCCCCAGGGTGCAAGCATGGGAGTGGCTGTACAGAGCAGCGCCCTATCGCAGTGGCGACCTACTCGCGCCGCCCCGTAAAGGCCAGCATGTCGCCCAGCTGGTCTTCGACCGAGAGCAGCTGACGCCGGATGCCAGCATTGGCCATCTCGGCGCGCAGCTGTGCCACCGAGAACAGCGCGCGGCGCCAGCGATGGCTGGCCACTTGCGAACGCAGGCGCACGGCTGGTCCGAGGTAGACGCGGATCAGTTCGTCCTCCAACGATACGATCGCTTCCACGGTTCCGAGATCACCCTGACGCCCACAGCGGCCGAACAGCTGTCGATCGATGCGCGCCGACTCATGCAGCTCGGTGGCGATGACGTGCAGTCCACCCAGCTCCAGCACACCCGGGCCGAGCTTGATGTCGGTCCCGCGGCCCGCCATGTTGGTTGCCACGGTGACGCGGCCGCGCTGACCCGCCTGTGCGACGATCTCTGCTTCCTGTTTGTCTTGGCGCGCGTTGAGAAGCTGGTGCTCTACTCCGGCCACCTGCAGCATCGCGCTCAGCTTCTCTGAAGCCGCCACTGACCGGGTACCGATTAGGACCGGCCGTCCGATCGCGTGCAAGCCACGCACCCGCTCGACGATCGCGACCCATTTCTCCGCCTCGGTGGCGAATACCTGATCGCCGGTGTTCTTGCGGCGCACCGGCCGATGCGTTGGAACCCGGACCACCGGCAGTCCGTACACCGACCACAGCTCGCCCGCCACTTCCTTCGCGGTGCCGGTCATGCCGGCGAGCCAGAGGTAGCGGCGGAAGAAGCGCTGATACGTGATACGGGCCACGGATGTCTGCTGGTTGGACAGAGGGCAGCCCTCCTTCGTCTCCACCATCTGGTGCAGACCCTGCTCCCACGTCCGGTCCGCGAGGATCCGGCCCGTGTACTCGTCGATGATGTGGACCTTGTTGTCGCGCACCAGGTAGTGGGAGTCGCGATGGAACAGAAGGGTTGCCACCAGCGCCTGCCGCACCAGCTCCTCCCGGCGGCGCTCCCCCTTGAATAGCGGCGGAAGCTCATCGGCCCAGTCTGCCAGCCGGTCCAGACCCTTGTCGGTCAGCTCGAGATGGCGCTCGCGCGGATCCATCCGGAAATCCACATCCTGCGTCAGCCGCGCAGCCAGCTCGAGGGCCGTCTCATACATTTCGCGCTCCGGCCCGGCTGGACCGGCGCCGGAGATGATGAGCGGGGTGCGGGCCTCGTCCACCAGCACGCTGTCTGCCTCGTCGACGATGGCGTAGAACAGACCACGCAGATTGAGCTGTTTGGCGCGAGCCCCCTGTCCTGACAGCTTCTCGATGGCGAGCTGGATGCGGCTCTCATTGCGGCCGAGCGCGATGCGGTCGCGGAGGTAGTCGAACGTGAGCTCCTTGTTGGTGCAATAGGTGATGTCGCAGCCATAGGCAGCACGCCGAGCGCTCGGGTCCTTGCCGTGGACGATCACGCCCACGGTGAGGCCGAGCTTCTCGTACACCGGAGCCATCCACTGCGCATCGCGCGCGGTCAGGTAGTCATTGACCGTGATCACGTGCACGGGGATCCCGGCCAACGCTGCAGTCGCGGCCGGCAGTGTCGCGGTGAGGGTCTTGCCCTCGCCCGTCTCCATTTCCGCGATCAATCCGTTGAGCAGTACCCACCCGCCTAAAATCTGGACGTCGTAGTGGCGCTGACCGATGGTGCGTTCGGATACCTCGCGGATCAGGGCGAACGCACGCGCTACGGATTGCTCGTTGAAACCGTCCCGGCGCAACTGCACCCGCAGCTCCCCTGCCATGGCGGTCAGCTCCGCGTCGCTCAGAGTCGCAAGCGAGCTGGACAGCGAGTTGACCAGACCGACAATCTGGTTGCGACGTGCGCGCCAGACGCGGACGCTGCGCACGAGGGGGCCGGACAGGCGAGTGGCCACCTTGTCCAGCATCCCCGGGCGGGGCGGTGCTTGCTCCGGGTAGGCTGTGCCGAGCGATGCGGCGGATAGGCTGAGGTCGAACACGATCGATGCTTCAGAACGGCAAATCAGCCACGGAAGGCACACAGATCACAGAGAAATACCCCACGCTATCCAGGCAAGGCGGAAACGTCTGCCGCGTAGGGCCTCAGCGCGAATCAAGCAGCCGTCTGCCCACTGTGTTCTGTGTGAACTCGCTTGTTGTTTGGTGTCAGACGTTCAGGCGCGAGAGGAACAGCTGGCGCGCCTCCCGATACCACTGGACGGCGAGCGGCTCCCAGCCGTGGTCGAACCGCACATAGGCGCGACCACCCATGTTGACGGGCCGCTTCTCCCCCGCCAGCTGCACATCCACCTGGAAGTAGTTCTGGACCGACTTGCGCCCTTCGGCATCGGTGGGGTCCACTGGCAGCACCCCCCCGCCGTGGGTGCCCAGGGCCGGACTGGGAAGCTCGTTGCTGGCCCCGGGCACCACCCGTTGCATCGTGGCATGCGCGATCGTCCCGAACCGCTCGGCGAGCCGCACCTCCACTGCGCGGGTGTCCTGCCGGACCAGATCGATCTGCTCCTGGGAGACCAGAGTGCGCACCGTCACGTTATCGACGTCCACAACGTGCCCCAACGTCTGCCCGCGCTGCACGAACCGCCCCAGCAGGTCGGAGGCCTTGGGCATGACGAACAACCCGACGATCTGTGCGCGTATGGTGAGCTGCTGCATGCGCTCGCGGGCACGAGCAAGATTCTCCGTCACGACTTTGCGTTGCTCGTCGATCAGCTCGGCTTGCACCCGGTTGTCCACGACCGCCTGCCGGTGGCGTGCATCCAGCTCTCGCAGTTGCCCCTCGAGCACGCTCGCTTCGGTGGAGAGATCAAGGTCCTGGCACTGCACGAGGACATCGCCCGGCTTGACCCAGGTGCCGGGTGTCGCGACGACACGAGCGACGAAACCGTCGGCGCCCGCCCGGACGATACCCTCCTCCGGTACCCACACCACGCCCTCCGTCAGCGTGCGCAGCGGAATGGGCACAGCCGCAAACAGAACGACAAGGCCGCCGAGCAGGAAACCAGCTGTTGTCACAGCGCGATAGCGCACGCGCCGGATACGGGGGCTGTTGGCAAGATAGTTTCCGATCTTCATAGCGGGAAGCACCAGCCAGGCAAACGCCGTCGAGCCAGCGAAGATGAGGCCCAACAGCAGGGACTGCTCGCCCAGGAACAGAAGGATAGCGATTATGACCACGATGCGGTACAGGAACGAGGTGACAGAGAAGCCAACGAACCAGGCCCGCTCCCCAGCGCTGGCATTGGGAGGATCGACGTCGCGCTTCCCGAACAGATACCGCTCGCACAGATAGACCAGATACTGGGTGGCGCGCTGGCGCAGGTTGGGGATCTCCAAGTAGTCCATCAGCATGTAGTAACCGTCGAACCGCAGCAGCGGGTTCGCGTTGAAGAGCACCGTGGAGATGCCGGCGATCAGGATCGTGTTGTAGCACAGCGCGCGGAGAACGCCGGGTTCGAGGTTGAGCCACAGGAACAGTGCGAGGGATGCAATGAACACCTCCACCGCCATGCCGGCCCCACCGACCAGCACGCGTTGCCACTTCGAGCGGAAGGCCCAGGCGGAGGACGCGTCCACATAGGGGACCGGTGTGAGCACGAGGATCATGACGCCCATCTCGTGCACCTCGCCGCCATAAGCCTTGACCGCGAAGGCGTGGCCGAACTCGTGCACAAGCTTGACGATCGGGAACAACAGCCACATGAGGAGGAGGTTGTGCGGCAGCAGAAGCTGATCCAGCACGTTCTCCGACAGTTCCGGCCAATGCGTCCAGCCGAGCACCATGGCCGTGCCGACGACGGCGGCCCACAGCGCGAGACCCACCCAGCCGAACAGCGGCCTGACATAGGGCATGTAGCGGTCCAGCACCCGCTCGGGGTCGAACATCGGAATCTGCCAGGCGAACAGGCTCATCAGCTTGCGCTGCCTCTGGGTGCGCACCTGGCGCTGCCGGCGGCGGAACAGCTCTGCAGTATCCGGCGGGACGTCGCACTGCAGCACGTCCGCCGAGTGGAGCTGACCGAGCAGCTGGATCACCTCGTCCTGTGACACAGCGTCGTCGCCGAGCTGGGCCAGCACTGTGTCCCAGATCTGCTGCACCGTCCGCATTCCATCCATCATCCCGATGATCATGTAGGCCGAGGGCGAGAAGCGATGGAAACGCTCGGAGGAGAGATCCTGCAGGATGTACCAGATCTGGCCCCGATACTGATGGCGATGGATCTGAGCGTGGCTGCGCAGGCGCGGCTTGAGCGCGGCGACGCGATACCAGGATGGACTGAACAGTGAGTCCGCCATGGCTTCCGGCCTAGTTCGGTGCCTGCCCCACCCGATCCTGCGCGATCAGGGGAGCCACTTCCACAGCATCAGGCGCAGCGAGGTCCAGATGCTGTGCGTCCAGATCCAGACGTACGAGCGGCGGTCGACCTCGATCTTGCCCACGCCCTGCATGCCAGGGCGCAGGCGCTGCTCGTCGCGCTGGAGCTTAGCCTCGACGCGGAAGAAGTTGCGCCCCTCCTTGGCAGTTGAAACCGGGGTAATCTTCTCGATGTCGAAGGGAATCGGGTCCTGCGGGAACGCCGACAGCAGAATGTTGCCGGTCTGGCCGACGCTCACAGAAGCCATGTCGCGCTCGTCCACTTGCAGGATGACGCGGTATGCGGTCATGGGGGCGATCTCGTAGAGCACGGCGCCCCGCTCCACCGGCGCACCCAGCGATTGGGTCAGGTCTCCCGAAACCACCACACCATCGAAGGGCGCGGTGATGCGCGTGCGCGCAAGCTGGTCTTCCACGCGTGCCAGCTGTGCGCCGACCTGGTCGAGCTGTGCGCCGAGGATCTGGATCTGCGACGGATTGCGTTCAGCCATCGCCTGACGCAGCTGCTTGTTGAGCTCTTCCTGCTGGCCCGCCCACTTCAGGCGTTCGAGCCTGAGCTCCCGGTCTTCCAGGACTGCGATGACATCGTCGCGGGACACTAGATCACCGGCGCGGACCGGCGCCTCCCGGATATAGCCGTTGAAGGGCGCGACGGCCGCCTGTTGAACCAACGGCTCGAGAATAGTCTCGGCTTTGACCCGGTAATCGCCCTTCGCGAACACGAGAAACGCGATGAGCGCAGCCAGCATGAGCGCGCCGAGCTTGAGACCGGGGTGACGCGGGCCGAAGAGACGCGCGAACGAGTCGCGCAGCCACCACACGAAGCGCGCCAGGAACCACTGGTCCTCCCGCCTGTGCACGTCCAGCATCGGCCCAGCCAGCCCCGCCACAGCCTCGCACAGCTCGATGACGGGGCCCTCCACCGATTCGGGGGCCGGACGCTCCAGAGTCATTGCGCCGACCACCTTGCCACCGGAGGCAAGGGGAACGCTCAGCGTGGAACCGGCACCGTGGGTGCGGACCAGGTTCTCGTGCGCGCGCGTCACAGCAGGGCCGACCCCTTCCGGCGGCGGGTATCCCACCGCAGTACCTTGGTCGATGGCCTCGTCCATCGCAGCAGCAACCGCGCGAAGCAGGTTGGTGCGTTCCTTGAATTGTGCGCTGTGCGATACGGCGTCGATCTTCACTTGTCCGCCGCGCAGGAACCCTATGCTCACTCGCTCGCAATGCAACTGCGTCGCGAGCTCAGTGGCCAGAGCGGTGGCTGAGGCGGAGAACCGGTCGTGAGTGGCAGTGGAGGCTACCAGCTGGAGCACCGACTGCAGGCGCTCCTTGGCGGCCGTTTCGCGCGCGATCACGTCCCGGGCGAACAGGACCTGCAGACCGGCGGCTCCCCAGTGCAGCTGGCGCAGCGCGGCCTGAAGCTCCGGCTCGGAACGTGGCGCCACGTCCAGGACGACCACACCACGCAGCTTGCCGACGGCCTCGATGGGATATGCGACGTGGAAGCCATCGCCGGCGGCGTTGGCTGCGCTGGCTGGGATGACCAGACCGCGCTGCTCTACCAGTGCACGCTGGGCGGCGTGCGTCAGGTAACTCATGTCGCGGCGCACGTCCGGCCACACCGCGGCGGGCGCGTAGCTGCCCTCAGACTCGATCAGAAGGAGAACCAGCCCGCCCTCGACGGCCGGGATGAGGCGGCATTGAATGGCGAGCCAGCTCTGACAGAACCGCTGGGCATCGTCGGTGCCGGCCAGGACCGCCCAGAGCTGGGCGTCGTGGCCGGACTCGTAAAGCAGGGCGGCGGCACCCGGCCCTGCGCTGGCCTCTCGTCTGACCTCTGACCCGGAAGAATCCAAGCCTTGGGGCGGCATGGCGGGCGGGAACTAGCGCGCGGGCGCGGTCGGCGCGCGGGTCGACCGAACGGGACTACTTCAACTCGCCGTAGCGGGTCTCGTACTCGGTAATGAGCTTCGAGAGCAGCTGGTTCAGGCGCTTTGCGGCGAAGGGCGACAGCACGATACGGTGCTCGAGCTCGATCTCCATCTCCTGGGGTGTGCGCTCCCAGTTCTGGTTCACGCCGAAGTTCAGCACCACTTCTTCGCGCGTGCTGGTCGCGTTACAGAAATTCGCGTAGCTGCTGGTCAGCTTGCTGGTGTTCCAGCGCACCTTGACCTGCTGCCCTGCCTGCTCGGCTGTCTTTTCCTTATCGTCCCCTGCCTTGGCCATGTGGCACTCCGTCGGTTGTCGGGCCTCTCATCCCCAAAGCTGTCGGCACCCCCACAGCAATCCGGGCAACGAGATTCGCCTATGTTATAGGCGCTTACAGCAGGAAACAATCGCAGAAGGTTATAGGTGTGTTGTCTTCACAATGAATTGACTATCGCGTCATACGCAATGCCGCTGTTCTATGGCTCGGCCTGCGGGCTCCCGAATGGGAACTTTGCGCGGGGTGACGGGCGTCGCTCCCGCAACCATGCGGTCCCTAACGCGAGCCGGCGACTTTCAACCGCTCTTTTCGGCACAAGGGCGAGACTGCCGAGCCCATCCCCAGCGGCGGCTGCAACGACCAGGGCCTGATCGGTCTCGAGGCGAGGTTCATCCCAGGGGGAAAGCTGGATATGAACTGGCGCCGGTGGGCACAGGTGGCACCGTAGCAGAAGGGATTGGAGGCGGGGGTCGGAATCGAACCGGCGTACACGGCTTTGCAGGCCGCTGCAT
>DAIQQA010000164.1:0-10900 GCA_036787045.1 Burkholderiales bacterium | reverse complement strand
GTCGGACAGCGGCTCTTGGCAGAGCGCACTGGAATCTCTAAATTTGTCTCGGCTGTCGCCCCGCGCTGCACGCTACTGCAGGAGGTCAAGCGCATCCCCATGCGCCGGCCGGTCGGCAAGGACAACGTGTTCGACAAGATCACCCGCTCCAGCGCTACGAGCCACTAACGGGCATAGATCCATCGGCGAGTTCCGGCGCCCTGCTGTTCGCACGGCCGCGTACAAGAGTATTCTCGTCGTTCCCATCTTCGCTGGGTTCGGGGCAAACACAGGTGACCAAGAAGCGCCGCTTGGCCTGGATCGGTGCCGGGGTTGTGGTGGCAGCGCTGCTCGGCGCCGTTGTCGCCTGGATTGGTGCGCATTACGACGCCCTGCTGCTGCTCGGCTACCTGACCGACCCCGGCGGCGGAAGCCGCCTCGAGCGAACCACGCCCGAGCCCTCGCGCACGCCGATCATTCTCACGACTGCGGGCCGGCACGCCGAGGCCGACCTTTATCTCCCCGCTACAGGTGCACCGCAGGCGGGGATCGTTCTCGTGCCCGGCGCCGTGCGCGAGGGCAGGCGCGACGTGCGCCTGGTGGCGCTGGCCAGGGGGCTGGCGCGCCTGCGGTTCGCCGTGATGGTGCCGGAGCTGCGCTTCTCCGAGGAACTGCGCATCGATGCGGGCCATGTCCGTGACGTGGCCGAGGCGTTCCGCTATCTGCTGCAACGCGAGGATCTGGCCCCCGCAGGACGAGCGGGCATCGCCGCCTTCAGCTATGCGGTGGGCCCCGCGCTGCTCGCTGCGCTGGAAGACGATCTCCTGCACAAGGTGCGCTTCGTCCTCGGCGTGGGTGGCTATCACGATCTGCGCTCGGCGATCCGGTTTTTCACCACCGGCTACTTCGAGCACGATGGGCAGCTCCGGCACCTGCAGCCCGACCCCTATGCCACGCTGGTGCTGGCGCGTAGCCTGGCGGCGCATCTGCGCGAGCCCGCGGACCGGAGCATCCTGGAAGCAATGGTCTCCGCCAGGCTCGAGGATCGCGACGCCGACATCGCGCCGCTCGCACGGCAGCTGGGGCCCGAAGGGCAGGCCGTGTATCGCTTGCTCACCAACCGGGAGCCGGGACTGACCCAGGCGTTGATCGCGGCCTTGCCGACTGCCAGCCGCGAGACGATTGGCGCATTGACCCTGAGTGACAAGAAGCTCGAGGCCTTGTCCGCCCGCCTTATTCTCGTGCATGGCCGCAACGACCGCCTTATTCCATATACCGAGACCCTCGCGCTGGCGCGCGCGGTCGAGCCCGGGCGGGCCCATGTGTTCGTCCTGCACCGCGTGCTCGGGCACGTCGATCTGGGTTTGTCGGGACTGCTTTCCGTCCGGCTGTGGACCGAGGAGCTGCCTGACGCTTTGATGCTGGTGCAGGCGGTGTCGTTGCTGCTGCACGAACGGCGTGCGCCGCCCAACTGAGGCGGCGCTGCTGCCGGCCGCGCGCCGCCCGTCAGGTTGAACTATCCTTCGCCTTGTCGGGATGGATAGAGCCGGGGCGTCGGCCGCGTCTCGACAGTCGCGCGCGGGCGCGACGACCGCGAAAACAAAGGAGATCGGCAATGACAGCGGACAGGGGCCTGAGCCTGCAGGCGGAGGAAGCGACGCAGCCGGACGTGCGAGCGGGTGCGCCCGGCTTCGTCAGTGCGCGTGAGGCCCTTTCGCCGCTGCAGTCAACCGGGTCGACGAGCGGGAGCCCACGGCTCGGCAGCGCTACGCCACTCCGCGCACCCCGCGTGCTGCTGCTGACCTCCACTCTTGGCGCGGGGCACGCGAGAGCGGCGCAGGCGATCGAGGTCGCGGTGCGAAAGCGGGTGCCCCAGGCGCAGGTCGAGACCCTCGATTTCTGGTCGCTGACGGATCCGCAGGTGGCCTACGGCGTGCGGCAGACCTATCTGCAGCTCGTGCGTATGCGCCCGGAGTTGTACGACCGCATCTACCGGCTCGATCAGCGCACCTGGCGCCAGATCGTCGAAAGCAATGAAGCGCCACCGCCGGCGCTCGCCGAGGTGCTGGCGCTGATGCCAGACCGGACCGAGCGTCGGGCCCGGTCTGGTGCGGGCGGCGGCCGCTTCCTGCTGGATCGTGTCGTCTTTCCTCTGCTGTGCGCGGCGATCGAGGGCCGGCCACGCGGCTGGCCGCGCGTGAACAAGCTGGCGCGGCTGGCGTCGGTGCAGTTGGCTTGGACGCGCCTGACCGCCCGCCTGGAGGCGCGCGTGGCCGCCTTCCAGCCGGATGCAATCGTCATCACGCAGATGAACCTGGGCGCGCTGCTGTCCTCGGTCAAGAAGCGGCGCCACTGGAGCGTTCCGACCCTGGGGGTGCTGACCGATTTCGGCCTGCACGACTTCTGGATCCAGCCCGGCATCGACCGCTACTGCGTCGCGCACGAGGAGATCGTCGGCCTGGACGGCAGCAGCCTGGATCGGGCGCGCGTCCTGGTCAGCGGCATTCCTCTGATGCCCGGGTTCGGGCAGCCGCCCTCCGTGCAAGAGGCGCGAGCGCAGCTCGGTCTCGCGCCGCACGCTCCGGTCGTCCTCGTTCCGGGCGGGGGGCTGGGTCTGGGCGTAGAGACGGCCGCCGAGCGGCTGCTCACGTGCTCTGGCGGCCTGCAGTTGCTGGTCATGGCAGGCCAGAACGGAACAGCTCACGCGTCGCTGGCACGGCTTGAAGCGCGCTACGGCGCCAGGCTGCAGGTGCTGCGCTGGACCGAACGGATGGAGATACCCGTGCGTGCAGCCGACATTATCGTCGGCAAGCCGGGCGGACTGACCGTCGCCGAGGCGCTGGCGTGCGGACGTCCGCTCGTGGCTACTCGCTCGCTCGGCGGGCAGGAAGGCTTCAACGTGCGTTTTCTCGAAACGCACGGCGTGGGGCGTCTCGTGCCGGAACACGAACTGGTTCAGTACGTGGAGTCTGTGTTGGCGGATCGCGATGGGCTCGCACGCATGCAGGAGCGGGCCATGCGGCTGGGCAAGCGCGACGGCGCGGACCGCGTCGCTGAGCTTGCGCTGGCGCTGGCGGAGGCTCATCGCACCGCCCGGAGGGTGGCGTGATGGAATGGGCGCGCGCTTGTGCGCGGCGGACTGAAGCTCTGGGACAAGGTGCATCGCATCCTGTTCTGGCTCACGCGGAAGGATCTGCTGCACAACTTCGCTTCCGGGCGAGCCGATGACCAGTCCGCACACAAGGCCCTTCCTCAAGCAGGGTCCCGCTGCCGGTGACCGCATGTACCTCACGTTCGACGACGGTCCCGACCCCGAATGGACGCCGCGCATCCTCGACCTGCTGGCGGACGCCGGTGTCCATGCGACGTTCTTCGTCGTGGGGCGACGGGCGCGCGAGCACGGCGCGCTGCTGCGTCGCGTTGCGGGTGCGGGGCACGCCGTCGGCAACCACAGCTTCGGTCACCGCCATCCCTGGCTGGTCTCGCCGTCCGTGGCGCGCAGCGAAGTCCGGGATGGTGCAGCGGCGATCGCCGATCTGCTGGGAGAGGCGCCGTCCTACTACCGTCCGCCGCATGGGCGGCTCCGCCGCTGCGCAATGGATGAGGCGCAGCGCTGCGGCGAGAGCGTGGTGCTGTGGAGCCGCAGCGCGGTGGATTGGGGAGTGCTCGGACGCAGCCATGCCATCGCCGCGCGCCTGCGCGAGACCGAGGCAGGCGACATCGTGCTGATGCACGACGGCCGCGGGGGGATCAATCGGCCCGATGCGCTCTGCCGAGCCCTGCCGCGGTTTCTCGCAGACTTGCGCCTGCGCGGGCTGACGCCCGCGCCTCTGGCGGCTGCGCTGCACGCTCTGAGCGTGAGTTGACCTGGCGACCGCCGTCGCAGAGGCAAGCCGGCCAACACCGCGCGCGAAATCGCCGATGCATCCATCAGAGCGAGCAGATCGTGAGCGAGCACTGCCTCGCCCTCGCCGAGGAGCTGAGGGGCAGCGGTGTCACGGTGACGACCTTGTGCCCCCGGGACCAACCGATACCCGGTTCGCCCGGCGGACCGGGATGATGGATACGAACCTGTTCCGAGGTAGGGTCTCGAGCGCCGCAGAGGTAGCGCAGATCGGTGGGGAACGACCTTGTTTTTCCGGGCCTAAGATCCATCTGAGGCATATCGACCCCAACAAGGAACGACAACTGGGATGAATCCCCACGACCCCAATCCTCAGCGCGACGGGCGGGCCTTTGTGTTTCGGTACTCAGGCGCTCGTGCCGGGTGGCTCACCAAGCTACTGGCGCTATCGGCAATCGTAGCGGTGCTCGGCCTGCTGCTACTGCTGGTGCTCGGGTTATGGGTGGTCTTCGTCATAGGCGCCGCCGTCGTTGCTGTAGCTGCTGTGGTGAGCGCTCTGATACCACGGCGGCCACGCGAGAAGCACCCCGGCCAGGGGCGGATGCTCGAGGGTGAGGCTCGACGGCTGGACGTGGACGACTGATTCTCGTCAGAGGGGTGTCGAGGCGGATGACCCTGCCTCGGTGCGCAGCGTCGGCGCCCTCACTCGTCCTGCGCCGACTGCTCCCACTCGATGTCGTCGAACGGCTCGCGAGTCACCCGTTCTCCCTTGCGCGAGGTCAGCAGCACCGTGAGCACGGCGCCGGTGCCGAGCAAGCCGACCACGGCCAAGAAGATGTTGAAGTCCCGTACCTGCAGGTACACGCGGCTCATCGCGAAGAGCACGGGCACGATCACGACCCAGATCAGCCAATGCACGGGCTTGCCGATGAACAGTTCACGCATCGTTCATGCCCTCCCGGGCACCGCTCGGCTGCGCGCGAGCCTGCGGGCGAAATGGATGGCGGTGACGGCAAGCGCGCCGCCGGCGGTCACCCACAACCCCGGCAAACCCAGGAACGACAGCTGCGGTGGATAAAGAATCGCTATCGCCAGGACTGCCAACAGGGCACGCTTGGCGAGCGAAAGCGGGCCGAACAGCCAGCCTTCCATGGAGGCGGACAGCGCCCAGATCCCCAGCAACGCCGTCGCGGTGGAGAAAGCCGTCAACCACAGTGGCCCGACGAACAGGATGCTCGGGTTGTACACGAAAATGAAGGGCACGAAGTACTTGGCGATGCCGATGTAGCTCGCCTGGAACGCGGTGGACATGGGCGGGGTGCCCGCGATGGCCGCGGCGGCGAAGGCCGCCAGCGCTACCGGTGGCGTGATCGTGGAGACGGCACCGAAATAGAAGGCGAACAGGTGGGCCGCGATGGGCACGATCTCCATGTTCTGGAGTGCCGGGATGATCAGAGCGGCGAGCGTGATGTACACGGCGGTGGTCGTGAGGCCCATGCCGAGGATGATCGAAGCCACCGCGGTCAAGCCCAGCAGAAACAGCAGATTGCCGCCGGACAGATCGATGATGGAGTCGGTGAACTTGAGCCCCAGCCCGGAGACGAACACCGAGCCGATGATGATGCCCGCGGCGGCGCAGGCGATGGTGACCGGGATCGTGCCGCGCACCCCGGCTTCCAGGGCTGCGAGCAGATCGACCGCACTCATGCGCGTTGCACGATTGACGAAGCTCAGCGCTACGATGCTTACGATGCCCCAGAACGCCGCCATCATGGCCGAGAAGCCAACCGCCATCAGAGCGAGCAGCACCACCAGCGAAAGCAGCAGGTGCCAGCCGCGCGCCAGCACCTCGCCCAGGGCCGGGACCTGCTCCTTGCTCAGGCGCCGCAGGCCTCGCTTCTCCGCTTCCAGGTGCACCATGCAGTAGACGGTGAAGAAATACAGGCCGGCCGGAATCGCCGCTGCCAGAGCGACGCTGAGATAGCTCACCTGCAGGAACTCGGCAATGATGAACGCTGCGGCGCCCATCACCGGTGGCGTGATCTGCCCGCCCGAAGAGGCGCAGGCCTCCACGGCCGCGGCGAAGCGCGCCTTGTAGCCGGTGCGCTTCATGAGCGGGATGGTGAACGAGCCCACCGTGGCGACGTTGGCCACAGCGGAGCCTGAAACCGTGCCCATCAGTGCGCTGGAGACCACTGCTGCCTTGGCCGGCCCGCCCGTCAGGCGTCCCGTCAGCGCGATCGCCAGATCGATGAAGAAGCGACCCGCCCCGCTGCGCAGGAGCAAGGCCCCGAAGATGACGAACAGCAGGATGTAGGTCGCTACGACCATCAGGGGAATGCCGAAGATCCCGTCCGCGCGCATGAAGATGACGTCCACGTACTTGCGGTACGAGGTCGGCGGCCCGAAGAAGATCCAGAAGAAGCGGTGCGAGAACAGGCTCTGGACGATGAAGAACAGCGTGATCAGGACCATCGCCATGCCGACCGTGCGCCGTGTGGCTTCCAGCACGAGCACGATCATCAGGCCGCCCAGCACCAGGTCCGCCGTTTCCAGGTCGCCACCGCGGAAGTTGAAGGCTTCGATGTCGTACAGCGCGTAGGCCTGGATGCCGATGGTGAGCGCGACGAGGACGAGGTCGATCGCAAACCCCAGCGCGCGGTCCAGGTTTCCGGGCTCCTTGGGCCGCCAGACCGGCTCCCGGAACGATCCGCGTCCCAGCGGGTAGAGCAGAAACGCCAACACCATCATCACGGCGAGGTGCGTGCCGCGGAAGGAGCGCGTCTCGGGAGTCCCGAACGCGGCCACGTACAGATGGAACAACGCCAGCGACACGGCGAGCGCACAGGCGGCGAACGCCACGACCTGAGGCAGGCCCAGGCCGCGGTCGCGCAACAGCAGCTCCAGCAGGGTGAGCTCCCGCTTTTCCTGGAAGCGGATCGGCTCGGAGGCAGACGTCATCTACACGTTCCTATCGACACAGGCCACGCGGCGGACTCGACGGTTCGGTCGGGGCGAGGGAGGTCCCAAGCGGGCGCACCGGCTCAGCTGCGCGCGAGGACGTTCGCGCTCAGCGCGGCGTGACCCCCATTTCGTCATAGTAGCGTTGCGCACCCGGATGCACGGGGGCGGTTACGGCGAGCAACGCGCTTTCCAGCGTCACCGACTTCCACACCGGACTCACCTCGACCAGGTCCTGGCTGCGCTCCCAGAACGACCTCACCAGGCGGTACGCCAGGTCGTCCGAGACATCCTTGTGTACGATCATCACGACCGGAATGCCGACGGTCTGCACGTCGCGCTCGAGGCTGCCATAGGTGGCCTTGGGGATGACAAAGCGAGCGCTGCCGGGGATCTGCGCGAGCACCTGACGGAGTTGTGTCTCGTCGATGTCGAGCAGGCGGATGCCCGGTTCGAAGTCCAGCTCCATGAAGGACGACTGCGGCACGGAGCTCAGGGCGAGGAAGGCGTCGATGTGCCCATCCTTCATCAGCGCGACCGAGTCGGAGTAGTCGACGTGGTGAACGGTGCCGCCGTTGCGCTTGATCGAGTCGAACGTGATGCCGTAGGCTTTCAGCACGGACTGCGCCACAGCCGTGCCGCTCCATCCGGCTTTGCCGGGGCTGATGTTCTTGTCCTTCAGGTCGGCGATGCTGCGGATCGGGGACTTGCGCGGCACCGCGATCTGGAACACGTTCGTATAGACCGTGGCGAAATGGCGCACGTTCGACTGCGGATGGCGGAACTTGTCCAGCCCCCGGTAACCGCTGTACACCGCATCGCTTACGCTGAAGCCGAGCTCCGCGTTGCGCTGGTTGACGTCGCGTACGTTCTCGATCCCGCCACCCGGGCCGCTGGAGCTGAGCACTTCCGGCAGATCGCGTGCGAAGACCTGCGACATCTTGGCACCGAGCGGGTACCACGTGCCGCCTGCGGGTCCCGAAACGATGCGCACGAACGGCCGCCCGCCGGCCGAGTAGTCCGTGCTGACTGTCGCTAGGTCATATGCGCCTGCGGCCACGGCTGCCGTGACCGCCAGCACGATCGCCGAACGCCAAAGTGCCTTCATCCTTCTCCCCTCCCGGTCCGCTGCGCGGATGCGAACGCGGGTTGACCGCCCTGGGTGCCCCGAACCGCGGCGGCGCCAATCATGGCCCGGCAGTGGCGAGAACACAAGGGCCGGGGCTGGATGCAGCGCAGCAGATGTGAAGCGCCAGTCGGCGAGTAATCAATGAGCGACTGGAGACATACCATTGCCGGTGTACGTGGCGCAGCTGCGCCCGCCCGCAAAGATAGGGGTGGGGTGGAGGGCACGCCTGCCAACGGCTGCCGCTTAGCGGGGTTCGTGCTTTTTCGCAGGGCACATTCATGATTTTGCTGACGCCGAGACGGACTGTCTCGGTTGATACTCGCCCAAGACGGCGTGTATGCGTCCCCGGGGGCCAGAAGCTGTTCGATCTACTACAACGGAGGATATCGATGAAGTTCCGCACGACCGCGTTCCTTGCCCTGGCTGCAGCCTGTTCCGTGTCCCTCGCAGTCGCCGATCAGGACACCAGTCAGATCTCATTTCCAGAAGGCTACCGGACCTGGTTCCACCACCACTCCACGGTGAACATGACCGGCCATCAGCCGGACGGCAACATCGGCTTGCAGCACGTCTACGCGAACGCCGCCGCCCTGGAAGGGCTCAAGACCGGGCAGTTTTCCGACGGCGCCACCTTCGTGGTGGATCGCTTCAAGTACGCAGAGGCCGATAATCACAGCCTGACGCAGGGCGACCGCAAGGTCGTGGCGGTCATGGTGCGCGACGCCCAGCGCTACGCCGAGACCGGCGGATGGGGCTTCCAGGCCTTCAAGGGCGGCGACCCGAGCCAGCAGGCGGTCAAGGACGGGGGCAAAGCCTGCTTCGTCTGCCACATCCCGCATGCGGACAACAACTACCTGTTCACGCGCGGAGTGAACTGAGTCTTCGCGAACGGCGCGGCCTCGTCCCCCACCGGGGCCGCGCACAGGTGTTGATCGGCGTCGGCGCAGTGAGGTGGCGCCCTTGGCCGCTCGACCACACAGCGGCGCAGATGGCGGGACCCACATGCACGGCAGCGGCGCAGCCATGCTTCCCGCCCCAGCGTCCCCGTAAAGCCGAGCCCGAGGAACCGGAAAGCCATCTATCATCTCGGGAATGCGCGACAGCCGCGACACCTGGTCGGGACGCGTCGGGTTCATTCTCGCGACCACCGGCTCGGCGGTCGGGATCGGCAGCATCTGGAAGTTCCCCTACGAGGTGGGCGCGAACGGCGGCAGTGCCTTCGTACTGTTCTATCTCGGGGGCCTGGTCTTTATCGTCGTGCCGCTGATGTTCGCCGAGTTCGCCTTGGGCCGGCGGGGTCGTGGCGACCCCGCCACGAGCATCGCGGTCGTCGCAGCCGCCAACAACGCAAGCGCGCGGTGGGCTGCTGCAGGCGTGCTCGGCGTTGTCACCGGATTTCTGATCCTGAGCTTCTATTCCGTGATCGGCGGCTGGACCATCGCCTATGCCGCCGAGACCGCGTTGAGAGGCCTGGCCGGCGCCGACCCTCATGCGGTTCGTGCACGCTACGACGCGCTTCTCGGCTCGCCGCTGCGGATGCTGAGCTTCCACGCGCTGTTCATGGCGGCCGCTGCCGCAATCGTCGCGCGCGGCGTCTCGGGTGGCATCGAAGCGGCCGTGAAAGTGCTGATGCCGATCCTGGCAGTGCTGATGATCGGACTTGCGGCTTACTCGGCCATCGCAGGCGATGTTACGACGACGCTGCGCTTTCTTCTCGAACTGGATCCACAACATCTGACCGGGCGCGCGGCGCTCAAGGCGCTCGGCCTGGGCTTCTTCTCCATCGGCGTCGGCCTCGGGATGATGATCACCTACGCGGCCTATTGCGGCCCAGACATCAACCTGAGGGAGGTTGCGATCGTGTCCGTGATCGCGGATACCGCCATCTCGTTCCTGGCTGGGTTCGCGGTCTTTCCCATTGTCTTCGCGTACGGCCTCGATCCTGCCAGCGGGCCGGGGTTGGTGTTTGTCACCCTGCCGCTCGCCTTTGCGCAGATGCCGTTCGGGACGGTTGCCGCGACGACGTTCTTCGTTCTGCTGTTCGTCGCCGCTCTCGCCTCGGCGATATCGATGCTCGAAATCGTCGTGGCGGTCCTCATCCACCGATTCGGATGGCGTCGCAGTTCCGCCTGCGTGCTTGCCGCGGCAACCTGCTTCCTGGCCGGGATCGCCACGGTGCTCTCGTTCAACCTCTGGTCCGACTGGTATCCCCTCGAGGGCCTGCACGGTCTGGCGAATGCGACGGTCTTCGATCTCCTCGACCATCTCACCTCGAATATCCTGCTGCCGGTCGGTGGCCTCGCGATCGCGCTGTTTGCCGGCTGGGCGGTGCCGGATCGGGTGCTGGTCGAGGAGCTGCGCCTCACCCCCAGGGGCACTGTCGCGCTGCGAGTGGTGCTGCGCTACGTCGCCCCTGCCGGGATCCTGGCGGCCACGCTTGCACCGCTGCTTGTCTGACGGCGGTGACGCGTGCGCAGGACCGTCCTCCCCATTCTCGCCCCTCTTTGCGGTCCGCGGCACGCGGTGCACAGCCCCATCCGTGCTCCCGGCGAGCGTAACAAACGTCGCCGCGTCGACGCGTGAAGCCATCTGCCGGCGCATGAATTTGCGTTAAGGCTTCCATAAGGTTGAGTCTCTAGCATTTGAGCATCTCCCGGCGCGGATTCCGTCCGCAGCGCCATCGAGCAAGGCCGCCGACTTCGGTGCCGGGATACCCGATCAACGCTCTCCCAGGAGAATGCCATGAAGCTACGCAACCTCTGGCGCCGGCCCGCCCCGTGGCTGGTGCTGTTTGCCCTGGCGGCGCCGCTCGCAGCGGTGCAGCCGGCGGCTGCCCAGCATCAACACGAAGCCGGGGCGCATGCCCTCCAGCTCGACAACGGAAAGAAGTGGACCACGGACGTGCCGCTGCGTCAGGGCATGGACGCCATCCGCGATGCAGTCGCCGCCGATCATCAAGCGATCCACACGAACAAGGAGACCGCCGC
>DAIQQA010000163.1:9656-10918 GCA_036787045.1 Burkholderiales bacterium | reverse complement strand
ATCGGCCGCAAGCCGACGTGCGATCCACGGTGCCGTCAGCGCGATCGCAATGTCGCCGAGCGCCGCAGGCCAGGCGAACAGGCCGGGCAGCAGTCCCTGGCTGTAACCGAACAGGAACGCGATCCCGGCGAACCGCCAGGCGTGCAGACCGGCGAGCAAGGCGAGGTCGGCGCGCTCGACGAAGTCACGTCCGGCGGACGTCATCCGTACCCACGCGAGAAACAGCACCACCGGGCCACCGAAGCCCAGGCCGATCTGCCAGGGGCCTGTGCCCGGGGCACTGACGAAAGCGCCCGCGCTGCCGAGCGCCGCGATTCCGGCAAACCACACTGCCAATAGCCAATACGTCGAACGTTTCATGTCCGGACTCCTTCGGTTTGGTTTCGTGCCTGTCAGGGGAACGTCTGATCAACGGTCATCCCCGCGGAGGCGGGGATCCAGGAGTGCTTGAGTGGCCTGGGTCCCCACGGGAGCCTGCCCTCGACCCGATCGGGCGCGGGAATGACAATGCAGGACTTGATCAGCATTTCCCTAGACGCTGGCGCACAGAGTAGGCGTTGTGATTCCTTTCCGGAACGCAGGCACCGGTGTAACGTGTCGAAACCTGAGGTTAGGAATCGAACATGGACAGCATCCGCGGTGTGATCAGCTTCGTGCAGGCGGCGCAGAGCGGCAGCTTCGCGGGCGCAGCCAAGGCGCTCGGTGTGTCGCCGGTGGCGGTGAGCAAGAACGTCGCGCGGCTCGAGGGCTCGCTAAGCGTACGGCTGTTTCAGCGCTCCACGCGCAAGCTGGCGTTGACCCGCGACGGCGAGGCATTCCTGGAGCAATGCGAGCAGCCGCTGCGTGATCTGGCGCAGGCCTACGAGCGCACGCGAGAAGGCGCAACGCGCACGGCAGGGCGCGTGCGGATCACGGCCGTGTCGCCCTTCGTGCGCAGCTACCTCGCGCCGCTTCTGCCCGAGTTCCTGCAACGCTACCCGGGAGTCGAGCTGGATATCGAAGTCAGCGAAGCGGTGGCGGACCTGATCGGCGAGAAGTTCGACGTAGGCATCCGGGTAGGGGCCCTCACTGACTCGGCCTACATCGCACGTCCGCTCGGACCCTTGCGATTCGTCGTCTGTGCTTCGCCCACATATCTGGCCCGACGCGGTGTGCCCAGATCGATCGACGACCTTGCGCACCACAGCGCACTGGCGATGCCCGACCCTGCCCAGGGCCGACCTGTCGAGTGGTTACTGGCTGCCCCGGGCGGTCGCGTGACT
>DAIQQA010000163.1:0-9556 GCA_036787045.1 Burkholderiales bacterium | reverse complement strand
ACCCGGGCCGGCGCAGCCAGGGCAGTAACGCGTTAGTCACGAAGCATCGCGCGGCAGACGTCGCCAGCCTGGGAAGCCCACGTGCCTTGGTCGTTCCGGTTTTCTTCGTGTCTTCGTGCCTTCGTGGTGAGAGTGCAATTAGTGTGTTTCAGTACTAGCTGACCCCGCACCAGCAGGCCGGCGGTGGCGCCCGTTACGGCACCGCCAGCCGATAGCCCACGCCGGCCTCGGTAAGCAGAAAGCGTGGCCGTGCCGGATCTTCCTCCAGCTTCTTGCGTAGCTGCGCCATGTAGATGCGCAGGTAATGGCTATGCTCGACATGCGAGGGACCCCATACCTCCTTCAGCAGCTGGCGATGGGTCAGGACTTTGCCGGCATGCCGCACCAGCACAGCCAGGAGCCTGTACTCGATGGGTGTGAGATGCACTTCGCTGCTCGCGAGCAGGACGCGCCGCGCTGCCAGGTCGATCTTGAGCGGGCCGGACTCGAACACCTGGCTGCCTTCTTCGTCGCGCGAAGCACGCCGCAGCGCCGCCCGCAGCCGCGCGAGCAGCTCGCCGACACCGAAGGGCTTAGTGACGTAGTCGTCGGCGCCGGCATCGAGCGCTGCCACCTTGTCGGTCTCCTGCGCGCGTGCGGACAACACGATCACCGGCATCTGGGTCCATTCGCGCAAGCGCCGGACCACCTCGACGCCGTCCATGTCCGGCAGCCCGAGATCCAGGATCACGACGTCGGCCTTGCGCACCGCCGCTTCTACCAGGCCCTGCTTGCCGGTCTCGGCCTCGAACAGCGCGTAGCCGTGCTCCGGCAGTACCGTGCGCAGGAACCGGCGGATCTGCGGTTCGTCCTCGATAAGGACGACGACCGGGCGCGGCTCGCTCATGCCGGCGGCGCGGTGGTCAGAGCCTCCGGCTGCACCGCCGGCGGTTCACCGGACTGCGGCAGCACGAAGCAGAAGCGCGCTCCGCGGTCCGCCCGGTTCTCGGCCCAGATGTGGCCGCCGTGCGCCTCCACTACGGCGCGACAGATGGTGAGCCCCAGCCCGACCCCGCCGGGGCCGCCTTCAGTGCGGGCGCGGTAGAACTTCTCGAACACGCGCTTCTCTTCACCGGGGCCGAGCCCCGGGCCGCGATCCGCCAGGCAGATCCGCAGGCCCTCCGCGTCGGTCGCGCCGCTGATCTCGATCGGCGTGCCCGCCGGCGTGTACTTCAGCGCATTGTCGATCAGGTTGGTGATCACCTGACCGATCAGGACGCTGTCGAGCTCCACCAGGGCGGGTGCGGCTTCGATGTTCACGTCCACCCGCCGCCCCTCCAGCCGCTTGCCCAGCCGGGACAGCACTGCACCCACCACCTCATCGAGCGGATGCCATTGCCGGTTCAACTGCACGGCGCCGGTCTCGAGGCGGGCCATGTCGAGCACGTTGCTGGTGAGCTCGCTCATGTACATCGCTTCGTCGTAGATGGTCTGGGCCAGCTCGCGCCGGGCCTCGGGCGACAGCCGCTGGTCCTGCTCGGTTAGGCTGCTCGCTGCGCCGGTCAACACCGCGAGCGGCGTGCGCAGATCGTGGGAGATGGAGGCGAGCAGCGAGTTGCGCAGCCGCTCGGAGGCCATGCGCAGCTGCGTTGCCTGCGCGACCTCGACGAAGTGCACGCGTTCGAGGGCGAGTGCGATCTGCGCGGCGAACGTCTCGAGCAGGCGCTGCTGCTCGGGGACGAAGATCAGTCGCTCGTTGCGCGGTTTCAGCGCGAGCACGCCGCGCGTTCGCACCGGCGCGCGCAGCGGCAGGTAGTGGATGCCGGTGCCGGCGAGTGTGCCCGTCCCCAGGCCGGCCGGCTGCTCACGGTCGTACACCCACTGCGCCACCGACAGGTCTGCCTCGCGGAGTTCTCCGGGACGCACACCTTCCGGATACGCCAGCCTGCCATTGTCGTCGGGCAAGAGCACGGCCGACGGTGCCTCGAATACGCCCTGCACGTGCTGCACGGCGATCTCCACGATCTGCTCCGCCGTGAGCGCGCCGGAGAGCTCGCGGCTCATCTCGTACAGCGAGCGGACACGCCGCTCCCGGTAGGCAGCTACGCGGGCCTGGTAGCGCATGCCCGCGGTCAGATGGGTGATGGTGAGCGCGATCACGAGCATGACCGCAAAGGTGAGGAGGTACTCGGTGTCGGAGACGGCGAACGTCAGGTAGGGCGGGACGCAGAAGAAATCGAAGGCCGCCACACCGATCACCGATGCCGCTACCGAAGGACCGCGCCCGGCGCGCACTGCCACGATCACCACGCTGAGCAGGTACAGCATGGCGATGTTCGTGATCTCGATGTACGGACGCAGCGGCAGGGCAACGAGAGTCACCAGAACGACCGCCGCAAGGGCTTCGACATAACCGCGCCAGCGTGTCTTGGGAGGACCGCGTCGAGCCTCGGCTGCGGCGGGCGCCGGCTCGTGGCGCACCTCGCCGCCCACCACCAGGAGGTCGACGCCGGGAACGCGCTTCGCCAATGTGTCGAACAGGGTCCGCCTGAATGGCCGCAGCACGGGGGCCACGCTCGAGCGGCCGATCACGATCTTGCTGGCGTTGCGCTCTCCCGCGTAGCCAGCGAGCGCGTCGACGACGTCCTGGCCCGGCAACGTTGCGGTCTCCGCCCCCAGCTCTTGAGCCAGGCGCAACGCGCGCAGGACGCGCGAGCGCTCCGCCTCCGGTAGCCGCTGCAGACGAGGTGTTTCCACGTAGACGGCGATCCATTCGGCCCGCAAGCTGTCGGCGAGGCGCCGTCCGGCTCGCACCACCTGCTCGGCGTGCGCCCCCGGACCCACGGCGACCAGCAGGCGCTCCTTGAGTTGCCACACGCCCGAGATGGCCGCACCCTCGCGGTACTCGCGGGCCTGGGCGTCGACTCGGTCGGCAGTGCGCCGCAGCGCCAGCTCACGCAGGGCAATCAGGTTGCCCTTGCGGAAGAAGTTGGCGACCGCGTGGGCGGCCTGCTCGGGCATGTAGACCTTGCCCTCCTTCAGCCGCTGGAGCAGATCGTCGCTGGGCAGGTCGACCAGCTCGATCTCGTCGGCTTCGTCGAACACCTTGTCGGGGACGGTCTCCCACACGCGGATGCCGGTGATCTGGCCCACGACGTCGTTGAGACTCTCCACGTGCTGCACGTTGACAGTGGTGTAAACGTCGATCCCGGCCGCCAGCAGCTCCTTCACGTCCTGCCAGCGCTTCGGGTGACGCGATCCAGGAGCGTTGGTGTGCGCGAGTTCATCGACCAGTAGGATCGCGGGCCGGCGGGCGAGCGCAGCGTCCACGTCGAGCTCGTCCAGCATCGCGCCGCGGTAGGGCACCTGCCGAGTGGGCAGGATCTCAAGCCCCTCGAGCAGCACCTCTGTCTCGACTCGCCTGTGGGTCTCCACCACTCCCACCACCACATCGACGCCCTGTGCTTTGACCTCCTGCGCCTCCGAGAGCATGGCGTAGGTCTTTCCCACGCCGGCGCAGGCGCCGAAGAAGATCTTGAGGCGCCCGGTGTGCGCCTTGGCCTCTTCGCGCTGTACCTTCTGCAGCAGCTTGTCGGGGTCGGGACGTTGGTGGGTCATCGGCTGACGAGTTCGCCTACAGCCTACACCCAACGCAGAGGCGCAGAGGTCGCAGAGAGAGCAAGCGAGAGTATGAGGATTCCGATTGGGCCCATCCCGTCACCTTTGTCGACCATCTATTGAGCCTTGCACAAATACATTACGCTCAAGCTGCAGCAGTCCAACGCCAACCACCCCGTCGCCTTTGGCGCCACCCCTCCTTTGAAAGGAGGGGAGACCCTCCCCTCCTCTCCGAGGAGGGGTGCCGGCGCAGCCGGCGGGGTGGTGTGGAAGCCTGTAACCTGATTCTGCAAGGCTCAATAATGGCTCCGGTGCCGGCAGATCGCGACACACAGCTCGGTTTCCTCTGCGTCCTTTGCGTGCTCTGCGCCTCTGCGTTGGGTGTAGTCATGCTAGCGCGAGTCAGCATCGAGCGCGAGGTTGAGGAGGAGCACGTTCACCCGCGGCTCGCCGAGTATCCCGAGCTGCCGTCCCTCGATGTGCTCGGCAACCAGCGCCCGCACGCGGTCTTCAGGCAAGCCGCGCACACGCGCGACCCGCGGCACCTGATACGCTGCGGCGGCTGGACTGATGTGGGGATCGAGCCCGCTGCCTGAGGCGGAGACCAGATCGACCGGCACCGGCAGCGTCTGGCCGGGATCCGCAGCGCGCAACGCCTCGATGCGTGCTTTCACCGCATCGGTGAGCGCGGGGTTGAGGGGCCCCTGGTTCGAGCCGCTGGAGGCGCCGGCGTTGTAGGGCACCGGCCCGGTCGCCGAGGGCCGCGGCCAGAAGTACTTCGGGTCGCTGAAGGGCTGGCCGATCAGGCTCGAGCCGAGGACTTTGCCGTCGCGCTCTATCAGGCTGCCGTTCGCCTGGTCAGGAAAGACAATCTGGCCTATGGCTGTCACGACGAGTGGATAGACGACGCCAGTCACGATTGTCAGGACGAGCAAGATTAGAACGGCAGGTCGAAGCTCGGAAAGCATTGGCACCTCCTGACTCAATTAGCGCGAAGCGCACAGTGGTTTAGATCTCTCCCCTCCTGCCCGAGGAGGGGTGGCGCAGAGCGCCGGGGTGGTGGGAGCCTGCTCACGCCACCCCCAACGCCACCAGCACCAAGTCGATGAGCTTGATGCCGATGAACGGAACGATGAATCCGCCGACTCCGTACACCAGCAGGTTGCGACGCAGGATCGCAGCGGCGCCGACCGGTCGATAGGCGACACCCTTGATCGCTAGCGGGATCAACACCACAATGATCAGCGCGTTGAAGATCACGGCAGACAGCACGGCGCTGGCTGGGCTTGCCAGGCGCATGATGTTGAGCGCATCGAGCTGCGGATAGGTGGTCGCGAAGGCAGCCGGGATGATGGCGAAGTACTTCGACACGTCGTTCGAGATCGAGAACGTGGTCAGCGCCCCGCGCGTCATCAACATCTGTTTGCCCGTCTCCACCACCTCGATCAACTTGGTCGGATTGGAGTCGAGATCGACCATGTTGCCCGCCTCCTTCGCGGCCTGCGTCCCAGTGTTCATGGCGACCGCTACATCGGCCTGCGCCAACGCCGGCGCGTCGTTGGTGCCGTCGCCGGTCATCGCCACCAGCCGCCCCTGGGCCTGGCTCTCGCGGATCAGCTTGAGCTTCGCCTCGGGGGTGGCCTCGGCCAGGAAATCGTCCACGCCGGCCTCGGCGGCGATGGCCGCTGCGGTGAGTCGGTTGTCGCCGGTGATCATCACCGTGCGGATGCCCATGCGGCGCAGCTGCGCGAAGCGCTCCTTGATGCCGCCCTTGACGATATCCTTCAGCTCGATCACCCCTAGTACGCGCTTGTCCTCGGCGACGACCAGCGGCGTGCTACCGCGCCGCGCGACGTTGTCCACCTCAGTGAGAACCTCCTTCGGCACGAACGCACCCTGGCCTTCGACGAACGCGCGGATGGCATCCACGGCCCCCTTGCGGAGCCGGCGTCCTTCCAGATCGACGCCGCTCATGCGCGTCTGGGCGGAGAAGTGGATGAAGGTCGCGTGCAGCGCCTCGACATCGCGCTCGCGCAGGTTGAACCGGTTCTTGGCCAGCACGGTGACGGAGCGGCCTTCCGGTGTCTCGTCGGCGAGGGATGCGAGCTGAGCCGCGTCTCCTAGCTCGCGCTCGCTGACCCCTGCGGCGGGGATGAAGGCGGTCGCCTGCCGGTTGCCGAGTGTGATCGTGCCGGTCTTGTCGAGCAGCAGGACATCCACGTCGCCGGCCGCTTCGACCGCTCGCCCAGAGTTGGCGATCACGTTCTTGAGCAGCATGCGGCCCATGCCGGCGATGCCGATGGCCGACAGCAGCCCGCCGATGGTGGTGGGAATCAGGCACACCAGCAGCGCGATGAGTACCGTTACCGTCACCGGGGTTCCGCTGCCCGCTGCCTGCACGCTGAACACCGAGAACGGATGCAGCGTCACCGTCACCAGCAGAAACACGATCGTCAGCGCGACCAGGAAGATGGTGAGCGCGATCTCGTTGGGCGTCCTCTGCCGCCGCGCCGACTCCACCATGCGAATCATCCGATCCAGAAAAGTCTCGCCCGGATTCACCGTCACCCGCACGATCAGCAAGTCGGACAGTACGCGGGTCCCGCCAGTCACGGAGCGGAAGTCGCCCCCGCTCTCGCGGATCACCGGCGCACTCTCACCGGTGATCGCGCTCTCGTCCACCGAGGCCACGCCATCGATCACCTCGCCGTCGGCCGGGACGAAGTCGCCGGCCTCCACCAGCACGACGCTTCCCACCCCCAGCTGGCTCGAAGGTGTCAGGTAGACTTGCGCATCACGGCGCGGCTCCTGCAGTTTCTTGGCCACGATCTCCCTGCGCTGTCCGCGCAGTGCGGCCGCCTGGGCCTTGCTCCTGCCTTCGGCCACGGCTTCGGCGAAGTTGGCGAACAGCACCGTGAACCACAGCCACAAGGCGATGGCGAGGATGAATCCGGCCGGGGCCTCGCCCTGCCCGCGCAGTGCCTGGATCCACAGCACCGTGGTGAGGATGCTCCCGACGTAGACGACCAGCATCACAGGATTGCGCATCTGGTCGCGCGGCGCGAGCTTGCGAAAGGCATCGGCCAGCGCCTGCCTGAGAAGCGCCGGTTCGAAGAACGAGCGGGGGAGCGTGCGGCTAGTCATGTCACATTCCTTACCAAGTAACTCCTTCCCCTCCTCTCATGAGGAGGGGTGCCGGCATCGCCGGCGGGGCGGTATGGAGTAGTCCTCCCCTCCTGCCCGAGGAGGGGTGGCGCGAAGCGCCGGGGTGGTGGGAGCCTGCCCGAGGAGGGGTGCCCCGCAGGGGCGGAGTAGTGGGAGCAGCCCTTGGAGGCGTGCCCGCCAGCCGTCGGGGCGTGTGGGGCAGTCCTCCCCTCCTCTCATGAGGAGGGGGGCCGGCAAAGCCGGCGGGGTGGTGTGGATTCCCTCGCATCTACCGCCCCACCATCTGCAGCTGCTCGACAATCGGCCCCAGCGCCAGCGCCGGAACGAACGTCAACGCCCCCACCAGCAGCACCGTGCCGATCAGCAGCGCGATGAACAGTGGCGTGTGCGTCGGCAAAGTGCCCGCCCCCGCGGGCACCGTGCGCTTGGCTGCCAGGCTTCCAGCGATGGCCAGCGTCGGGACGATCAGCCAGTACCGCGCAAACCACATCGCCAGTCCCAGCATCGTGTTGTAGAACGGCGTGTTGGCGGAAAGTCCGGCGAAGGCGCTGCCGTTGTTGTTGCCCGCGGACGAGAACGCGTACAGGATCTCGGACAAGCCGTGCGCCCCCGGGTTGGCCACACCGCCGCGCCCGGCTCCCACCGAAACGGCTATGGCCGTGCCGACCAGCACCACGGCCGGCGGAATCAGGATCACCAGTGAGGCCATCTTCATCTCGAAGGCCTCGATCTTCTTGCCCAGATACTCCGGCGTGCGGCCGATCATCAATCCGGCCACGAACACCGCGATGATCGCGAACACCAGCATCCCGTAGAGCCCCGACCCCACGCCGCCGAAAATGACCTCGCCGAGCTGCATCAGCCACATCGGCACGAGGCCGCCAAGCGGCGTGTAGGAATCGTGCATCGAGTTGACCGACCCGTTCGAAGCAGCCGTGGTGGCGGTTGCCCAGAGAGTGGAGGCCGAGATTCCGAAGCGCGTCTCCTTCCCCTCCATGTTGCCGCCTGCCTGCTGCTGCGAGGCGGTCTGCTCCACGCCCAGCGCGGCCAAGCGCGGATTCCCGGATTGCTCCATCCAGGCGCACAACCCCAGCAGCACGACGAACACGATGGTCATGGCCGCGAGGATGGCCCAGCCCTGGCGTGTATCGCCCACCATGCGCCCGAATGTGTAGCAGAGCGTGGCCGAGATGAGCAGGATCGCCAGCAGCTCGAGGAAGTTGGACAGGGGCGTGGGGTTCTCAAGCGGATGCGCTGAGTTGACGTTGAAGAACCCGCCGCCGTTGGTGCCGAGCTGCTTGATGGCGATCTGCGAGGCGGCGGGGCCGACCGCGATGCCCTGCTCTTTCTGCATCGCCTTCTCGGTCACCGGGTTGCCCTCGTCGTCCGCGACAGGCCGCCCGGCGGCATCGAGCTTCGGCGTGTCGTACTCGACGGCCTGCGCCAGCGGGACACTGTGATACGCCGAGAAGGTTTGCACGACCCCCTGCGAGACCAGCGCGACCGCCAGCACCAGCGAAAGCGGAAGCAGGATGTACAGCGTCGAGCGGGTGAGATCGACCCAGAAGTTCCCGATGGTGTCGACGTTGCGCCGCGCGAAGCCGCGAATCAGTGCGATCAGCACCGCCATCCCGGTGGCGGCCGAGACGAAGTTCTGCACGCCGAGTCCCAGCATCTGCGTGAGATAGCTCATCGTCGTCTCGCCCCCGTAGCCCTGCCAGTTCGTGTTGGTGGCGAAGCTCGTGGCGGTGTTGAAGGCGGAATCGGGCGTGACCGCCCCCAGGCCCTGCGGGTTCAGCGGCAGCCAGCCCTGCAGGCGCTGGAGCGCATAGACGGCGAACAGCCCGAGCACGTTGAACAGCATCACGGCGACGGCATAGCGCGTCCACACCATCTCGCGCCCCGGATCCACGCCGCAGATCCGGTACGTGAGGCGCTCGAGCGGCCCCAGCAGCCGCCCTAGCCAGGTCGGCTCGCCCGCGTACACCCGCGCCATATAGCCGCCCAGGGGCTTCACCGCGAGCAGGAGCACGACGAGATACGCCAGAATCTGCATCACTCCGGCGGCGGTCATGAGAACAGCTCCGGATTGAGCAGCGCAACCACGAGATATACGAACAGGCCGAGTGCCGTGAGCAATGCCAAACCGAGGATCCAGCTCATGAGCGGCCTCCCATCAGCTTGGCGCACAGATGGGCCAGCCCAACGGTCAGGGCGAGAAGGAACAGGGTCAGTGCGATGAAGACGATGTCCATGGGGTAGCGTCCGTTCGGTCGATATGGGTAGATTCGACGTCAGACACTCTGCCCGTGTCACCGCAAGGACGTGGTCAAGAGCGGGGACGCAGGCGTAAAGACGGCGTAAAGACGACGGTGCGCGCCGCGGCGTGACGACGGGCCTGGCCCGCATTTCTCACACCGCCGCCCCCGGATGATGCTGAGGAGGCCGTCCGCCGTGGGTTTGCACGATCGGGCGTGTCCGACATGCTGTCGCCGGGCTGCGCGGATTCTGGCGGGTCTAGGACGGCCATTTGCGGCATGCCCGCCGCGCCCATGTGTCCAACATGGGCGCGGCGTTCGAGCCGCAACCGGCTCGCCCGATACCCGCCATAATTCCGCGCCAGTGTGAGAAATGCGGGCTAGGATGGCAGCTCGTGCTATGACCGATGCTCAGGGTGCCGGTCCATGGTCTGACATCGGGCGGATCGGGTTTGTCTCGCAGACCCTCAACTCGCGCCAACTGTGTCAGCCCATGGCGGGTACGGAGGCTAGCCTACCAGTGCAGTCGCCGCAGC
>DAIQQA010000044.1:21503-30038 GCA_036787045.1 Burkholderiales bacterium | reverse complement strand
TTTCCTGACGGCAAGCGCATCATCCTGCTTGCCGAGGGCCGCCTGGTGAACCTGGGCTGCGCGACGGGTCATCCCTCCTACGTCATGAGCTCGTCCTTCGCCAACCAGACCATCGCCCAGATCGAGCTGTTCAACCACCCGGAGAAGTACCCCGTCGGCGTGTACGTGCTGCCCAAGCATCTGGACGAGAAGGTGGCGCGCCTGCAGTTGAAGAAGCTCAGCGCGCAGCTCACCGAGCTGTCCGACGCGCAGGCACGCTACATCGGGGTCAAGAAGGAAGGGCCGTATAAGCCGGAGCATTATCGGTACTGATCGCGAGGCGTGAGGCGCGAGGCGTGAGGCGAAAACATCATGAGCTTGTCGCTTGGCAAGTAGCGGTCGAGCTAGTCGGCGAAATCTATCAGCTCTCCGCCTCGTTCCCCCACACTGAGCAGTATGGTTTGACTAGCCAGCTTAGGCGCGCAGCGGTCTCGGTGCCCTCCAACATCGCCGAGGGCGCTGCGCGGACGTCCAAGAAGGAGTTCCTTCACTTCCTCTCTGTCGCGAGGGGTTCACTCAGCGAGATCGACACGCAGCTGACGATTGCGAAACGCCTCGGCCTGCTCAGCAACGACACGCAAGTCCAGGAGAAGCTTGATCGGGTGTTTGGTCTGATTGGTGGCTTGATGCGCTCTCTGCAGCGCCGCGGAGTACTGGAATCACCGGAATGAACGCCTCACGCCTCACGCCTAACGCCTCACGGCACACCTTCAGCTTCGAGCTCTTCCCCCCTCAAACCCCCGAGGGCCTGGAGAAGCTGCGCACCACGCGCAAGCAGCTTGCGCAGCTGAAGCCGGCGTACTTTTCCGTCACCTTCGGTGCGGGCGGGACTACCCGGGATCGCACACTGGGAGTAGCGCTGGAGATACAGGCCGAGGGACAGCAGGTCGCGCCGCATATCTCGTGCGTGGCCTCGACCAGGGCGTCGATCCGCGAGATGCTGCAACGCTATCGGGACGCAGGGATCAAGCGGATTGTGGCATTGCGTGGCGACCTGCCGTCGGGCATGGCGGACGCCGGCGAGTTTCGCTACGCCAGCGAGCTGGTGGCCTTCATCCGTGCGGAGTTCGGCAAGGCGTTCCACATCGAGGTGGCCTGCTACCCGGAATATCACCCTCAGGCGCGCAGCGCCCAGGAAGACCTGGCCAACTTCAAGCGCAAAGTGGAGGCCGGCGCCGACACCGCGATCACGCAGTACTTCTACAACCAGGACGCCTACTTCGCCTTCGTGGAGGAATGCGAGGCAGCGGGCATCACTATTCCGATCGTTCCCGGGATCATGCCGATCGGCCGCTTCGCGCAGCTCGCGCGCTTCTCCGACGCCTGCGGCGCCGAAATCCCGCGCTGGATCCGCCGCAAGCTGGAAGGCTTCGGCGACGACACGGCCTCGATCCGCTCTTTCGGCCTGGACGTAGTGACCAACCTGTGCGATCGCCTCCTGCGGGGCGGAGCACCGGGCCTGCACTTCTATACGCTCAACCAGGCAGGACCGACCACGACCATCTGGCAGCGGCTGGGGCTCTAGGCAAACCCCGCCGTCATAGCTGTCGGCATTCATCGCACGGCCATGGGCATGGCCGTTGCTAGAGTGCGGCCGTGCCCAAGCTCAGGCTCCAGCCTCTCACGCTGATCCTCTCGGCCTTCGTGCTGCTCGCGATCGTCGAGCACTGCGTCGGCCTGCTTCTTCCGCTCGAGCGACGCCTGTCGGATCTGTTCGTCCGCGTTCAGGCGCGCGATGTCGCGCCGGATCCGGACATCGTGCTCGTAGATATCGACGACGCCAGCCTCGAGAGGATGGCCGACCTGGCCGACCGCTGGCCCTGGCCACGTTCGGTGCACGGCGAGCTGGCGGCGGGAATCGCCGCCCAGAACCCGAAAGCAATCGTCTTCGATGTGATGTTCGCCGAGCCGGACCGCACCCGGCCCGAGGCCGACGAGCTGTTCAACGAACTGGTCCGGCCACTGACCAACGTGTATTTCCCGACGGTGCGCTTCGATCCCGCCGGCGATGCTTACGGTGTCCCGCTCAAGGACCTGGCCGGGGCACTCGGGCTGACGGCGGGCCGCGACCCGCAGCCGGATGCGCGCGTGAGCCTGATGCTGCCGCTGGCCTTGACCCACGAGAACTGGCGACTGGGTCTAATCAACCTGCTCCCGGACAGCGACGGGGTGACGCGCCGCTACTACCTGCAGCTGCCTGCGTACGGCTGGAAGATCCCTTCCCTGCCCGCACGCGTTGCGGCAGACCTCGGTTACGAAGTCCCGCCGTCCGAGTCCATACTCCTAGGCTGGTCGGGGCGCACGCACCGGAGCGTGTCGTTCGTCGATCTGTACGAGGACTTCAACCGCGAGCGCAGGCTGCGGCCCCAGGACGAGTTCACCGGCAAGATCGTCGTGATCGGCACCGCCGCGACGGGGTTGCACGACCTTCGGGTGACGCCCGTCAGTGGCTTCCATCCGGGCGCGGATATCCTCGCCACGGCGATCGACAACCTGAAGAACGGCACTGCGATGCGCGCGGCCTCGCCGGTGCTGCCGCTGCTCGTCGCGCTAGCCGTGATGGCACTCATCTACCTCGCGTTCCAGCGCGGCTACCACAGCTTCAAGATCGGAGTGGCGGTGCTCGCTGCGATCGGGCTCATGCTGGCATGGAGCTCCTTCGCCGCCGGCAGCCGCTATCTCCTGCCTATGCTGACGCCGGCGGTGTTGAGCGCCGGCCTGTATTTCGCCTCTGCTTTGTACGGTTATCTGCATGAGCGCCGCGAGAGGCTCAAGGCGGTCGACTTCTTCAGCCGCTTCGTCAACCCGCACGTTGTGCGGGACCTGCTCGCACGCGGTGGATTTCCCAAAGCCGGACAGAGCCGGGAGATCACCATCTTGTTCTCCGACATCCGCGGCTTCACCACGCTTTCCGAGCGCCTCCCGCCGGAGCGGGTCGTCGCTCTGCTCAACCGCTACTTCAGCCGGCAGGTGGAGGTGATCCTCCGGCATGGCGGATGCTTGGACAAGTTCATCGGCGACGCCATCATGGCCTTCTGGGGCGCGCCGCTCGACGACCCCGACCACGCCAGCCATGCGGTGATGGCCGCGCTGGAGATGTCCGAGCAGCTCGAAGAGTTCAAGCGCGAGGTCGGATCGGAGGGCACGGCTTTCGACGTGGGCATCGGGCTGAACTCCGGGCCCGCTGTCGTGGGGCTGATGGGCTCGGACAACAAGCGCGAATACACCGCCATCGGCGACACCGTGAATCTCGGTAGCCGGATAGAAGGCTTGACCAAGGGCGTGGCGCGCATCCTGGTGTCGGAGGACACCATGCGGATGTGCGGTAGCGCATTCGACTTCGTGGATCGCGGACTCTACAAAGTGAAAGGCAGGGAGAAGGACGTCCGTCTGTTCGAACCCGTCAGGAAACCGTCATGAAGATACGCTGGGAGCTCGTGGTTGCGCTTTCGCTATGGGCGGCATCCGCCGCTGCCGCCGAGACTGGATACGTCATCCGGGTGACCGACCTCAAGGCCAGGCCGTACCTGGATGCCGAGACGACGGTCAAACTCCCGGAAAAGACGCGCGTGGAGATCCTCGTGCGGCAGGGTCCGTGGATGCAGGTCCAGGCCCAGGGCAAGACCGGCTACGTGCGCATGCTCCAGGTGCGCATGAACCTGACCGAGAGCGCACACGCGCGGGCGGCCGCGAGCCCCGCGCCGCGCACCGTTGCGGCAGTGAACCGGCCAGCCGGAAGCCGCCCGACTGTCACCACCGGCGTGCGCGGGTTCGACGAGCAGGGGCTGAAGGACGCGCAGCCCGACCCTGCCGCCTTCGAACGGATGGCGAGCTTCGCAGCAAGCCGGGATCAGGCACAGCAGTTCGCACAGAGCACTTCGCTCGCCGCGCGCAGCGTTGCCTACTACAACGAGGACGGTAAACCGATCAAGGAGAGCAAGTGATGAACACGAGGATCGTCCTGGCCTTGTCCGTGCTGATCGCGGCTGCGGTTACAGCCGGGTGCGAGAGCGCCGGCGCGTTGAAGGGCATGCAGATCGGTGGCGTCGACGTCGGCCAGCTTGCCGAGAATGTCGGCGGATTGCGCGAAGTCAAGGAGCCGGAGGAGATCCAGATGGGCAAGGGCGTGGCCGAGACGCTGCTCGGTGCATCGCCGCTGCTGGACGACCAGGGGCTGCAGCGTTACGTCAACGCTGTCGGACGCTGGGTGGCCCTGCAGTCGGAGCGTCCGGATCTGCCGTGGCACTTCGCGGTGAACGCGAGCGAAGTCGTGAACGCAGCCGCCACGCCGGGCGGCAACATCATCGTCACGAAGGGCATGCTGCTGGTGCTGCGCAACGAGTCGGAGCTGGCCGGGGTTCTCGGGCACGAGGCCGCGCACGTCGTGCGCAAGCACCACCTCAACGCGATCCGCAAGACTGCTTTCGTCGGGCTGCTCGCCCAGGGGGCGCAGGCAGCCTCGCAGGGCAGCAGGAACCAGGAACTGGTCGAGGCACTGATCGGTCCCACCAAGGAGCTGTATGCACGCGGTCTCGATAAAGGAGATGAGTTCGAAGCCGACCGCATGGGTGTAACAATGGCGGCACGTGCAGGCTACGACCCCTGGGGCCTTCCCAACGCGGTGCAGACGCTGTCTTCCATCAAGCCAGACGACAACGCCGTCGCGCTGCTGTTCAAGACCCACCCGGCGCCCTCGGCACGCCTGGAGCAGCTCGCCGCTGCGATGGGAATGTCCTTCGACAGTGTGACCGGACCTCAAAATGCCGAACGCTATCAGCAGATGACGAAGCGAATCCGGGAGACGGCGCAGCAGTAGCGGACGACGGTTCGCTGATCGGTTGGGTCTCGGTGCTTTGAAGGAACCGGAGAGCTGAGACGGTCCGGGCGGCTGAGCGCGCTCATGCACTGTTTCTCGGTTGGATCAGTAGAATAGCGCTCAGGGCCCAACTTCCTCGCCGCACTGTGTGCGAGGCGGTGGTTGCCAAAGCACGAAGGATTCACGCTGATACCAGGAGCGGACAGCGTGAATACGAGAAAAGGTGTTAGCCCAGCAGTGATGGAGAAGTAGATGGCTGTCGTGGTTGTTTCGGGTGTGGCAGTCGTCACCGGCGGTCCGAGCGGCATCGGCGCGGCCTGTTGTCGCGAGTTGGCGGCGCGCGGCGCGCGGATCGCCTTGTTGGATCGGGACGAGCGGGTTCACACGGTGGCGCGCGAGGTCAACGGTCGCGCCTGGGTCGTCGATGTGGCTGACGAGGTGGCGCTGGAGCGCTGCGCCGATTCGGTCGAGGCGGAACTGGGCCCGGTGGAGATCCTGGTCAACAGCGCGGGGGTGATCCAGGTGCCATTGCCGCCCGATCGCTTGTCGATGGCAAGCTGGGATGAAGTGGTGCGCGTGGATCAGCGTGGCACCTACGCGGCCGCGGTTGCGTTCGGCACGCGCATGGCTGCGCGCCGGCGCGGCAGCATCGTCAACATCGCCTCTGTCGCGGGGATGCGCTCGATGCCGCTGCACGCCTATGCACCGGCCAAAGCGGCGGTCATCGCCATGACCGAGTGCTTGGCCGCGGAGTGGGGTCCGGCCCAAGTGCGGGTGAACGCCGTGTCTCCGGGCTACACTCGGACACCCGCGTTGCAGGCGGCTATTGACAAGGGCGAGCGGGATGTTTCCGCGCTAGAGCGCAACGCGGCCCTGGGACGTCTCGTCGAGCCGATCGAGATTGCCCGTGCTGTAGCGTTTCTCGCGAGCTCCGATGCCAGCGCGATCACCGGCGCCAACATACCTGTCGATTGCGGCTGGCTGGTGGCAGGATCGTGGCACAGCTATGGCGGTCTGCGCCAGGCGCCTGGCTCCGCCGGAGGAGAAGTTCGATGAGAACGCTCGCGAGGTACGGCTTGACGGTGAGGTCCGGCTCGCCGATCGCGCCGCGCGAGGACGTCGACTTGTAGATCGCGTCGTTCGAGCAGGGCTTCTCGAGCCGCGTCACCCGCAGCGAGAAGGCCGGGGAAGTGCTTTCAGCGGGCCAATACCCGCTGCAGAAACCGCTGCGTCCGCTCGTGCCGCGGGCTGCCGAGCACCTCGTCGGGATGACCTTGCTCGACGATCACGCCGGCGTCCATGAACACGACCCCGTCGGCAACCTGACGCGCGAACCCCATCTCGTGGGTCACCACCATCATGGTCATGCCGTCCTCCGCGAGAGAGCGCATGACGTTGAGCACCTCGCCGACAAGCTCGGGGTCGAGTGCCGAGGTCGCCTCGTCGAACAGCATCATCCGCGGATCCATGGCGAGCGCCCGGGCGATGGCCACACGCTGCTGCTGACCGCCCGACAGGCGGGACGGATACTCGTGTAGCTTCTCCGCCAGGCCGACTCGCTCGAGCACGGTGTGGGCCTTCGCCTCGGCCTGCTCCTTCGAGCGCCCCAGCACCTTGCGCTGGGCGATGGTGAGATTGTCGAGCACGCAGAGATGGGGGAAGAGGTTGAACTGCTGGAACACCATGCCGATCTTCGTCCGCACCCGGTCGAGGTCGCAGTCCGTCGCGCAGATGTTTTCCCCATCGATCAGGACGCGTCCGCCGGTCGGTTCCTCCAGACGGTTCACACAGCGCAGCAGCGTCGACTTGCCCGAGCCGGACGGTCCGATCAGGCACACCACTTCGCCGGGCGAGACGCGCAGGTCGATTCCCCGCAGCACCTGGTTGGCGCCGAAGCGCTTCTCTAGCGCCACCAATTCGATAGCCGGTTGCATCGCTTCGCTCATCACCGCACCGCCCGCTTCTGCCGCCGCTCCAGCCACGCGACGGCCCGGGTCAGCGGAAACGTGATGGCGAGGTACACGAGCGCCACAGCCACGAGCGGTGTGCCGTTGAACGTGTCGGCCACCGCATCACGGCCGTACTTGGCGAGCTCGATGGTCTGGTCGGTGGTGCCCAGCACGAACAGCAGCGAAGTGTCTTTCAGCAGCAGCACCAGCTCGTTGGTCAGCGGTGGCAGAATCACCCGGAATGCCTGCGGGATGACGATCGAGCCCATGGCGCGGGCATGGCTCATGCCGAGCGAGCGGGCCGCCTCCATCTGGCCCTTCGGCACGGCCTCGATGCCGGCCCGGATGGTCTCTGCGAGATAGGCACCAGTCACGATGGCCAGCGCCAGACTCCCCGGCCCGTATGTCCCGGGAACCCGGACTTGCAGCGCAATCGGCAGCACGAAGCCGATGAGCACGATGGTGATAAGCGCGGGCAGGCCCCGGAACACCTCGATGTAGATGGCCGCTGCCCACCGGTACGGAGCCACCGGTGACAGCCGCATCAAGGCGAGCACCAGTCCGATGGCCAACCCGCCGGTGAAGCCGAACAAGGTGAAGATCAGCGTATTGCGTGCGGCTCGTGTCAGGATGTCGGGGAACAGGCTCCAGAAAATCTTCGGGTCGAAGAAGTGCTCCTGCAGCTTGGCCCAGTCGGTGGTGGTTGCTGCCCACACCAGCAGCGCGAGTGTGGTCGCGTAGATTGCATACCGGACGAGCTGGCCACGCTGGCGGCTGGTTAGCATCGCAGCTGCGCTACCCGACGTACAAGAGGGTGCGGGAACAGCCCATCGGCGTCGCCGCAAGCCGCTCCGGGCGACCGACCGGCGCAGTCGATCACTTGTCGCCGAACCACATCTTGTAGACCGTGTCGTACTCGCCCGACTCGCGGACTTGGGCCAGGGCGGCGTCCAGCGCAGCGACCAGGTTGGCGTTCTCCTTCGCCACCGCAAAGCCGTACTGCTCACCGGTCTTGATCGTCTCGGTCACGGCGAACTGCTCCGAGGCCTTCAGTGAGCGGTACTTGTTCACGGGGAAGTCCTGCAGCACGGCATCGATGTCGCCCGATGCCAGTGCGTTGAACAGATCCTCCGCGCCGGGGAAATCCTTGACCGTCGCGCCCTGTGGCGTATTGGCCTTGGCGTAGTTCTCGCCGGTGGTTCCCGACTGCACGCCGATCGTCTTGCCCCTGAGATCGGCCAGCGTCTTGTAGCGCTCCCGATCGCCGCTGCGGACCAGCAGTGACTGATCGGCGTCGAAGTAGGGCTGTGTGAAGGCCACCTTCTGCTTGCGCTCCTCGGTGATGGTTGTCGCGGAGGCAACCATGTCGCAGTTACCGGCGGCGAGCGAAGGGATGATGGAGTCGAACGGTGTGGTCTTGAAGTCGGCGGTAAGCCCCAGTGTCTTGGCCATGGCCCGCACCAGCTCGACGTCGAAGCCCGTCAGCGTGTCCCCCGACCCGCCATCGTTGAACTCAAACGGTGCATAAGGGATATCGGAACAGACCGTGAGCTTGCCGGGCGAGATCACCTTCGCATCGCGGGCGAGGGCGGTAAGGTGGCCCGCAGGCGCAGCCGTGTCTGACGCTGGGGACGACTCTTCCTGCTTCGAGCAGCCGCCGGCCAGCAGGAGCGACGTGAGCAGCGCAAGCGGGGCGAGGTGGCGGGCACGCATGAGGCCTCCGTGGGCGTC
>DAIQQA010000044.1:13879-21403 GCA_036787045.1 Burkholderiales bacterium | reverse complement strand
TGAGCAGCGCAAGCGGGGCGAGGTGGCGGGCACGCATGAGGCCTCCGTGGGCGTCTGAAATGTAAACGGTAGCACACCCGGCGGGCTGAGCCGGATCCAGACCGGCGAGGCACGCGCTCCGTTGTCGAGCGATGCGAGGGAACTGCAGCCCGGCCCGACTATTACATCCGCATCTTCGAGGCCAATCTCCCCATGTTGACGCACCCGGACAAGATCTACCCGGGACAGAATCCGCGCATCCCGCCGAAGGACTAGCCTGACGGGGCAGGGCAGCGCGCGCTGGACGGCAGCGTCCACCTGGCGGTCGCATCGGGTTTGCGGGAACGCGATGGAGGACTGTACTTATGGGCAGTATCAGTCGAGAGCCTGCGCGGGCTGCCAAAGCAAAACGGGCCGCAGCGCGGCCCGTTTGTCCAGCAACAGAGGAAGTTCGGGTCAGGCCGCTGCCGCCACCCTGGTCTTCTTCTGCAGCGCCGCCTTGGCATGCAACTGCGCGTAGGCCTGGTGCGCGGCCGCCTCCGCCTCGCCCACATGGATCGGCAAGCCCATGTCCGACAGCACCGAGCCCAGCGCGGACAGGCACACCATCACGTTCTCGGGCTTGCAGCTGTAGCCCATGATGCCCACGCGCCAGATTTTGCCGGCGAGGGGACCGAGGCCGGCGCCGATCTCGAGGTTGAACTCGGTGAGCAACGTCTTGCGCACCTCGGCCTCGCGGTCCTTGATCGCTTCGGGAATGTGCACCGCGTTCATCTGCGGTAGGCGATAGGGTTCTTTCACCAGGTACTTCAGGCCCATGGCCTCGAGGCCCGCCTTGAGTGCGAGATGATGGCGCTGGTGGCGCGCCCAGGAATTCTCGATGCCTTCTTCCTTGAGGATCAGCAGCGCTTCGTGCAGCGCGTACAGGCTGTTGGTGGGCGCGGTATGGTGATAGGTGCGCGTGGTGGCGCCCCAGTAACCCAGCAGGAGATTCATATCCATGAACCAGCTGTGGATCTTGTCCTTGCGGGCCTTGACGTAGTCGACCACGCGGTCGCTGAAGGACACCGGCGACAACCCTGGCGTGCAAGACAGGCACTTCTGGCTGGCGGAGTAGATGGCGTCGATATTCCATTCGTCCACCAGTACCGGGGTGCCGGCTAGCGAGGTCACGGCATCGACGATGGTGAGCGCATCGTGCTTGTGCGCGATCTCGACCAGCGTCTTGGCGTCGGACTGCACGCCGGTGGAGGTCTCGGCATGCACAAACGCGACCACCCGGACGTCCGGGTTCGCCTTCAATGCATCCTCGAGCTTCTGTGGATCGACCGGCTCACCCCAGGTGTCCTCCACGATGATCGGCACTCCGCCGCAGCGCTCGACGTTCTCGATCATGCGGCCGCCGAACACGCCGTTGCGACAGACGATGACCTTGTGGCCGGGCGCGACCATGTTGACGAAGCAATACTCCATGCCAACCGAGCCGGGGCCAGAGACCGGGAAGGTCAGCGCGTTCTTGGTCTGGAAGGCATAGCGCAGGAGGTCCTTCAGCTCCTCCATCATCTCGACGAAGATGGGATCGAGATAGCCGATCGCCGGCAGCCCCATGGCAGCCATCACGCGCGGGTTGATCTCGGAGGGACCGGGACCCATCAGCGTGCGCTGCGGGGGATGGAAGGAATGGATGCGCTTTGCCGGGGCGAATGGGTTCATGGTGTCACTCCCTGCCAGTGAGGGTCCGAACAGGCTGTCTTCTTCTCCGCGCGACTTCACCCGGATGGGCTTGCGCGCGTTCGCTTCGTTGAGCACCTCGACCGCGGCGATCTTGCCGTCGGTCAAGTGCTCGACTTCCACCGCCCAGCGCGACGGCACATAGCCGGACTTGACCCAGTTGTTCACCACAGCGCGGTCGACGCGGAAACGGCGCGCCACTTCGGCTTGGCTGCCGAAGATGGTGACGAGGCGGTCGGCGCAATTCATTGGATAACCGGGGGTCTGATGGGCAGGTGGTAAGTCTGCCCTATCAAACTGAATTTGACAAGCAGATCTTGATGTTCCGGCCTTCAGGTCCTGCCGACTGCTAATTGTGAACTAGATCAATACTTTGACTACTACCTACACCCAACGCTTCTGCGTTGGGTGTAGGTAGTATGGTGTAGCGGTTTAGGCCGCGTCGACACGCCGAAGCGGGATCACCGCACCAGACAACGGCTCCGCGTCGAACGCGATGTCGCCGCCTTCCACCGGGACCCCGGTCGGCACGAGGCCGGCGAAGTCGAACAGCCGAGTATCGGCGAGGTGGGAGGGGACGATGTTGTGGAGGCTGCGGAAGATCGTCTCCATCCGTCCGGGATGGTGTTTCTCCCACTTGGCCAGCATGGCTTTGACCTGCTTGCGCTGCAGATTGTCCTGGGATCCGCACAGGTCGCAGGGAATGATCGGGAACTGGCGCAGCTCGGCGTAACGGACCAGATCAACTTCGCTCACGTAGGCCAGCGGACGGATCACGATGTGGTTGCCGTCGTCGCTCACCAGCTTGGGCGGCATCGCCTTGATCTTGCCGTTGAAGAACAGGTTCAGGAAGAACGTCTCGAGGATGTCGTCGCGATGGTGTCCGAGCGCGATCTTGGTCGCGCCGAGCTCCCTGGCCACCCGGTAGATCACCCCGCGCCGCAGCCGCGAGCACAGGCTGCACATGGTCTTCCCCTCGGGGATGACGCGCTTGACCACGCTGTAGGTGTCCTGTTCCTCGATGTGGAAGCGCACGCCCAGCGAGCGCAGATAGCCCGGCAGCACGTCGGCGGGATAGCCCGGGTGGCGCTGATCGAGGTTAAAGGCGATCACCTCGAAATCGACCGGCGCATGCTCCCTCAGGCTGAGCAGCACGTCGAGCAAAGCGTAGCTGTCCTTTCCGCCGGACAGGCACACCATCACGCGGTCGCCCGCCTGGATCATGTCGAAGTCGGCGATGGCCTGGCCTGTCAGGCGGCGCAGTCGCTTGGCGAGCTTGTTGTCTTCGTAGTGGCGTCTGCGGATATCCATGGGTCTACAAGTGAATGCTGCGGCCGCCATCGACGGCGATGACCTGGCCGGTGACGTACGGAGCGTCGAATACCAGGAAGCGCACGGTGCGCGCGATGTCTTCAGGGTCCCCCACGCGCTTGAGCAGCGTGGTCTGGACGATGCGCTGGCGTGCCAGCTCGTCCGACCAGCGCTCGTCTTCGGGCCAGATGATCGCACCCGGAGACACGCCGTTGACGCGCACCTCGGGGCCGAGCTCCGCGGCCAGCGACCGCGTCAGGGCCACCAGGCCGCCCTTTGCCACGCTGTACACCAGATAGTTGCGCATCGGCCGATCGGCATGGATGTCGATGATGTTCACGATGCAGCCGTGGTTCCTTCTCAGGTGTGGCGCTGCGGCCTGCGACAGGAACAGCGGCGTCTTCAGGTTGGTCCCCACCAGGTCGTCCCATTCCCGCTCGGTGATCTCGCCGATGACGGTGGGAAAGAAGCTCGACGCATTGTTGATCAGAACGTCGAGCCGCCCGAACTGCTGGAGGGTTTCGTTGACCATCGCAGGCAACGAGCCCGCGTTCAACAGGTCGGCCTGCACCAGGGCCACCGAATCGGCCCGCTGGGCAGCGAGCTCGGCTTGCAGCGCACGCGCTTCCTCTGCCGACGAGCGGTAGTGCACCATGAGGTTCATGCCGCCCTGGTGCAGCAGCCGGCCGATGGCCGCTCCCACCCGGCGCGCGCCACCGGTGATCAGCGCGACCTTCTCCTGCATCCCAGTCTCCTGTCGAGGGGTAAAATTCTACCGGATTTCCCCCACTCCCCCTGCCCTTGTTCCCACCCGATCCGGCGCTGCCACCGCCCGCTCCCGAGGCGCAAGCACACAGCCAGGCGCTGCGTGAGCGCATCGGCGAGGTTATCGCCGAGAGCGGCGGGTGGATCGGCTTCGATCGCTACATGGATCTGGCCCTGTACGCGCCAGGCCTCGGCTACTACGCCGGGGGTGCAGCCAAGCTCGGTGCATCCGGCGACTTCGTCACGGCGCCGGAGCTGTCGTCCCTGTTCAGCGCCACGCTGGCGCGCCAGCTCGCCGAACTCTTGCCTCTGGTCGGCGGCGACGTGCTGGAGCTGGGGGCTGGTTCCGGCCGGATGGCTGCCGACCTGCTGCTGGCGCTGGACGCCCTGGGCCGTCTGCCTGCGCGCTATCTGATCGTCGAGCTGAGCGGCAACTTGCGGGCCCGCCAGCAGCAGCGCATCGCCGCGCTGCCGGATCGTGTCGCCGGCCGCGTGCAGTGGCTGGACCGATTGCCCGAGCGCTTCATCGGAGCGATCGTGGCCAACGAGGTGCTCGATGCGCTTCCGGTGCACCTGATCGTGCGGCGAGACGAAGGAGACTTCGAGCGTGGTGTAGTCCGCGGACGCGACGGCTTCGCATTCGATGACCGCGCGATGCCCGATGGAGAGCTGCTGCGCGCGGCGCGCACGCTCGACCTGCCTGCCCCGTATCTGACGGAGATCGCCCTGGAAGCCCGCGGCCTGATTCGCTCGCTGGCGGCACTGCTGGAGCGGGGGGTCCTGCTGTTTGTCGACTACGGCTTCGGGGAAGCGGAGTACTATCACCCGCAGCGCAGCCGTGGGACGCTCATGTGCCATTACCGGCACCGCGCGCATGACGATCCGTTCTTTCTTCCCGGGCTGCAGGACATCACTGCGCACGTCGATTTCAGCGCGGTGGCGCGCACTGGCCTCGAGTGCGGCCTTACGCTGCTCGGCTATACCACGCAGGCGCACTTCCTGATCAACCTTGGCATTACCGAGCTGCTCGCGCGCACTCCTCCCGAGCGGCCGGCGGACTACCTCCCGCTCTCGGCGCAGGCGCAGAAGCTGTTGAGCCCGAGCGAGATGGGCGAGCTCTTCAAGGTCATCGCACTGGGACGCGGCGTCGAGCCGCCGCTGTCCGGCTTTGTGCGCGGAGACCTGAGCAGGCTCCTGTAGAATGCTGCGATCATGACGGCCATTTCCGCGGTTCGCACGCCGGAAGAAGCGTTTGCCAGCCTGCCCGGCTTCCCCTGCGCACCGCACTATCTCGATGGCCTGCCGGGCTACGAGGGGTTGCGCCTGCACTACGTGGATGAGGGCCGCGGGGAAGGCCAGACGACCTTCCTCTGCCTGCACGGCGAGCCCACCTGGGCGTATCTGTTCCGGCGCATGCTCCCCGTCTTCACCCAGGCGGGGCACCGGGTGGTCGCGCCGGACTTGTTCGGGTTTGGCCGCTCCGACAAGCCGGTGGACGAAAGCGTGTACAGCTTCGAGTTCCACCGCCGTACGCTTGTCGCATTCATCGAGGCGATGGATCTCCGGGATGTCTGCCTGGTGGTGCAGGACTGGGGGGGACTGCTTGGTCTCACCTTGCCGATGGACATGCCGGGCCGGATCACCCGGCTGCTCGTGATGAACACCGCGCTTGCCACCGGCGACGAGCCGCTGTCGGATGGCTTCGTGGCATGGCGCGCCTGGGTGGCGAAGAATCCGGACCTGTCTGCCGGCAAGCTGCTCGGGCGTACCTGTCCACACCTGACGGCTGGAGAGTGCGCGGCTTACGACGCTCCGTTCCCGGACGTGCGCTACAAGGCGGGCGTGCGCCGCTTTCCACAGCTGGTACCCGACCGGCCCGACGCACCAGGCGCGGCGCTTTCACGCCGCGCACGCGAGTTCCTGTCGAGCGAGTGGAACGGCGCCAGCTTCATGGCGATCGGTATGCAGGATCCCGTGCTGGGGCCGCCCGTGATGCGTGCGCTCCACCGGCACATCCGCGGCTGCCCGGCACCCATGGAAGTGGCCGACGGCGGGCATTTCCTGCAGGAGTGGGGCGGGCGGGTTGCGGCCAATGCTCTCGCGCACTTTTTTCCCTACTGAAACTACCTCTCAACGCCAAGGACGCAAAGTCCGCAAAGGACGCCAAGGAAAACCGACATTCGAAATGCGCGACGGACACGGTGCCACTATTGCACGGGCCCAGTAAATCCGTCGCTCTCAGCGGGGCGAAACCCGGAATGGCTCAACCGCCCGGTCCGGATGCCGTTATCTTACCTTCGACACCCTGTGCGCCCTCCGCGTCGCCGCGGCAGAAGTCGATCTTGCATTCCCTGGCGTCCTTTGCGTCCTTGGCGTTGAGAGTTTTCTCTAGTCACCAATGCACATCCATATCCTAGGCATCTGCGGCACCTTCATGGGCGGGATCGCAGCGATCGCCAAGCAGGCCGGCCACAAGGTGACCGGCTGCGACGCCAACGTCTACCCGCCCATGAGCACACAGCTCGAAGCGCAGGGCATCGATCTGATCGAGGGCTGGGACCCGCAGCAGACCGAGCTGCAGCCCGATCTGTTCGTCATCGGCAACGTCGTCTCGCGCGGCAACCCGCTCATGGAGGCGATCCTCGACCGGAATCTGGCGTACATATCGGGGCCGCAGTGGCTGTACGAGAACGTGCTGCGGGAGAAGTGGGTGCTGGGCGTAGCGGGCACGCATGGAAAGACCACCACTACCGCCATGCTGGCCTGGATCCTGGAGGACGCAGGTCTGAACCCGGGATTTCTGATCGGCGGCGTGCCGGAGAACTTCGGCATCTCTGCCCGGTTGACCGCGTCACCCTTTTTCGCCATCGAGGCCGACGAGTACGACACGGCCTTCTTCGACAAGCGCTCGAAGTTCGTTCACTATCATCCACGCACGGCGATCCTCAACAACCTGGAGTTCGATCACGCCGACATTTTTGCGGACGTGGCGGCGATCGAGACCCAGTTCCATCACCTGCTGCGTACTGTCCCCGGCAACGGGTTGGTCGTGGCCAACGGCATCGAGGCCAGCATCGAAAGGGTACTCGCGCGCGGCTGCTGGACGCCCGTCGAGCGCTTCGGTGTCGAAGCAGGTTGGCACGCCGGCGCTCCGCGTTCCGACGGCAGCTTTGACGTCAGGCTGGGAGGCGCGTTGCAGGGAACCGTGCAATGGCAGCTGCTGGGTAGTCACAACCGCCACAACGCGCTGGCCGCTCTGGCCGCGGCCCGTCACTCGGGCGTGCCGGTGGCGCACGGCATCGCGGCGCTCGGGCGTTTCCACAATGTGAAGCGCCGGCTCGAGCTGCGCGGCACGGTGAACGACATCACCGTCTACGACGACTTCGCGCACCACCCCACCGCCATCGAGCTCACGATCGCCGGCCTGCGCAGCAAGGTCGGTGCGGCGCGGATTCTCGCGGTGCTCGAGCCGCGTTCCAACACGATGAAGATGGGTGTCATGAAGGACAGCCTCGGCCCGAGCCTAAAGGGCGCCGACCTCGTGTTCTGCTACACCAACGGCCTGGGCTGGGATGTCCAGTCCGCGCTGGCCCCACTCGGTGCGAAGGCCGTCGCCCACGACGACCTCGGACAGCTCATTGCCGCAGTCGTGAGAGCGGTACGCCCTGGCGACCAGATTCTCGTGATGAGCAACGGCGGGTTCGGGGGAATACACCAGAAGCTGCTCGACCGGCTCGC
>DAIQQA010000044.1:9428-13779 GCA_036787045.1 Burkholderiales bacterium | reverse complement strand
GGCCCGGTCGATGCGGTCCGCCGCGCAAGGGCTCGGGCGAGGCCCTCTCGCAATCCACGCTCGTGGCCAGGGCCAGGCGCGTTATCCCTCCGAGTATGGCAACATGAATCTTGCCGATCCGGAGTCGAAATCGCTTGAAGATCGGTCACACCCTCTGAACCATGCAGGATCTCGTCCGTTGGCTCGCACCCGCCGCAGCGCTTGTCGCGCCGCACTGCTACGCCGTTCAGTACCTGAGTGTCGAGCAGGCGCAGTCGGCGATCTTCGCCGACGCCCGGGAGTTCGTGCCGACACCGGTCAGCCTCAGTCGCGAGCAGGTCAAGGAGATCGAACGGATCTCCGGCGTGCGGGCGCGCGTGCCGGAGCAGGCGGTATGGGAGGCGCGCGCGGACGGCAAGCTGCTGGGTTGGTTCGTCGTCGACGAAGTGATCGGCAAGCACGAGCTCATCACTTACGCCATCGGTATCGATGCCGACGGCAGCGTGCGCCAGATCGAGGTGATGGACTATCGCGAGGCCTACGGGTACGAGATCCGCAATGCCGCGTGGAGGCGGCAGTTCGCTGGCAAGCGTGTGGGCGATACCCTGAAGCTGGATCAGGACATCAGAAACATCACCGGCGCCACGCTGTCCTGCCGCCACATCACCGACGGCGTCAAACGCCTGCTCGCCTTCCATCAGGTCGCGCTGCGCTGATGCCGGAGCCACTCGAACTGCGCCGCGCCTGGGACGGTGAATGCGGGCGGCGACCTCCGAGCCGCCGCCTTCGGCCGGCTGCTCGTTCCGTTAGTAGGCGTCGACGGCTGAACCCATGAGGCTTGCCCGCGGCCACCGTAAGTGGGTGTATTGGGTCGCCGGCGCGTTGTTCGTGACTGGCGCCCTGTGGCTGGCGTTTCATTACTTCGTGCAGATGGAGGGGGCGTTCGGGCCGGCGCCGCACCCGCTCGAGCAGTGGTGGCTGCGGATCCATGGCGCCGCGGCGATGGCGGGGCTGGTAGTGGTGGGGTCGCTTCTGCCGATTCACGTCCGCCGCGGCTGGCACCAGCGCCGCAACCTGCCGCTCGGGATCGTGCTGCTGTCCACGGTGCTTCTGCTCACGCTGTCAGGGTACGCTCTGTACTACTTCGGCGGCGAGGAAGCGCGTGCCTGGATCAGCGTGTTTCACTGGGCCATCGGGCTTGCCGCACCAGTTGCAATGGTCTGGCACATCGTCAGGGGCAGGAGAGCTGCCCAGCGGAAGGAGCCCGACCGCGCAATGGACATCGCGCAAGGAACAGAAGCACCTCGACTGCGAGACCACACATCGCGCGGCTGAGGCGCTCCCGGAGGGCAACCCGTCGGCGCGTGCACCAGGCACCGCCGCTTGGTCTGTGCAGCGGCTCTGCGGCACAATAGGAGCGCATGCACACATCCGGACGCACCTACCGCCTACTCAACGTGTTCGCCGAGGACCGCCTCGCGGGCAACGCGCTGTGCGTGTTCGAAGACGGCAGCGGCTTGAGCGATGCGACCATGCAGGCGGTGGCGCTGCAGTTCAACCTATCCGAGACCTTCTGGGCAGAGGATGCGCCCGGCCGTGCCATCGCACGTTTCCTCTTCAGCCGCTCGCCCGGAACGTTGGGGGAGGACCCCGGTACGGGCTCGGCCTGCGCCAATCTGGGCGGGTGGATGCTGGCGACCGGACGCACGTTGCCGGTGGCACTGACCATACACCAGGGCGACCACCTCGGTCGCGCCTGCCGCCTTCACCTTAGCGTGGACCAGGAGCGCCGCATCTTCGTGGGCGGGCGAGTGATCGAGATCGGCTGCGGGCAAATGGAGCTGTGAGATGCTGATCTACCTCCACGGCTTCAACAGCTCGCCCCAGTCCACCAAAGCGCACCAGCTGCAGGCGCGGCTAGAAGCGATCGGGCGCGGCAGCGAGTTCTCCTGCCCGGCGCTGCCCGACCGCCCGGCCCAGGCTATTGCCCTGCTCGAGCGGGAGATGACCAGAGCCCCGGCGGAATCCACCACACTGGTAGGCAGTTCGCTGGGGGGTTACTACGCGACCTGGCTGGCCGAGACGCATGGCGTGCGCGCAGTGCTGGTCAACCCGGCGATCACGCCGCACCTGGGGTTGCGAGCGTACCTTGGGCCGCAGAAGAACCTCCACACCGGGGAGCCCTACGAGCTCACCGAACAGCACCTAGCGCAGCTGCAGGTGCTGTGGGTGGAGCGTCCCACGCGTCCGGAACGCTACTACCTGATGGTTACCACGGGTGACGAAGTGCTCGACTATCGCGAGGCGGTGGAGAAGTACGTCGGCGCCAGGCAGCTGGTCGTCCAGGGCAGCGACCACGGCTTCGCGGAGTTCGAGCAGTACCTGGATTCGGTGCTCGAGTTCGCCGGTATTCCTTGATCGATCGCCAGCAAGGCCACATAAATCGGGAACGTCTGATGAATTGTCATCCCCGCGCAGGCGGGGATCCAGAAGTGTCGGAGCAGCCTGGGTTCCCGCCTCCGCGGGAACGACAATGCAACAGTGAATCAGAGTCTCCGTAGCCGCAAACGTGCGGAGGGCGCCGGCGGAAGGGTGAGCCCGCCGCCCGCCTCCGGGCGGGGAGTCGGTCGGCTATAATGCGCGCCCCTTCCGGGAACCCCTCTGCAACCTGATCCAATCCCCTGGCCGCACCCGAGCAGCGCATGAATGTTTTCTACGAAGAGGAAGGCACCTTCAAGGTCGGCGCCATCCTCGCCGACAACGACACCTCCCTGCAGGTGGAGGCGCCGCACGGGAAGCGCAGCAAGGTCAAGGCAGCCAACGTCCTGTTTCGCTTTGACGGCGCGCTCGCGGGGTTCCTGGAGGAGGCGCACAAGTCCGCCGAGTCGGTGGACGTGGACTTCCTGTGGGAGTGCTGCGGGGAGGACGAGTTTTCCTACGACAAGCTGGCCCGGGACTATTACGGTCACGCACCCGCTCCGCTGGAGTCCGCGGCGCTGCTGTTGCGCCTGCACGGCGCGCCGATGTACTTCTACAAGAAGGGCAAGGGACGCTACCGCGCCGCGCCGGCCGACGCGCTCAAGGCTGCGCTCGCCAGCGTCGAGCGCAAGCGCCAGCAGGCCCTGGCGCAGGCGCGCTACATCGAGCAGCTCGCCCGCTTCGAGCTGCCAGAGGAGTTCAAGCCGCGGCTGAACGAGCTGCTGTACAACCCCGACCGCAACACCATCGAGGTCAAGGCGCTCGAGCAGGCGGCCAACGCGGCCGGGCTTTCCACCGCGCACCTGTTGGAGAAGTGCGGGGCCATCCCCTCCTCGTGTGACTACCACCTGAATCGCTTCCTGCTCGAATACTTCCCCGGCGGCAAGGCCTCCCGGGTTGCGGACGCTGCGGAGTCGCCCGCCGAGCTCCCGCTCGCGCCGGCCGCGGCCTTCAGCATCGACGATATCACCACCACCGAGATCGATGACGCCTTCTCGGTGCGTCCGCTGCCCGCGGGCGGGTGGGAGATCGGCGTGCACATCGCAGCGCCGGCGCTCGGCATCGCGCCAGGCAGCCCACTGGATGTGGAAGCGGCCTCCCGGTTATCCACCGTCTACATGCCGGGAGACAAGATCACCATGCTGCCGGCGGCAGTTGTCGACCGATACACGTTGGGGGAAGGCCGGACGGCGCCGGCGCTCTCGCTCTACCTCGACGTGGCAGCCGACCTGCGGGTGCGTGGCACACGCAGCGCTGTGGAGCAGGTAAAAATTGCCGCCAATCTGCGCCACGACGTCCTGGAGGAGCAGTTCAACGAGGAAACCATCGCCGCCGAACAGCGGGCGTTCCCCTACGCGGATGCCCTGCACGTGCTGTGGGACCTGGCCGGGGTGCTGGAGGCGGGTCGCGGCCGTCCCGAGCCGCTGCGTGCGGTGCAGATGGACTACAACTTCTACGTCGAGGACGAGCGGGTGCGCATCGTCGAGCGCAGGCGCGGGTCGCCGATCGACAAGGTGGTGGCCGAGATGATGATCTTCGTCAACTCGGAGTGGGGTCGCCTGCTCGCCGAGGCCGGGGTGGCTGCCATCTACCGCTCCCAGAACAACGGCAAGGTGCGCATGTCCACCGTGCCGGCGGCACACCAGGGGCTGGGCGTGGCGCAGTACATCTGGGCGAGCTCGCCGCTGCGCCGCTACGTGGATCTGGTGAACCAGCGCCAGCTTATCGCCTGGGTGCGCGGCGAGCAGCCGCCTTATGCGCCGAAGAGCGAGCGCCTGCTCACTGCTATGCGCGACTTCGAGCAGGCCTACGAGGCCTACGGCGAGTTCCAACGCACCATGGAGCGCTACTGGTGCCTGCGGTGGCTACTCCAGGAGGCGGTCACGGTCAGCAC
>DAIQQA010000044.1:444-9328 GCA_036787045.1 Burkholderiales bacterium | reverse complement strand
TGGAGCGCTACTGGTGCCTGCGGTGGCTACTCCAGGAGGCGGTCACGGTCAGCACTGCGGAGGTTATCCGTGAGAACCTGGTGAAGATCGCCGATATCCCGCTGATCACCAAGGTCGCGGCGCTGCCAGAGCTGGAGCCCGGCTCGCTGGTGGAGCTGGGGATCTCGGACGTGGATCTGCTGGCGCTGACCTTCCGCGCGGAGTACCGTGGTGTTGCCGCGGCGGCCCCGCAATGACAGTGGCCCGTTGCTTGCATACAATGGGGGAACGGCGTGATGTAAAACGCGGCGCGGCACTCCGATCAGGCCGCTGAACCAATGTCTGGTTACGCTCGATCAGGTAGTTGTTGCGCGTGTGCGCCACCGGGAAAGCCCGGAGGCGCTCGCGAAGCCACTCTTGCATCAGGCTGCTGACTCTCGCTGGCGCCAATCATTTGTCCGCTTCGACACTCCGCCTGAGCCCTGTCCGCGCCGATCTGCCCGCGGAAGTCGTCGACCCCCTTTCTCCGCGGCCCAACTCCACCCTGTCGGTCGCGATCGGCTTCTCGCTGGTCGTCCATGCGCTGGTCCTGCTGATCCACTTCGAGTACCCGGATGCCACACTGTTCAAGGGCTCGCCGGCCATCGAGGTCGTGCTGGTGAACAGTAAGTCGGCCACCCGTCCCACCAAGGCCGATGCGCTGGCCCAGGCCGATCTCGACGGCGGCGGCAACACGGAGCGGAAGCTGCGCGCCAAGAGCAACCTGCCCGCCCTGCCCAACATGTCGGCGGACTCCGAACTTTCCCTGGCGGCCAAGCGGGTCCAGCAGCTGGAGTCCGAGGCGCAGCGGCTGCTGGCGCAGATCAATCCGGGCAACTACGCGACCAACCCCCAGACGCTGCCGCTGGAGCAGACGCAGCCGATCGACGACGCCAGGCTCGCCGACCTGCCGAGCGCCCGCCTCGAGATCGCCCGGCTGGAGGCGGAGATCGCCCGCGAGTGGCAGGCCTACCAGGAGCTGCCCAAGCGCAAGTTCGTCGGCGCCCGCACCCAGAGCGTCGTGTACGCCGAATACGTGGACCAGTGGCGTCAGAGGATCGAGCGTGTCGGCACGGCCAACTTCCCGGAGGAGGCCAGGCAGCGCGGCGAGTTCGGCTCCGTGTTGGTGACCGTGGCCATCAAGGCAGACGGGACCGTGGAGAAGATCGAGATCGACCGCTCGTCGGGCAGCCGCATCCTGGACAGCGCAGTCGAGCGCATCGTCATGCTGGCTTCTCCGTTCAAGCCGTTTCCGGCCAACGTGCGGAGCGAGACCGACATCCTCCACATCACCCGCACCTGGGCGTTCACACGCAGCGATTTGCTGCTGCAATGACTGACCGCTACGCCGTCGTCGGCAATCCGGTGGCGCACAGCAAGTCGCCCCTGATCCATGCGGAGTTCGCGCGGCAGACTGGCCAGGACCTCGAGTACGGCCGGCTGCTCGCGCCGCTGGATGGATTCCGCGCCACCATTGAGCAGTTCCGCAGCTCCGGCGGCAAAGGGCTCAACGTCACGCTTCCCTTCAAGCTCGAGGCGTTCGAGCTGGCGCAGCGTCGCAGCGAGCGTGGGCTCGACGCGGCCGCCGTCAACACCCTCAAGTTCGAGAGCGATGGCATCTACGGCGACAACACCGATGGCGTGGGGCTGGTGCGGGATCTCGAGGCGAACCTCGGCATCGCGATCACAGGGAACCGTCTGCTGCTGATGGGAGCGGGCGGTGCCGCGCAGGGGGTCATGGCACCGCTGCTGGCCGCGCGGCCGGCTGCTCTTGTGGTCGGTAATCGCACCGTCGACAAGGCGCAGCGGCTGGTGGCGCGGTTCCGTGCCCGCCTTCCGGACGGGGCGGTGCGCGCAAGCAGCTACCGCGACCTGGCCGGTGAGCAGTTCGACCTGGTGATCAACGCCACTTCGGCGAGCCTGCGCGATACCGTCCCCGAGTTGCCCCTCGGCGTGTTCGCGCCCGGCTCTGCCGCCTACGACATGATGTACGGCAAGGGGCTGACGCCGTTCCTGGAACTGGCGCAGCGGCAGGGGGCGGGCAGGCTGGCCGACGGCCTCGGCATGCTGGTCGAGCAGGCCGCCGAATCCTTCTTCGTGTGGCGCGATGTGCGGCCGCTGACCGCGCCGGTGATTGCGATGCTCAAGTCGCTGTGAAATGGGCTAGGCGCTTAGTCTGGCGCGCAGGGCTGGCGGTCTTGGGCCTGCTGCTGCTGTACTTCGGCTGGATCTTTTCCCACGTGTTGTGGTGGAACTTCTTCAACCCGTCCAGCAGCTCGTTCATGCAGGACCGGCTGGAGACCCTGCAGGAGAAGAACCCCAAGGCCAAGCTGCGCCATCAGTGGGTCCCCTACGACAAGATCTCGCTCAACCTGAAGCGCGCGGTGGTCGCCGCCGAGGATGCCAACTTCATGGAGCACGCAGGGTTCGACTGGGAGGCGATCCAGCGCGCCTACGAGAAGAACATCAGGAAAGGCAGAGTGGTTGCGGGCGGCTCCACCATCAGCCAGCAACTCGCGAAGAACATGTTTCTCACACCCAAGCGCAGCACCATCCGCAAGCTCGAGGAGGCCATGATCACGCTGATCATCGAGACAGTGATGAGCAAGCAGCGCATCTTCGAGATCTATCTCAACATCATCGAGTGGGGCAACGGCGTGTTCGGCTGCGAGGCGGCGTCGCAGCACTACTTCAGGACCAGCGCGGCCAGGCTGGATGCCTGGGAGGCTGCCCGACTCGCCGCCATGGTGCCCAACCCACGGTACTACGACCGCCACCGCAACACGCGGTACCTGAACCGCAAGACCAATCTGATCCTGGGGCGGATGCCTTCGGCCCTGGTGCCCTGAAGCCTGCCTATCACCACAGAGGCACGGAGACAGAGAAACCAAGGAGATCGACGACGGCCGGCACTAGCGAGGCGCTTGCGCCAACGGCCCACGTGAATGCGTCATCTTGGCCTGTACCTTGGCGCTGGTTGGGGGGCGGGTTTCCTGCGATGCGTTCATTGATTCCGTTTTCTCTGTGCCTCTGTGTCTCTGTGGTGCAATAGGACGTATGCCTGAGCTGCCAGACATCGTCGTCTACATCGAAGCGCTGGACCGGGGCATACTCGGCCGGCGGCTCGAGCGCGTGCGGATCTCGAGCCCGTTCCTGTTGCGAACTGCCCTGCCGCCGATTAGTGCGGCCGAAGGCAAGCAGGTCACCGGCTTGCGCCGCGTGGGTAAGCGCATCGTCGTCGGCCTCGAGGATGATCTGTTCCTCGTGCTGCATCTGATGGTCGCAGGCCGACTGCGCTGGCTCGGCCCCAAGGACAAACCGCCGGGGCGCATCACGCTGGCGCTGTTTGACTTCGACAGCGGCAAGCTTGCATTCACGGAGGCCGGGACAAAGCGGCGTGCGTCGCTCCACCTGGTACAAGGGGAGGCTGCGCTTCAGCAGTTCGACATGGGCGGCCTGGAAGTGCTGCAAGCGGACCTAGCCTCCTTCGCCCAGCGGCTGAAGAGCGAAAATCATACGCTCAAGCGTGCCCTGACCGACCCGCACATCTTCAGCGGCATCGGCAACGCCTATTCGGACGAGATCCTCCACCGCGCCAGGCTCTCGCCAGTGGCGCTCAGCGCAAACCTCGGTGCCGAGGAGATCTCACGCCTGTTCGACGCGACGCGGTCGGTGTTGACCGATTGGACCGACAGACTGCGGGGGGAAGCCGTGGAGAAGTTCCCCGAGAAAGTCACGGCGTTCCGGGAGGGCATGGCGGTGCACGGCCGCTTCGGCCAGCCCTGCCCGGTGTGCGGCGCGCCGGTGCAGCGCATTGTCCACGCCGAGAACGAGACCAACTACTGCGCGCGCTGTCAGACCGGCGGCAAGATCCTGGCCGATCGGGCCTTGTCACGCTTGCTGCACAAGAGCTGGCCGAAGAACCTGGACGAGTTGGGGTAGCGCAGACGCCGGGGTCAGGCCTATACTTTACACATCAGGTCTTCGGTTGCAGGTTTTGGCGTGCTTGTCCTGGTACAGGATGACGAAGCCACCTTGCAAGCGATCCCAGCCCGAGACTAATCCGTCCGCTCCACGATCTTGAACCGCCCGATATCGAAATCGTCGCCCTGCTCTGCGAGCGCAACAGGGGTGAGCAGATACTGCTTGTCGTAGGCGTGCATCTGGAGAGTGTTCTTCAGGGAGAACAGCTCGGGCCGTAGAAGCAGCGTGCACTCGCCGCTGTCGGTGGTTGCGGACGGCAGCAGGATGCACAGCTCGCCGTCGGGCGAGACGGCGCCAATCGGCTCTCCAAGGCTGCCGGGGAACACCGTGACCGCCGCGCCACCACTGGAGAGCATCTGGATGCCCACATAGCGGTTGCCCTGCTCGTCGCCCATTACGCGACGCACGATGCCCACGCCCCAGGTCACGCCTTCCTCGCGCCGCACTGCGATCAGGCTGCCTATGCGCACCCAGGCACCCAGATGCTTCGGCACGAAGGCGCCGAATCCGCCCGGGCTTTCGTTCTCGACGATCCACTCTTCGTCGTTGCTGACGAAGGGCGATTCGAAGAACAGGCCGGCAGCGTTCGCGACGACCTCGCCGAACTCGTGCACGACGGTGACGTGCTCGGTGCGGCGGCGTCGCGTCTCCTTGCGTTCCGGCAGATTGGGAGACCAGTAGCGGGCCAGGTGCTGCAGGGTGGCCAACGCCACCTCTGGCCGGACCTCCAGGCCTAGATTCAGCTCGTTCGGTACGGTTCCGGTGCGCTCGATCTCGGCGATGTAGCGCGCGATGCGCTTCGCCGCTTCGGCGGGGCCGAAGAAGCGTGTCTGCGGTGTGACCGTGATGCGTGGCGAGATGCGCCCCGGCGGGAACGCTGCCGCCAGATCGCTGACGTAGTGCAATTCGCGGCCGGGATCGGAGGAGATCGCGTAGGCGTCCGAGCAGTGGGCGATTACGCGATCGGCCAGCTCGATCTGGATCGGCAGCAGACCGTCGGGCGAGGATACCGCCAGCATGAGCGGGCGCAGGAACTCGCGCTCGGCGGTGGTTTCGCGCTTCTCGCTCCGGTACAGATTGAGCAGCCACGGACCGAAGCCGAGCGCCTCGGCGGCGGTGTACAGCCGCGCTAGGTTCTCCCAGATCTGGCGGTCGACCGGACCATAGCGCAGCAGCGACCACTTGAGCTGAGCGCCGCAGGCGCGCAGCGCCCGGCCGGCAATTTTCGGCAGCGAAGGCTTCAGGGCGGCTGCGCCCACCGCGCCGACCTCGTACTTGGCGAGGCAGAAGCGGTAGCCCTCGGCGAGCTGGGTCTGGAAGGCGTAATTGGTGTGCGCGATGCGGTGCTGTTGGAACTTGGTCAGCCGCGTGCCGCTGGTGATGTATTCCAGGTTCAGCTTGCGCTGGTAGGGACGGGCGCTGCGGTCGAGCAGCTCGACGATCTCGAAGGCTCGGATCGGTTTCAGGTTCTCGCTGGTCTTGACCGCGTCCAGGTGGCCGGCCAGCTCTTCCAGCGCGCGAAAAGGCCCCTTCTCAGCCAGCTCGCTGAGCAGTTGGCGGGCGTCTTCCTTGTCCTCGAGCGGATGGTCGGAGGCGGTCCCCCGGATCCAGCGCAGCATAGTCTCCCCTCTCGGCGCAGGACGGTGGCAAGTTCCATGCCATTGAATTTGGAGGCCCCGCGGACAGGCTCGATCAGGCCGGAAGCGACCTGGCTGCCCTCGGTGCTCATCATGCGCGCCGCTTGGCGTCGCGTCTGCCGGATGCGGGGACACCGGACGGAGTTCCGTATAATCGAGCCTCGCCCGCTCCATACCTGCATGTTCGTCCACCCTCAGTTCGACCCCGTCGCGATCCAGCTCGGACCGATCGCCATCCGCTGGTACGGGCTGATGTACCTGATCGGCTTCGTGGCGGGAGTGCTGCTCGGTCGGTTGCGCATCCGCAAGCACCCCGACCTGGGCTGGAGCTACCGGGACCTGGACGATCTGCTGTTCTACTGCGTGATCGGCGTCGTGCTCGGCGGGCGGCTGGGCTACGTGTTCTTCTACAAGTTCTCGGAGTACTGGCATGACCCGCTGAAGTTGTTCTACGTATGGGAGGGCGGCATGTCCTTCCACGGCGGGTTTCTCGGCGTGATCCTGGCGATGGCGGTCTTCGCCTGGCGCCGCAAGCGCCATTGGTTCGATGTCACCGATTTTCTGGCGCCGCTGACTCCGCTGGGGCTCGGAGCGGGGCGCATCGGCAACTTCATCAACGGCGAGCTGTGGGGCCGGCCTGCCGACGTGCCCTGGGCGATGATCTTTCCTGGGGTGGATTCCCTGCCGCGCCATCCGTCGCAGCTCTACGAGGCGTGCCTGGAAGGGCTGGTGCTGTTCCTGATCCTGTGGCTCTTCTCGCGCAGGCCGCGCCCGCTCGGGGCGGTTTCGGGCCTGTTCCTGGTGAGCTACGGCGCGCTGCGCTTCGGCGTGGAGTACACGCGCGAGCCGGACTACTTCCTGGGGCTCCTGCAGCTCGGCCTGACCATGGGCCAGTGGCTCTGCCTGCCGATGATCGTCGGCGGCATCGTCATGCTGGCGTGGGCTTACTGGCCACGCGGCGCGCGCCAGCGGCCCGGCTGATCCCGGCATAGCGGCCCCGGGGGGTTTTGGCGTACAATGCGCGCCTTCGCCGGGGTGGTAGCTCAGCTGGGAGAGCGTCGCGTTCGCAATGCGAAGGTCGAGGGTTCGATCCCCTTCCACTCCACCACATCCCTTCTAGACAAAGACTTACGCGCTGCGATCACCTGCGTGGTACACAAAGGTGATCCACTTTGGCGCACTACCTCGTCCGCTCACGGCACGGAACGTGCCTCTATGCCCGCGTCGTTATTCCCCGGCCTTTGCGCGCCCTGCTCGGCCGGCGGGAGCTAAGACGCAGCCTCGGTACCGCTGACCTGCGTCTGGCCCGCCTGCGGGCCGCAGCGCTTGCCTATCGGGCCGCGGTGACCTTCGAGGCGCTGATGCGTTCCAGAAAACCCGGCAACGAAGATGAGTTCATGCACCTCATCCTGGACAACGTTGCGATCGATCAGAACAAGGGCACATTCAGCGCCGAGCGGATCGAGATCGACCCCCAGAATGTCGATGCCGAGCTCAAAGCGCTCCAGGCGCTAATCGCCCCTGTAAGCACGCAGGCGCAGGCCGCGTCCGCTCTGCCCACGCCCGGGTCCACCTTATCCGAAATCATCGCTGCATTCGTCAAGGAAAAGACGGCCACCAAGTCCTGGACAACCAAGACCCAGCAGGAGGTTGAGTCTCTTCTGGGCCGATACAACACCTACTGTGCGACACATGGCAGCCCGTTCGCGAAAGAAACAGCCCGAGCTTTTAAGGCGGACGCCCTGCTTAATCACCTGGACTTGCGAACGGTCAATAAACACGTCTCACGCCTGTCCTCGTTCTTCGAATGGGCGAGGCAGCATGGCTATATCCAGGACAACATATTCGCTGGGCTGACGGTCAGGAAGCCCAAAGCGAAGGCCTCCGCCGCACGGCCGGCCTACAGCCAGCACGACGTCCAGGCGCTCCTCGGATCCCTGAATCCAGCCGCCGACGCGCGCCACTGGCTGCCCCTCCTGGGGCTGTATACCGGTGCCCGCATCAACGAGCTTGCGCAGCTCCATGTCGCCGACATCAAAGTTGTCGACGGCATTGACGTGTTCGATATCAACCAGGGCAGCACAGACAAGCAGCTCAAGAACGCGCAGTCCGAACGCCTGGTCCCGGTGCATTCCGAGTTGATCACCCGCGGCCTCCTGGATCACGTCAAGGCACTGCGCAGCAAAGGAGAAAAGCGGCTGTTTCCGAAGTTCCCCGGCGGGCGAGACGGTCACGGCCAGGCCGCCTCACGCTGGTTCCAGCGTCATCGCAAGCGGCACAAGCTACAGCCGGACTTTCACGCGCTGCGACACACCTGTGCGACGCGGCTGCGTGAGGCCGGCGTGGCGGAGGACGTGGTCGCTGAGCTGCTGGGGCACAGCTATGGCGCCTCGATGTCCTTTGGCGTGTATGCCAAGGCATCATCGGTGGGGAAGCTCAAGGACGCGCTGGAGAAGCTCAGGTTCGCTGAGGTCGCGGGGACCGTAACATAGATCCCCTCTCGGCGCTTGCACCTGGTTTGAGAGAGGGGGATGAGCTGGCGTCCCCACGAGTATGCGAGGCTATTCCTGTACTGCGGGTGGTCGCAGCCGTGCACCTAGATCCTATGATTCTCAGGCGCAGGCAACCTGGCTCATAGCCAGGCTGCAGCGCTTGCCAACCCCCATCCCAGCCTGTTCCAGGCACATTTCCTGGCACAGCGCGTCTCTACATGGACAGGAATAAGCGCAAGGTCTCGACCGTTGGCACAAGACCCAGTAGCAACTTGAAGCCCTGGACCGAACCCCCTTGCTATTGCAGTCCGACTTCATGTGCTCTAGGCTTTCATAGCCGCGGAGAACTCTTGCCTCTTCCGGGGGCATGACCAAGACCACGACAAGCAGTTCCTTCAGATTCGAAACTCTACGCCCCCGGGGTAGCCCCAGTCTGAGTTAGGACCTAGCCGTGGGTCGGCCGACAAAGACTGGTCGAACGCAGCGCAACCGGAACTCCATGCCAGAAATGCCTGCGTTGCAGCAAAGAACGATAGGTACAGCTCTATTTCAAGCCTCAGGAAGACGCAAGCTTGCATCGCTAGCAGCATCTGCCGGCCCCATCCTCCTCGTCGCATCAGCACTAGCGCAGACACCCGCCGACGAAGGTCGCAGGAACGGGCCGGCTAGTATGGAGACTGCTGCCGCGTTTCCCGCCCGGCCGCGCCCACTACCGAAGGGGCGGCCCCTAGAACGTCCAGAAGACGTTCCGGC
>DAIQQA010000044.1:0-434 GCA_036787045.1 Burkholderiales bacterium | reverse complement strand
TGTCGATGACCGCTGATCGCTTATGGAACGAGCTTGAATCCCGGAACAGGTTCGCCGCCGTTGGTCTAAAGCCCCCGGACCTGCAACGAGGAATGTGGCAAGACAAGCGTCTGATTTCAAAAGGCCAGTTCAAGGAGTATGCGGCGTTAGCCTTAGAGGTCGTTGGGCCACAGAAAACGACATACTACGATCCCATACTACCGGTCCTTGTGGTTCAAGTACCATCGAAGTCCCACTTGGAGGAACTTCGCAAGCAAAGTTACGTAGATTACGTGGAGCCAGCCATCAACGATTTTGAGCTGACGGCAAGCGGCGATCTCCGTGGATGCGCGACCGAACGGCCGGATTTTCCATCCGAGCGAATCGAGAGTAAGGACATTCTACCCCGCGACTTTCGAGCGAACGGTATCCCTATAGCTTGGCGACGCGGTGCG